>CANIIC010000062.1 GCA_947467395.1 Bryobacterales bacterium
GCCGCCGGCCGCATCGCTCGCATGGCCGTCGGTTTCTGGAAGTCGCCGACGGAAGCTGCCTACATCGCGCCGGGCGATACCTCGCAGACCGATCATATTGATGGACTCCCGTTCGGAACGCGCGGCGGCATGGCCGTGCGTCACGTGTTCCCGGCCAATGGCGAATACAAGTTCTCGGTGGCGAACTTCGGCCTTGGCAAGTTCATCCCGAACGAGAAGCTGGCCTTTTTCATCGATAACGAAATGGTCGACGTGAAGGACTACAAGGGCGTCGGCCTGACGGCGGCGAATGCGTCGACCGACGACGGCGAAATCAATTCGACGATCTCCGTGCAAGCGGGCTCGCACTTGGTGGGCGTGACGTTCCTCGCCGACAACATGAGCCCCAGCCTCGACCTGATCAAACAGTACGCGCGCAAATCGCTCGAAGACAACCCGATTCCGCAGTTGCAATATCACCCGGCGATCGGCACGCTCCGGATCCGCGGCCCGTTCACCGCGGTGCGGCCCACCGATTCGGCCAGTCTGCGCAAGGTGTATATCTGCCAGCCGGCCACGCCGGAGCAGGAAGAGCCCTGTGCCAAGCAGATTCTTTCGACATTGGCCCGCCGAGCGTATCGCCGGCCGTTGGTCGACCGGGACATGGAGTTTGTGTTCGGCTTCTATCAGGAAGGTCGCCGCGACGGGACCTTTGAGGACGGAATTGAGCTCGCGCTGCGTCGCATCCTGACCAGCCCGCAGTTCCTGGTCCGCGCGGAGCACGAGCCGGAAGGCGTTAAGCCCGGCCAGTCCTATCGCATCAGCGATCTGGAGCTCGCCTCGCGTCTCTCGTTCCTGCTGTGGAGCACCATCCCTGACGACGCGCTCATCGAAGTCGCGGCGAAGAACCAGCTGCATCAACCCCTGGTGCTGGAACGCCAGGTGAAGCGGATGCTGGCCGATCCGAAGGCTGACGCATTGGTGGACAACTTCGGCGATCAGTTGCTCTACCTTCGCAATCTGCCGTCGACCTCCCCGGACGGCGTGTTCTATCCGAACTGGGATGACGAACTGCGCAAGAGCTTCCGCCGCGAGACGGAACTGCTGTTCCAGAGCGTGATCAAAGAGAATCGCAGCGTGCTGGACTTGCTAAACGCGAACTATACGTTCATTAATGAACGCTTGGCCAAGCACTATGGGATCCCGAACGTGTACGGCGCGCATTTCCGTCGCGTGGCGTTGGGGCCGGATATGGCGTATCGGCGCGGCTTGCTGGGGCAGGGCAGTGTGCTGGCTCTGGCCTGGCAGCAGAACTTCCGCACATCGCCGGTAAAGCGCGGCGTGTGGGTGCTGGAAAATATCCTCGGCACGCCTCCTCCGGAGCCGCCGCCGAACGTGCCGCCGCTCGAAGACAGCACGGGTGACAACAAGCTGATGACCTTGCGGGAGCAGATGACACTGCATCGCAAAAATGAGCCGTGCGCCAGCTGTCATAAGCTGATGGATCCCATCGGGTTCACGCTCGAAAACTTCGACGCCGACGGTTCCTGGCGCGATAAGCAGGGCGGTCTGGGCGGTGTGCCGATCGACGCGGCGTCTACGCTGTGGGACGGCACGAAAGTAAATGGCCCCACGGAGCTTCGTCAGGCATTGAACAAGTACTCTCCGCAGTTCATGCGTACGATCACGGAGAAACTGATGACGTTTGCGCTGGGCCGTGGTGTTGAGAACGAAGACATGCCCGTGATTCGCGGCATTGTGCGCGACGCGCACAATAATAACGATCGGTTCATGTCGATCCTGATGGGGATCATCAAGAGCGATCCATTCCAGAAGCGAGTGGCACAGACGGTGGAGAACTAAGAGGGAACGAATATGTTCATTACGAAGAAACATCTTCCGCGCAGATCATTCCTGAAGGCAGCCGGTGTCACGATCGGCTTGCCGCTGCTGGACAGCATGGTTCCCGCGCAGACGCCGCTGCGCAATACGGCCGCCGCACCGGTGCGCCGCTTCCTGGGTATTTGGCACCCGCATGGCGCCGCGCCGGGATACTGGAGCCCGTTGCAGGAAGGTAAGAATCCCGAGCTTTCCTTTATTACCAAGCCCCTGGAGCCGTTCCGCAATCGATTGACGCTGATCACCGGCCTCGATATGCCGGAAGCTGCGGCGACTACCGAGGAACCGGGTGGCGATCATGCTCGTGGCGCGGTGTTCCTGTCGTCATCGCGCCCGCGCCGCAACGCGGTCAGTCCATATCTGGGCGTGACCTTCGATCAGTTGGTCGCGCAGAAGTATGGCCAGAGCACGATTCTTTCGTCGATCCAGTTGGGCGTCGAAGAAGACGGCAACTTCGGCAACTGCAACTGGGGTTATAGCTGCGCCTACACGAACTGTATGTCGTGGACGTCGCCGGTGCAGCCATTGCCGACCGAAGTGAATCCTCGTGTCGCGTTCGAGCGCTTGTTCGGCGACGGCACCAGCAGTGAGGAGCGCAAGCGCGGCCGCGCGCAGAGCGCAAGTATTCTCGACTCCATCACGCAGGAGCTGTCGTTCTTTAAGCGCGATCTGGGTAACGGCGACAAGCAAAGGCTCGACACGTATCTCGAAAATATCCGTGAAATCGAGCGCCGCATCCGCATTGCGATGGAATCGACGGTGAAGGAACCGAATGAAGAGATCCCGTTCGGCCTGCCGGAGAACAAGCACGTTCACTATCGCCTGATGTACGATCTGCTGGCGCTGGCCTTCGAAGGTGACCTGACGCGCTCGGCGACCTACATGCTGGGCAAGGATCTGTCAGGCGCCAGCTTCCCGGAATCGGGCTTCAATGGAGCTTGGCACGGCACGTCGCACCACGGCGAGAAGCCGGAGACGGTGGCGAACTACGCCAAGATGAACCGCTATCACGTCCAGAACCTGGCGTACTTTGCCGATAAGCTGGCGAAGATTCCGGATGGTGACGGCTCCGTGCTGGATCACATCCTGATCTACAAGGGCAGCAACATGGGCAACTCGCATCGTCACGCGCACATCAAGGTCCCTGTGATTCTGCTGGGTGGCATCGACGGCAAGTTTGAAGGTAACCGCCACATCGTATTCCCCGATTACACGGAACGGACGTCGAACATGCTGCTCTCGTTGCTGCATAAGTACGGCATTGAATCGATTCCAAAGTACAACGCCGCTGGCATTCAAGTGGGGACGCAGACATCGTTCGGCTCAAGCACCAAGCCGCTGTCGCTCTAATCATGCGCTACTGGATCACGTTGGGAATCCTCGCGGCGCTGCCGCTCGCGGCGCAAAACCGGGCTGCACAGCGGCCCAAGATTGAACGCCCAGAGGGCGCGGTATGGAACGTCATTCGCGCGAATTGTACTCTCTGTCACGGGATCGATGATTACGCGTTCCACTCGCTCGATAAGGCCGGGTGGTCGAAGCTGATCACCGATAAACACAAGGCTGGAGACGTAAAGCTGGGGGATGCGGACAAGGAACTACTGCTCGGGTGGCTCTCGACGCGTTTCGGGCCGGATGTAAAGGCGTTCCCGCGTTCGTATGTTCCGCCAGAGATCACGACATTCTTCTCTGATCCGGAAGCGATCCGTTTGATGAATCGCTCCTGCACCAAGTGTCACGGCATGGAGCGTGTGCAGGGTGCTCGCAAGGCGACGGAAGCCTGGCGCGTGACGTTGGTGGACATGCGCGAGCGCGGTGCGGATTTGGGCGATGAAGAACTGGAACGCCTGGTGGAATGGTTGGCTCGCGTGTGGGGGACCAATCAGGACAAATGAGACGGCGTGAGTTCGTGATCGCGCTGGCGGGCGGCAGCAGTTTGGCCGTGCTGTTGGCTCAGAGTGATGCTGGCGCCGTGAACTTGACGGCGACGCTGGCGAATGTGGCGAGTGCTCCGGATTCGATTCGGATCGAGATCCTGCGTTGGTCAACAGATGAGGAGCGCGACCGCCTCATGGCCGCGTGGAATCAGACCTCGGCCGGCGGCGGGCGCGGAGCAGAGAAGGGCGCGGGCAAAGGCGCGGCGAAGGCTGGCCGGGGCGCGGCGAAGGCCGATCCGAATCCGGCGTCGACCCCCGACGCATCGCTGGCGAAGGCGCTGGAAGAGGCCGCGACGGTCGGATATTTGTGGTCTTCCGAGACCGCCGGTTACGCGTTGCGGTATGCGGGCAAGGTCGACGCGGCGGATGGATCGCGGCGGATTGTGCTGGTGACGCAGCGGAAACTGGGCGCCATGAATGCCCGGTGGACACCGACGGTGGATGGGACGGCCAATCCGTACGAGTTTTCGGTGATCGAGCTGCGGTTGAACGCCAAGGGCGAAGGCGAAGGCAAGATTTCGCTGACGGAGAAAATCGCGCCGGATGCGGCGGCGAAGATGGTATCGGTGGAGAACTACGCTGCGCTGCCTGCGGTGCTGCGCGATGTGCGGATTCGTGCCGCGCAAACCAAGAAAAAGTAGGACGAGTTCATCATGCGCTTAACAGGATTCATTGCGTTCGTGCTGCTGCTGCCGTGTGCTTTCGGGGCGGTGGTGAAGAGTGAGATTGCGGACGCCGCGCAACGGGGCGACAAGGCCACCGTGCGGAGTCTCGTGCTGAAGAAGGCGAACGTGAATGCTCCGCAGGTGGATGGGTCCACCGCATTGCATTGGGCCGTGCAGTCGAACGATCTGGAACTGGTCGATGTGCTGCTTAAGGCTGGCGCCAAAGTGTCCGCGGCGAACGTGGTGGGCGCGACTCCGTTACAACTGGCCGCGATCAACGGCAGTGCCGCGATGTTGACGCGTTTACTGACGGCGGGTGTTGATCCCAATGCTCCGCTGACGAAGGCGAACGATACGGCGCTGATGATTGCGGCGAAGACGGGCAAGATCGACGCAGTGCGCGTCCTGCTGGACCGCGGGGCGAAGCCCAACCTGCAGGAAACGTGGGGCGGTACGACGGCTTTGATGTGGGCCGTGAATGAGCGTCACTCCAATGTGGCGAAGCTGCTCATTGAGCGCGGCGCGGATGTGAACGTCCGTTCCTACTATCTGCCGTCGGCTTCGGGACGCGGCTTCGAAGGGACTGCGCCGGTCAAAGATAAACCGGCGGGTGCATTTGAGGAATTCGCGAGTGGCTGGTTAACGCCGCTGATGTTCGCGGCGCGTGAGAACGATGTGGAGTCGGCGAAGGCGATCGTGAAGGCCGGCGCGGACATTAACGCTCAAGCAGCGGACGGCAAGGACGCTTTGTCCCTGGCGTTGTTTGATGGGAACTGGGACGTCGCGGAGTTTCTGATCGACAGCCACGCGAATCTGAATCAGGCCGATGCGCAGCGGTTTACGCCGCTGTTCTGGGCCGTGGATCGCCGCAACATGGAGACCGCACCGAACTTCCCTTGGATGGAGACGCGTGACCCTCTGCCGCTGATCAAGAAAATGTTGGATGGTGGTGCGAATCCGAATGCGTTAATCAACGCCACTCCCCGGGCTCGCATGCGCGAGGGTTCGCCTCGGCTGGTGTACGCCACGGCTCTGATGCGTGCGGCGCTGGCTGGGGATGTGGAGTTATCGAAGCTGCTGCTGTCGCACGGCGCGGACCCGAAGATTATTTCGAAGGATCGCGAGACGGTATTAATGGCGGCGTGCGGGACCGGTTTTATCAACGGTTACCATCGGCAACGCACGCCCGCGGAGCGTTTGGAGCTCGTCAAGATGCTCGTGGACATGGGACAAGATATAAACGCCGCGGACAACTACGGCATCACTCCCTTGATGGTGGCGGCCAATCTTGGCGATCTGGAAATTGTGAAGTATCTGATCTCGAAGGGTGCGGATCTGACGGCGCACGACCTGGGGAAGAAAAATGACGGTTCCTTCGGCTCCAGTGTGGAACCGCTGATGCCCGTGGATTACGCGATCGGCGTGGGCACGTTCGTGCCCAACAACGCGGTCATCATTCACCACGACGTGATGAACTACATGCTGGACGAGATGAAGAAGCGCAACATCAAGCACACGACGTCGGAGTGTACGCTGCGCGGCTTCACTTGCTCGCTGGCGAACGTGGACCCCAAGACGGCTACCCCCGCTGAGATTCAGAAGATCCGGCAGATTCAGACCGGCTATCAAGTGGACGGGGTCACGGGTGGCCTGGCTGTGGGAGATAAGGCTCAGCAGTAAACGAACCTACTGAGCCCGCATTGCCGGTTATTCGTTCGGTCCGCCACCGGAGATCTGGATCACGCGCCCATCCGGCATGGTCACAGTTTTCAGGAAGCCCAGCGGGCTGCCGTTCTTCGCGGGATTGAACTTGATCTTGATGTTGTCACCTTGGTGGATGGCGTTCGCTCCGGTTTTGCCGATTCCGCGTTGCGCCAATGCAACCGCCGACCCGAGCGTCATCACCCACTTCGTGGTGGAGCCATCCGCATTCGTGACAGCGACACCCAGGGAGCCGTGGGGATTCGTGAACTTCACGTCTACCACCGTTCCAGCCAGTTCCGTTTCCTTGTCCATGACGTACACGCCCGCCAAGGAATGATGCGCCTGCAGTGCGCTGCTGGCCATTAGTCCGAACAAGATCACAGATCCTAGAGTTCGCTTCATCATTGGTGCACCTCCGTAAGGTTGTGAGCGGAATTCCACCCGACCGGGAGCGAGTCTATCACGTCGAACGCTCGGCTGCATGCCCCCCGGGGGGCCTCGAACAGGACCGAATTCGGATATGCTGGGGGGCGGTCAAAGTTCAAGGAGGCGAGATGACGAAGCTTCGCTCGGTAATTGCACTGATGATTGTGAGCGTGACTGTGGTTCTGGCGCAGCGCGCGCCCGGCGGCCCGGCGCAACCTTCGGAGTTCGATGCGTTCTACACACTGGGTCCCGATTCGCTGCCGCGCGATGGCGTGCCCAAGGGCGAGATTCGCGGGCCCTTTCAACTGCCCAGCAAGGCGTTCCCCGGCGTCGAACATACCTACTGGGTCTACGTTCCCGCGCAGTACGACGGCTCGCGCGAAGTGAGTCTGATGGTGTTCAATGACGGAGCCACGTACCTGAAGGCCGACGGCTTCTATCGCGCGCACAACGTGCTGGACAATCTGACCTATCGCGGTGACATCCCCGTGATGATCGGCGCGTTCATCGATCCCGGCGTGATCACGGCGACCAAAGCCTCGAATCGTCAGGAAGAATACGACACGTTGAGCGACCGCTATTCGAAGGTCATCGTTGATGAGTTGATGCCCGTTCTGTACAAGGACTACAAGATCTCGCGCGACCCGGATCGTCACGGCTTCGCCGGCTGGAGTTCCGGAGCGATCGCTGCGTTCACTGTCGCGTGGGAACGGCCGGATCAGTTTCACAAAGTGTTGAGTGGCATCGGAACGTTTGTCGATTTGAAGGGTGGCCACGTGTATCCCGACAAGGTGCTGGCCGCGGAAAAGAAGCCGATCCGGATCTTCATGATCGACGGCCGCAACGACAATCGCGGCACCACCGCACAAAACAGCGAATACGACCCGCATCGCGACTGGTTCCTGCAGAACACGCGCATGGTGGATGCGCTGACCAAGAAAGGGTACGACGTGAATTATTCGTGGGGCATGGGCGTCCATAGCCACAACATGGGCGGCGCGATGCTGCCGGAGATGATGCGCTGGTTATGGCGCGACCAACCTGTGTCGGTGGATCCACACGATACGATGGAGCGATCGTTCCGGGGGAAGAAGTAGGGGGATTGGGTGAACAGACCGACCAGATTTGAGAATGAGCTGCGTTTCTCGCGACGCGAACTGATTGCCACGGCTGCGTTCGTGCCGCTGGCGGCTCTCACCATGCAGGCACAGACGGTGCCCACAGCGCTTACGGTCGCGCAATTGAAGACGCTCGAAGCCTTCATCGACCGGCTGATTCCCGCCGATGAACTGGGCCCCGGAGCCGTAGCGGCAGGCGCGCAGTTCTACGTTGACCGCGTGCTTGCAGGTCCGAATGCGAGTGAGAAGAAACAGTTCCTGGATGGTTTGGCCGCAGTGGATGCGTATGCGCGGCGCACCCAGGGCAAGGCTCTAACCGAGCTCTCGCCGGCGCAACGCGATCAGATCCTCACGGCTCTGGATGAAGGCACGGCACAAGACGTTCCTCAAGGCCGCGCGTTCTTCAATCGAGCACTCCGCCTCACGCAAGAGGGCATGTTCGGCGATCCATACTACGGCGGAAACAAGAACTTCATCGGTTGGGATTTGATCCGCTATCCCGGCCCGCGCCCTGCGGTCGATGCAGACATGCAGCGCATGGACAAATACCCGGCTCCCTATCGTCGCTCCGATTGGGGCGCCCGGTACAAGTAGAGACGACACATAGAGACGGACATGGCAACCACTCTCAAACCAGTTGATGTAGCGGTCATCGGACTCGGCGCAGCGGGCGGCGTTGCGGTGCTGCCGTTGGCGCGTGCGGGTCTCAAAGTGGCCGGCATCGAAGCCGGCACGTGGATGGACCCGCACAAGGACTTTCATGCCGACGAAGTCTATAACAACGTTCGCCGGCTGGTGACCAGCTCCCCGAAAGCGCAGCGCGAGATCCCCACGGTGCGCACCGGCCCCGGTGAGAAGGGTGTGCAGCCGGCGACGCATCCGATGATGAACGCCATCGGCGGGACGTCGATTCATTACTGGGCGCAAAGCTGGCGGTTGAAGCCGTGGGATTTCCGCACGCGCTCTGAAGTGATTCGCCGCTACGGAGCAGGCTCGATTCCGGCGGGAACCACGCTCGAAGACTGGCCACTCACCTATCAAGAACTGGCTCCGTTCTACGAAACCATCGAAGACGAGGTCGGCGTCTCCGGCCAAGCTGGAAACATTCAAGGCAAGTTGACGGGCACCGGCAATCCCTTCGAAGGTCCGCGCGATAAAGAGTATCCGATGCCTCCTTTGCGAGGCGCGGGCTTCACGGATCACATGGCGGATGCCGCGCGAAAGCTCGGCTGGAAACCGTTTGCGCCACCGGCCGCGATCAACTCGCAGCCGCGCAAGGGACGCGGGTCCTGCGTGTATCACGGGTATTGCGCCACCGGTGGATGCCACGTCAGTGCGAAGAATTCGACGGCGGTGACAACGATCCCCGAAGCGCAGAAGACCAAGAATCTGACGATCTTCGACAATGCACACGTCACGCGTATCGAGGTCGATGCAAATGGCCGCACCACCGGCGTGCGCTACATCCGCAATCGCCAGGAATATTTCCAACCGGCGAAGGTGGTCCTGCTCGCCGGCTACACGTACGAGAACTCGCGCCTGCTGCTGCTCTCGAAATCGAAAGCGTATCCCAAGGGGCTGTCGAACAATCACGGACAAGTGGGCCGCCACTACTTCGGGCATTGGGGCACCAACGTGACTGCGTTGTTCCCATCCGATATCAACATCTGGTACGGCTTGCCCGCGCAAGGCACTACGTGCGATGAGTGGGCCGACGATCATTTCGACCACACTGGTTTAGGTTTCATCGGGGGCACCAGTCTTCACGTCTACACCGAGCGCCACCCCATCGATGCGGCCGCGATGAATACGTTTGGCCGTTCGCCGCGCTGGGGCTCGGCTTGGAAGAAATTCATTCACGACGCGGCGGCGCGCCAGGCGCAGACCTACATGCAGACGAACACGTTTCCTTACGAGACGCTGTATCTGGATCTGGACGACGACATCCGCGACCCGCTGGGCGATCCTGTTTGCCGCATCAACACGGGAGGCATGCGCGAAAATGAACGCCGCTCCGTCATGTTCGCTCAGGCGAAGATGGAAGAATGGTACCGCGCTGCGGGAGCCATCGAGGTGTTCAAGCCCGCACCGGTCGTCCCCGGCGTTTCGACGCATGCCTACGGCGGTACGCGCATGGGCGACAACCCGGATACCAACGTGGTCAACCGCTGGGGCTTCTCGCATGAATCGCCGAACCTCGGCATCCTGGGAGCATCCGTCATGGGCACCAGCGGCGCGCGTAATCCAACGCTAACCGCGCAGGCACTCGCGTGGCGAACGGCGGAGTATCTCGTCAAGAACTGGAAATCGATCGCGGTCTAAGGCAGCGGCGCGGCCATGTACTTCAACTCCGGCTGCCCTCCGTCCACCGGCAGCCTGTCGACGTTCATGAACATCGAAACCGCCTGATAGTAGCCGGCGGTGACGCACAGATCCACGAGTCCGCGTTCGCCCACCAGTTTCTTGAGTGCGGCGAATGTAGGGTCGCTCATCTGTTTGGTCTTGAACAACTCTGTGATGAAGTTGTAAACCGTTTCTTCATCCGCCGACATTCCCACGGGCCGTTTGCCGTCGGCGATGGCCTTCACTTTGGCCTCGCTGAGCCCCGCCTGCACGGCCGCGCGATGATGCACGGTCCATTCGTATTGCGAGCCCCAGTAGCGCGCGGTAATCAGGATCGCCAACTCCTTCAGCTTGTCAGGAACCGACATGTGAAAGCGCACGCGGTCGCCCAAGTTGAAGAACAACTGCCCGCCATCTGGATCGCGAACGCTGATGTTGAACGTGGCTCCGGTGCCGCGCTGCGATATGGCGATGTCGGTCATCTTCTGCTGCTCAGGCGTCATCTGCTCATAGGTGAGCGGCTTGAAGCGATCGCCCAGCATCGAGAATTCCTTGCCCTTGGCCGAGGACTTTACCGCGGCTGGCGCGGGCACGCCCGGTACCGGCGTCGCCAATCCTTTGGCTGCCACAGGCAACGGATTCGCCAAAGCTCGCAGTTCGGGCTTCTCACCCGGAGGCAACGGATACCGGTCCACGTTGAGCAGCAGTGAAACCACGCCATACCAGCCGCTGAGCCCGACGATATCGAACACGCCCCGCTCGCCGTAGCGATCCTTTGCGGCCTTGAACGTGGCGTCCGTCACTTGATGGCTGGTGAGCAACTCATCGATCAGGTTGTACGCCACTTCCATCTCTGGCTTCATCCCCGTGGGGCGCTTCCCCGCGGCGATGGCGTCCACAATCGCGGGAGCCACGCCGTACTGCAGCGCCGCGATCTTGTGCGAGTACCACTCGTATTGCGCCGTCCAATAACGCCCCGTCATGATGATGATCACTTCGGAGACGTCTTTGGGAATGTTCGTGCGGAAACGCATCGCTCCGCCGAACTCCTGCCCCGCGTCGCCCACTTCCGGACTGCGCAGCAACACGTTGAACGGCCCGTTCGCGCCTCCGCGCTGCCCGGCCAGCAGGTGATCGATCATCGCCTTCTGTTCCGGTGTCATGTCGTCATACTTCAGCGGCGTGAAACGGTCGCCCACCAACACTAGGCTGCGTGGATCGGGAGCAGGCTTGGCTGGTTGCGCGGGCGCTTGGGCGCTCACCGTTGTAGCGACGCCGAGGATGACTGCACAGATACGCGGAAAGCGCTTGGCGATTCTCATGGGCGGATTATAGCGGAACCTTATGGCCGCGCGGCAGGATCGATCCGCAACAGCGCCCCGTCGGCTTCCGCGGTCAGGATGTAGAGCAAGCCATCGGGACCCTGGCGCACGTCGCGGATGCGGTTGTGGAGATCGCGCAGGATGCCCTCGCGATGGAGCTCTTCCCAATCGTCGCCGTTGAAGTCGACGCGTTCCAGGTGGCCGGATTGCGGGACCTCGCCCTGGCGCATGCCGCCGACGAACAGGTTGTTCTTCCAGTTCGGATAGCGGTCTCCGGTGTAGAAGGTCAGGCCGGACGTGGCGATCGCCGGCACCCAGAAAATCACGGGCGGCTCCATGCCTTCCTTATACGGATTGAGAGACACTCTCGGACCGCCATAAAAGCGTCCGTAGCTGACCACGGGCCAGCCATAGTTCTTGCCCGCCGCCAGGATATTCACTTCGTCGCCGCCGTTGGGTCCGTTCTCGCATTCCCAAATGTCGCCCGTGACAGGATTCACCGCGAGGCCCAGCGGGATGCGATGCCCCATCGTGAAGACCTCCGGCCGGTAGCCGGCGCGTCCGACGAACGGGTTGTCGGGCGGAACGGTGCCGTCATCTCGCAGACGCAGAACCTTGCCCGCGAGGTCATTCGGATCCTGGGCGCGCTGCCCGATGGGCGGATCGCCGGAGCCGACGGTCATGTAGAGCATGCCATCGCGCCCGAACAGAATGCGCGAGGCGTTGCCGCTCGGGATGGTGCTGAACAGTTCCTGGAAGCCTGTGATCGCGCTGCCGTCCCAGCGTCCGCGACCCAGCGTGATGATGCCGGAGCCGGTCGCTTTACCGTTGGTCGGCGGAGGCGGCTTGTGATAGCTGAAGTAAACGAGGCCGTTCTCCGCGAAGCGCGGATGCAATGCGAGGTCTTCCAAGCCGCCCAGACCTTGCGCTTGCACTTGCGGAGTTCCCGCGATGGGCGTGGGTTGCAGCACGCCGTTGTGGACCAGGCGCAAGCGTCCGGCGAGTTCGGTGATCAACATGTCGCCGTTGGGCAGGAACGCCATGCTCCAGGGCTGAACCAGGCCTTTGGTGATAGTGAGGTGCAGGCCTCGCTCGACGCCCGTGTCGAAGGCGATCGGTCCGTTCGGAAGCGGTGGCGAGGGCCACGTGATTCCTTTCGGCGTAACTCCAGTTCTGATTTCGGCAGGCGCAGGCTGCTGCGCTTGCGCAAAGAGAGCCAGGAACGCGGCGCCCACAGTGACGATGGGGAAAATCCAGAAACGTGTTTTCATGACTTGACCTTTATGGAAGAGCGAAGACGTAGATTGCGTTCACCTTCGTCGGCTTGAGATCTGCGAGGGCATTAATCGAGGTGCTGACCAGCGAACTGCCCGTGGAAACGGCGACGTATTGTTTGCCCTTCACCGAGAACGTAACGGGGTAGCCCGAAACCTCCGAGCCTAGGTTGACCTCCCACAGAATCTTGCCGTTGTTCTGGTCGAACGCGCGGAAGCGACCGTTGGTGTCACCGGTGAAGAGTAGGCCTCCGCCGGTCGCGACCGACGACATCATGCCGGCGCGCTGATCGTAGCGCCACAGTGTCTTGCCGGTTTCTGCGGAGATCGCAAACAAGCTGCCGGCGTTTTCGGTGCCCGGCGTGATGAGGCCTTTGGTGTTGAAGCCGTACGCGGTCGTGCGACTCGCGAGGCTGGTCACGTCGAAGCACGCGTTCTGCAGGCCGTAGTACATGGTGTTCGTCAGTGGGCTGTACGCACCGGCGGGGAAATCCTTGCCGCCGTTGGCGCCGGGGCAGATGCGTCGCGTCTGGCCGTCGGCGGTGAACAACGCGTCAGGATTGACGGTGACTTTGCCGGTGGCTCCATCGATTTTGGAGATGACGTTTTGCACGACGGTGGGACGAGCCCACAGAAATTCGCCCGTTGCGCGATCGAGCGTGTAGACGATGCCAGTCTTGCCGGGAATCCCGGTCAGTACCTTGCGGCGCTCGCCGGGCTTGATGCGCGGATTCATCCACGCAACCTCTGATGGATCGGGCGCGACAGCCGTGTCGAGCAGCAGTCGTTCGAAGGGATGGTCGAGGTCCCAGTGATCGACGACGTGCTGGTAATACCAGACAATCTCTCCGGTATCGGCGTTCAGCGCCAGTGTGGAGTTGTGATAGAGGTACTCCTTGTCATTGCCGTCCAGCATGTACTTCGGAGCGGGGGAGGTGACAGAGGTGCCCACATATAAGAGGTTCAGCTCGGGGTCAAAGCTGGGGGTCATCCATGCGCCGACGTGGCGACGATCCTTTTCAGGCAGGTTGCCCCAGGATTCATCGCCGGGTTCGCCGGGGCGGGGGATCGTGCGACGCCGCCACAGTTCCTTGCCTGTTGCCGCATCGTGCGCCGTGATTACACAGGCGTTGGGCGACGCGTTGTTGAACCGGCAAGCTCTCGTGGAGAAGATCTTGCCGCCCGCGACAATCGGGCCGCCGGACTGCGTGCCGGAGTCTTCGCGATAATCCAGCACGCGCGTTTCCCACTGCATCTTGCCGGTTGCCAGATCCACCCCGTAGACGAAGTCATCCGCGGAGAGGTCGATCACGGAGTTGCCCCACAATGCGAGCGTGCGCGTGGTGTTGCCGTTTCCCTGGCGGAAGCCTTCGGGGAACTGCCGCTTGAAATCCCACAGTAGATCGCCCGTTGCCGCGTCCAGCGCCTGGATCAGATCCCCGGGATTCGGCAGGAACATCACACCATCGTGAACCAGCGGAGTTCCTTCCTGCGTTCCGTCGGCCATGCCGCGGGTCCACACCAGGCGCAAGTTCGCGACGTTGGTTCGATCAATTTGATTGAGCGGACTATAGCCCCAACTATCCAGCGTGCGCCGCCACATCAGCCAGTCCGCGGGATCTGGCTTGGCCAGCATCGGAGCGGTGACGGGCGAAACCTCACGCTTGGGTGGAGTGGTTTGCGCGAAGGCGGTCAGCGCGAAGACGAAGCAAAGGGCGCACTTCATGGAGCATCATTGAATCACACCGCTACTTCGAGCGCCACGGGCCGTCGGACCCCGGCAGTCAGCTCACCGATGAAAAGCGATCTTCTTAAGAAAATCCTTGATCACTGCGCTTATTCCGTGCTAATGTTCCTCATCAGCTCAAAGTGATTTGTGTGAGCTGCCTGTTTTACCCTCCCCGAAGAGCGCGCATCCTGGCGTTGCGTTTTCCCCAGTTAGGTCAACTTACTTGTCTACACGGCGTGTTGTCACGTTTGCGTGGTCAATTTGTTCCGCTGTGGTGACCGACCGCAGGCATTCCGCAGCTTGTCCTGTCCGTTGAAACGCTCGCACGCGCGTCGCGAGTAGATTTGCGTCTCCGTTCAGACGTGTCTCGTCGAACCATATTCACTAGCGCAAATAGGGGAGGAATTTATCGGCATGCATGTCGACCTGAGGAACGCGATACCGCGGTCTCGCTATACCAAGATCTTGGCCTTTTTCATCCTGGCCGCACTTTTTAGTCAGGCCGCGTGGGCGCAGTCCACGTTCGGCTCATTTGTGGGAACGGTGAAAGATCCCGCTGGCGCGGTGATCCCGAGCTGCATCGTCAGCCTTACCAACAAAGGCACCGGCGCCAAGCGTGAGAGCATAACCAGTTCGGACGGCGGCTACACGTTCGTCAATATCGAACCCGGCACCTACGACATTCTTTTTCGCGCGGACGGCTTTCGTCCTGCCGCGATCAACGGTTTCGAACTCACCGCGCGCCAGACCCTTCGAGCTGACGGGACTCTGGAAGTGGCTACGGTGGTGGAGTCAGTTAGTGTCACGGCGGCTGCAGAGCCGACGATTAACACGGAAGTCTCCAATATCGCCGAGACGAAGACTGGTCGTGAGTTGATCGATCTGCCTCTGGCGATCGGTTCGCGCGGCGCGGGTTCGACCAGCCCGATCACGACGTTGACCACGCAGCCCGGTGTACAGACGGATGCGAGCGGCAACATCTCAGTTGCGGGCGCGAAGCCCTCCATGATCTCCGTCACGCTCGACGGCATCAGTACCTCAAGCGCGAAGACCGGTGCTCCGGTCGCGGAACTGTTCCCGTCCTTCGAAGGCATCGCTGAAATCCGCGTCAGCGAAATCAACAACACGGCTGAATTTGGCGGCGTCAGCGACATCACAACGATTTCCAAGAGCGGCAGCAATACGTTCCACGGCAGCTTCTTTGAGAACTTCCAGAACGCGTTCATGAACGCGCGCAACACGTTCAGCGCGACGCTTCCGAAGCTGGTGATGAACAACTTCGGTGTCTCCATCGGCGGACCGGTTTCGATCCCCAAACTCTACAGCGGTCGGAACAAGACGTTCTTCTTTAGCGATTTTGAAGGTCTGCGCTTGCCGCAGGCGCGCCTGGTGGTGCAGAGCATCCCGACGGATGCCATGAAGGTCGGCGACCTTTCGGTGTACAAGACCGCCATTAAAGATCCGTTCTCCGCGGGTGCGACGTTGCCCGGAAATCAGGTTCCGCTCTCGCGTATCTCCGACCTTTCGAAACGCGCTATGGCTTACTACTGGCCGTACTCGCCGAACGCGGGTGCCCCCGGCGCGATCGCGAACAACTACTCTCAGAACTTCCCGGCCACCGTCACCAGTAACCAGGGGGACTTGCGGCTGGATCAGAACATCGGCTCGAAGCAGACTGCGTTTGCTCGCTTTACCTACAAACGTCGTCAGAGCCTGACCACTCCCACCGGTTCCGTCGTCCTGGGTGGCGGTAATTCCCTGGAAAACGTCTACAGCTTGGCGGGCGCGCACAACACCATCATCAGCGCGACCATGGTGAACGAATTTCGTTTCGGATTCAGTGGGCAGAACACCGGCACCAGCTACGGATATACTTCGGCCGGAGTTGCTCAGGCTCTGGGGCTGACGCTTCCCAGCATTCCTCCGGGCGCGGCGTCGACTGGGTTCACTATCACTGGATTTAGCGGGACGGCCGGTGGCAGCACGGCGCTGTCGCGGGCCAAGACCGTTCAGTTCCTGGACAATATCTCCTGGAACAAGAGCAACCACAGCTTCAAATTCGGTATCGATTACCGCCGCCAGACCGGCCTGTACACAAACGTGTTTGCCGGTGGCCGCATGAGCTCGTATACCTTCAATAACTCGGCTGCCAGCGGCGCGATCGGCAACCCCTTCGCTTCCTTCCTGCTGGGCGTGCCGGATATTTCGAACCTGACGACAGTGAAGAATCCGGATTCGAACGGCTACGCGAACCACTACAACCTGTATGCGCAGGACAACTGGAAGGTAACCTCCCACCTGACCATCAACTACGGTCTGCGTTGGGAATATCATCCGAACTACCGCGATCACTACAACAACACCGCCAATTTCCTGCCGGACTACGTTTCTACGGTGAACGGCGCGACGGTGAACGGCGCGGTGGTCATTCCGGATGATGGCGTATCGAACCTGAACGAGGCGTTCGCGGATTCCATCTCCCCGACGCCGATTCTCAAGGCTTCGCAGGTGGGACTCCCGCAGAGCCTCCGCCGCTCGCAGCGCACGGACTTCGGTCCTCGCGTAGGCTTCGCGTGGCGTGTGGGATCGAACAACAAGACGGTCATCCGCGGCGGTTGGGGCCGTTACATCGAAGCCCTCTCCGGCAGCGGCTTGAATGCTTCGTGGGCGGTGGCTTCCAGTTTCGTGGGCCGCTACACCAACAGCATCGTAAGCGGCAAGCCGACCTACAGCTTCCCCAACGCTTTCCCCACCAACCTGGCGCAGCCGGGTACCGAATCCTTCCAGTTCGCTTCTGAAGTGGGCTACCTGGATCCGAAGGTGGATCAGTGGAACCTGACGATCGAACGCGATCTGGGTTTCAATACGGGCTTGCGCGTGACGTATGACGGCAGCCACGGCTACAACCTCGGCCTCCAGTACAACGCCAACCAGCTTCCCGCGAACACGCTGGGTGTGGCCGCGATGAAGTCGAGGGTGTTGTTCCCGCTGATGAACTCCGTCATCGCCTACGGCAGTGGCGCGCGCAGCAACTACAATGCGGTGACGGTCACCGTCAACCGCCGCTTCTCCAAGGGGCTGCAGTTCCAGTCCAGCTACACATTCGCAAAGAACTTATCGAACCAGGGCGGCGCGAATCCCACCTCGTTCGCCGCGGAACAGGGCGGTTCCATGACGGACCGCTTTAACTACGATCTGGATTACGGCAACGTCGCCTTCACGCGCCGCCATCGTTTCCAGACCACGTTCCTCTATGCTCCGCAGGTGAACGTCGGGAATAAGCTTCTCCGCACTGCAGCCAATGGCTGGGAACTTGCCGGCGTGATCATGCGCCAGTCTGGTCCCTTCATGACGGTCATCACCAGCGGCGCGGATCCGGCGGGTGTCGGCATCGGTCAGACGGCTGGCGGTACGGTTCGCGCGGACATGGTTCCGGGTGTGACCTCGCTCTATCCCACGGTGCAGACCCCCAGCAGCTGGATCAATGCGGCGGCCTTCGCGGTGCCGAATATCAACATCGGCCGCTTCGGCAACTCGCCCATAGGCTCGGTCATGGGACCCGGCACGCAGGCGGTTTCACTCTCGCTGTTCCGCTCGGTAACCATCACCGAGCGTGTTCATCTTCGAGTGGGCGTGGCGGCGGCGAATCTCTTAAATCACGCGAACTACGCGACGCCCGCGCTGACGTTGGGCAACGCGACCTTCGGCACCATCAACTCACTGCAGTCGGCCGAGGGCGCTGGTCCTCGCAACCTGCAGTTGACCGGACGACTCACTTTCTAGGAGACGCATGAAGAAGCTACTGGTACTCACTGCAGCAGTCTTGGGAAGTACCTTGCTCGTACTCGGGCAAGGTGGCGGAGGTGGCGGAGCCGCGAAGGGCGGGGCCAAAGGTGGAGCCGCTGCGGCGAAAGGCAAGGGTCCGGCCGAAGAAGGTATCCCGGTAACCAGCGATCTCGTGATCGCGAAGTGCAGCGGATGCCACACGAAAGACGACAAGGGCAACCTCAGCCGCATCTCCTACGAACGCGCCAGCCCCGAAGGTTGGGAAGAAGCCATCAAGCGCATGATGCGGTTGAACGGTCTTCAGCTTCAGCCCGCGGAAGCAAAGGCGGTGCTGAAGTATCTCAGCACGAATCATGGTCTGGCTCCGGAAGAAGCCAAGCCAGCAATGTACATGGTGGAACACCGGATCATCGACGAGCCGGTGCCTAACGAATCCATTCGGACCAGCTGCATGCAGTGTCATGCGCTGGGCAAGGTGTACCAGTGGCATCGTACGCGAGAAGACTGGGCGCTGCTGACAAACATGCACGTGGCCTTCTTCCCGCAGGCGGATGCAGCGTTTCGACGCAACGCAGGCGCTTCGGCCGAGGGCGGAGCGGCTCAAGGAAACGGTGCGGGTTCTGTCGACGCCACGCTCGACTATCTCGGCTCAACCTACTCGTTGCAAACTCCGGCCTGGTCCGCATGGAAGGCGCGTATGCGTGCCCCGAAGCTGGCGGGCAAGTGGATGGTCCTGGCGCACATTGCAGGGAAGGGCCAGTACAGCGGTGAACTGACGATCGCTCCCGGCGCGGCCGAAGACGAATTCACCACCAGCGTGAAACTCCAGCCGCTCGCAGGCGGTGCGGCGATAACTCGCACGGGCACCGGCTTGGTCTACGCGGGTTATTCGTGGCGCGGACGATCCAAGGGAACGGCGGCCAAGGGCAATGCTCCAGACGATCTCTCGAGCGAAATGCGCGAGGTGATGTGGATGGATCCCGACCAGACAAGCGGCGAAGGTCGCTGGTTCTGGGGCGAATACCAGGAATTCGGAATGGACGTGAAATTGAAGCGCATCACGGGAGCCTCGACATTGCTCACGCTCGATCGCCCGTCACTTGTGGTGGGTTCCCAGGGCCAGCGAGTTCGCTTGCTGGGTGCGAACCTGCCTGCCCAGATCGTACCGTCGGATCTCGATTTCGGGGCCGGCGTGACGGTGAAGTCCGTGGTCTCTCACACCTCCACGGAACTCGTAGTGCAAGTGGACGTCGCACCCACCGCAGTGTTTGGCAAGCGTGATGTAGCTTTAGGCCTCTCGGTGCTGCAGGGAGCGACTGCAGTATATGACAAGGCCGATTATATCCGCGTCTTGCCCGACACATCCCTTTCGCGGCTGGGCGGCGACGTCCACCCCAAGGGTTACCAGCAGTTCGAAGCCGTCGGGTACCACCGCGGTGTCGACGGCAAACTTCATACCGCCGACGACGTGGAGATTGGTCCTGTGGACGTGACTTGGTCGATGGAAGAATTCTTCGCGGTCTTCGGCGATGACGACCGTGAATTCGTCGGCACGATGAGCGCTACTGGCCTGTTCACGCCGAACATCGATGGTCCAAATCCGCAACGCAAGTTCAGCCGCAACAACTACGGCGATGTGTGGGCCGTGGCGACGTCGGTGAAAGACAAAGACAAGGAAGGCAAGCCGCTGCAGGGTCGATCGTACCTGGTAGTGACGGTGCCAAGTTACATTCGCTGGGATCAGCCGGAGGTGGGTCAGTGATCGCAACCGAAGCAAACGCACTTGTTCCAGGCGAGTTTCACGAGTTCGAGGGAGCAGGGAAGCGCTTCCTCTATCTCGTCCCCGCCGGGGCGATTTTCGAAGTCGATGAGATGACCTCGGTCGTGTTGAGCGAACTCTCACACGGCGGAGTCACTCGTGAAGAACTCACCAACCGCTTGGCCGCTCGTGGGCTGACGGTGGAAGATGCGACCGAGTTGATCGATGAGCTCGCCCTATCGCGAGTGATCGTGTTGGGTGAGCCGGTTCACGAACACCTGGAAGAGCCACCGGCCGACTTCCCGTTGCAGAGCTTGGTGATGAACCTTACCAATCAATGCAACCTGTCGTGCACCTACTGCTACGAATTCGGCGAAGACAAGGTCGCGACGCCGGAAGGTAAAAAGAAGTTCATGGA
>CANIIC010000063.1 GCA_947467395.1 Bryobacterales bacterium
ATCGTGGGCGGTGCGGTCTTCGCCTCGAAGTTCGCGATGCGCTGCCGCAGCACGGAGACGAAGTACGCCATCACGTGGACCACTGGCTTCTTGATCCCGAACAAGTAAGCGTACAGATTGCGATCGCTGACGCGATAGCGGATCTGGCCGGTGAGGCCGGTGTTCAGCTGATCCTTCGTCACGGCTTCTAGTTTTGTGCCGGCTTCATTGGCCGACGGGTCTTCAAAATCCTTCGCCATGTTGACGGTCATTGTCGCGATGGAGACTTTGTAGATCGTTTCCCAGGGCATCTTGAAATACGGCCCGCCGGGTGGGATTACGCGGACTTGGGGGTAGACGTAGCGCTCGCGCTCTTCGTCCCGCAGGTATTGGGCGATGGGCTCATTGAGAGTGGTCGCGTCGCCAACGCGTTCCGCGCGGCCGAATCGGGTCTTGACGGCGCGTTCGTTCTGGTCGACTGTATACAAGCCCATGATCAGAAAACGCACGACAAACCAGAGGCCAACTCCGACAAGGATCGGGAAAAGGTCCATAGTACTGCCAAGTATATGTGGATTTAACGTGGGGCGCGTTACGCGAAATGACTTAGAAAGTTGTTCGAGTCTTGGGGCGGGCAATGTCGGGACAGGATCGCGTCTGAGTGCGACGCGATCCTCTTGAGGACAAACGAATGAGCGTTCGTCTCTTACACGAACGTCTTGAATTCCATCACGTCGCCATCCTGCACGACGTATTCTTTGCCTTCAGTCCGCAGCTTGCCGAGCTCACGAGCTTTCGCAAAACTGCCGCAGGCGACGAGGTCGTCGTAAGAAATCGTCTCAGCCGAGATGAACGCTTTCTCGAAATCCGAGTGAATGACGCCCGCGGCGGCCGGGGCTTTGTCGCCGGCGTGGATGGTCCACGCACGGGTTTCTTTCTCGCCCGTGGTCAGGTAGGTGCGGAGGCCGAGTAGGTAGTAAGCCTCGCGAATCAGGTTGCCGGCGCCGCCTTCTTTGACGCCCAAGCCTTCCAGATACTCGGCGCGTTCTTCGGGCGGGAGCGTGCAGAGTTCAGCTTCAATTTCAGCGGAGACGACGACAACTCGGGTTCCGAGGTGGGTCCCGGCGTACTCCTTCACCTTGACCACCCACGGATTCGCGTCGGGGTTCGCGAGTTCGTCTTCCGCAACATTGCAGGCGAACAGCGTGGGCTTATTGGTCAGCAGGAACAGCGGCTTCATGATGGCCGCTTCCTCCGGCGTGCGCTCCATGGTGAACGCCATCTTGCCTTCGTTGAGGTGCGCTTCCAGGCGGTCGATGATGTCGATCTCGGCCTGCGCCTTCTTGTCGCCGCTCTTGGCCTGCTTCTGTGAACGCACGCGGCGCTTCTGGATGCTGTCAATATCGGCGAGGATCAGTTCGGTGTTGATGATCTCGATATCGCGGATTGGATCGACGGTATCCATCACGTGTTCGATGTCGGAGTTCTCGAAGCAGCGCACTACCTGCACGATCGCGTCGACTTCGCGGATGTGGCCCAGGAACTGGTTGCCGAGGCCTTCGCCCTGGCTGGCGCCCTTCACGAGGCCGGCGATATCGACAAATTCGAAGACCGACGGGATTAACTTCTGTGAGCCGCTGATGCGCGAGAGCACTTCGAGCCGCGCGTCCGGGACGGTGACCACGCCCTGGTTGGGTTCGATGGTGCAGAACCGATAATTCGCGGCCATCGCCTTTCGCGACTGAGTGATGGCGTTAAAGAGCGTACTTTTGCCGACGTTCGGCAGACCGACGATTCCTGCTTGGAGCATGTTGGGTGAGAAGACCTTGTAATGGGACGCGCGGTTGAGGCGCTCTTTTTAGTGTACTGTGCCGGAGGCCCGGAGGCACTTTTCGTAGCGTTATTTGCCGACCAAGTGGCGGGAGTCGCGTTCGTTTTCGCAGACGGTTTCCATCAGTTCGGTGCCCACAGCGAGGCGGATCGGGAGGGTGACGGTCCACGGGCGGGTATACATGATTGGGTCGGTGAAGGTCATCTGGAGGGTCATGTGGCCCGCATCGATGCGATGAAAGCGCTGGGTGACGTGCAGCGCTTCGGACGCAGGGCGGCCTTTCGTGGTGTCGAGCCAGATCTTGCCGTTGAAGCCGGTGGTCTCGACCACCAACGTGTCGCCCTCCCAGTGGCCGAGCGAGTATCCGTAGTAAGTTGGCGATGCGTCTGGGGCAAGTGTGCGGCCATCCAGGAAGATCTGCACGAACGTACTCCAAATCGAGGCTTCCGACAGAACCGCGATCAAGTCCGGCCTTTGCAGAATCTTAAACGGCGATGCGAAGTGCGCGTACATGCGGGGCAGGCCCATCGGGAGGCAGAAACCAACCGGATCGTCTTTATGGATGTCGGCTTCGCGCTGTTGTTGGATGGACGCGCCGAGTACAGTGTAGGGCGTGTCGTCTTTGAGGTCGCTCGCGATATCAAAGAAGTACTTACGATCGTCCACGACCCACAGTCCCGACAGATCCGGCTTGCCATCGGAGGTCTTGGGCGCTGGGGCGCTCAGGTCGGCAGGAGCGCTGGGTAGGTTCAGCCACTGTGCGGGCAGCGGAGCTGCGACGGCGAGCCAGATCGCAGCGCGGAGAAGTGTCATCTGATTCCAGGCTAGTATAATGACCGGCGGGGGAGAAACCGATGCGGATCGCAACTGTGTTGTGGATGATGACGGCCGGGCTGGCACTGGCTCAGACAAAGGCTGACATTCCTCGCATGCCCGACGGCAAGCCGAGCTTCCAGGGATATTGGAACATTCCCTACACGCCGAACATGGCGCAGGCGAAGGGCGAAGCGTCGATTCCGTACACCGATGCCGGTCGGGCGGCCTTCATCAATCACGATGCGAAGGACGATCCGACGTCGCTGTGCTACTACCCTGGCGTGCCGCGCATCATGCAGTCGCCGTATCCGATGCAGATTCTGCAGACCCCGGAATATGTGATCTTCATCTACGAATACATGCGCCTATGGCGCGTGATCCCCACCGATGGCCGCCCGCATCCCGAGCGCGTGGAACCCAGCTTCATGGGAGATTCCACTGGGCGTTGGGAAGGTGACACCTTCGTGGTGGAAACGATCGGGTTGAACGACAAGACGTGGCTCGATACGGCGGGGCATCAGCACACCGATCAGTTGAAGGTGATTGAGCGCTTCACGCGCACGCCGGATTCAATCGTCATGAACTACGACGTGATCGATCCTGCCTACTACACGAAGCCCTGGAATCTGGAACGTCCGCTGACACCGCTGAAGGCCGTCTATGGTCTGCCGGAGTTGATCGAGTACGTCTGCACGGAAAACAATCGCGACCTGCAGCACTTGATGCCGACCAAGCCGGCCCTGAAGTAAGGACTTGGCAAGTAGCTATTGCTGAATGCGGTGATAGCCGCCGTGGAAGTAGGCGAGCGGCTCACCGCCGGGAACCTCACCAGCCACTGCGTCGCCGATGACGATCGAATGGTCGCCGCCCGGCAGGATGTGGGCCAGTCGGCACTCGATATACGCGATCGCGCCTTCAATAATCGGGGCGCCCACGTCGCCCATCCGGAAGGGCACTCCATTGAAACGGTCATTGGCGGGCCGCGCGAAGTGGTTTGAGAGATCGCGCTGTTCGTGACTCAGGTAGTGGATACAGAACGCCTTGCTGTGCGCGACGGCCGCTAGCGTCTTGGCCCGATTGTCCATGCAGGCCAGGAACTGCGGCGGGTCGAGCGACAGGGACGACACCGCACTCATGGTCATGCCGCAAAGTTCTCCATCCGCGGCGACGGCGGTTACGACAGCGACTCCAGAGAGCCAGTGGCTAGCGATTTTCTTGAAGAGATCGGGCGTCACAATTGGAACAGTCTAACAGAGTGTTGGATGTGTTCGGACGGTTCCTGAGGATCGCCACGCCCCGCCGTGCAGGAACCCAGAAGAAGCTCCAGGGCGAGTGCAACTCCGGATCCATCCCCTCCGTGAGTGCGAACTCTAATGACTCCTCGGTCCGGTGACGTAGAGCGTGCCCAGCATCCCATCCAGGAAGGAAAAGAACTGGGCGAAGTTCTTGTCTACATGGCGCGGCGCGCGGCTCTGATGGATTTGGTGTTGCGCGGGGCTGGCGAAGATGCGCTCCAGAAAAGGGCCGAATGAGATCCACACGTGCGTGTGCCGCAGGTGTCCCAGCAGGAGCGAGACAAGGCACAGCGTGTGGACCATACAAGGAGCAGAACAGCGCCATGCCGATGGTCTGCAGCGGGACTTGACACAGGTTGTCGACGATGGCTTCGACGTGGCGTACAGGAGCGGGGACGCTCCTGTACGGGGAGATGAACCCATGTGGAAACGGATTGACCGACGTTCCTCGGGGCTAGCCGCTATAGAACCGCTTGCCGGATCCGTGCTGTTCTGAGGGGGGCGATCCGAGAGGGGAATCAGGGCTAGAATCCCGTTGACAGGCTCTATGTCTTCTGACATAATTCTGCCCGGACTTGGGCGGCAGTAAGTTGCTCTGGTTACAGCTAGGAGTGATCCGTGAAGAAGCTTTTCGTCGGCAACCTGCCGTATAGTGCGAATGAAGCGGAAGTTCAGGGTTTCTTTGAAGGCGCGGGCATCACCATCGATAACGTCACGGTGATGCGGGACCGCTTCACTGGGCAGGCCCGGGGATTCGGGTTCGTGGAGATCAACGATGATGGGGCCGCGCAGCGTGCTGTAGACGCTTGCAATGGCAAAGAACTGATGGGTCGGGCGCTTGTCGTGAACGAAGCTCGTCCGATGACGCCGCGTGAAGGCGGCGGGGGCGGGGGACCGCGACGCCGGCAGTATTAGAGGGACTGCACATCGCCTCGGGTGCCTCCCTAGCGGGGAGTATCGCCCTGTTGTGTGCCTTGCCTACCTCTTGGTACTTTCTCCGATTTAGGTCTAAAGCTGGGAGTCGTTTCCGCCGATAAAACAGGCTGGAAAGGACTCCCATGCGTCTGACACTCACCTTTATTTGCGCCGCGGGCTTGGCCCTGGCGGCGAATGCTCCCAAAGACATTACTTACGTCGAGGGCACGCTCGACGGTTTCTCCCTGGCCACCAAGACCACTTTGGAGCTGGCGTCTGTGAAGCACTTGGTGCTTCACGCCAAAGGTAGCCCGGATGTGGAGGTTCCGTACGCGAACGTGACGGCCACGACGCATGCGACGGTGCCTGTTTCGGTGGAAAAGGAACCTCTGTTCAAGGTGTGGGACCTCCCGAAGCGTTTGGCGCCTCCGGCTCCGGTAGAGAAGGTCGCGCTGCAATTTGTCGACAAGACGGGTGCCAAACAGTCGGTGACGTTTGAGACGGACAAGAAGACGGCGACCAAGGTCCTCGCGAACGTGAAGCAAGCTTCCAGCAAGCGCGCCTCCGACGGCGGAGCTTGGTGGGGCGATGGCGTATGGAAGACGAAGCGCAATCAAGGCGAATGGGGCGGCGCGGGGCCGATTGCTTCGCGCGAATAGCGACCACGACAATTGAAGACATTGATGGCGGGCGGACCTTCGCGGTCTCGCCCGCCATTTTGTTTATGCTGGGAGTTCTCATGACCTCCTCTAAAGGCGCCGTCTACGTAGTGTTGGCCTACGTCTGCTGGGGGCTGTTTCCGTTCTATTGGAAACAGGTGGCCGCAGTGCCGTCGGAGCAGGTGATTGCGCATCGGGTTGTGTGGTCCTTCGTGATGTTGACCGCGGTGATCGCATGGCGCGGCGACGTTGGCAGGATATGGCGTGCGTCACGGCAGCCGGGAGTGCTCGGGATCTATACTGCAGCTGCGTTGCTGATCAGCGGCAACTGGTACGGATTCATTTGGGGCGTGAGCCACAATTTCATTGTCGAAACCAGCCTCGGCTACTTCATCAATCCGTTGGTGAGCGTGGTTCTGGGCGTCGTGTTCTTCCGCGAACGGCTGCGATCGCTGCAGTGGGCGGCCGTGGGATGCGCGACAGCGGGCGTGTTGTATCTGGCGATGTCCTACGGGCGCGTGCCGTGGCTCTCTCTCTGGATCGCCCTCACCTTTGCGGGGTACGGAGCGGTGAAGAAGAAAGCTCCGCTGGCTGCGGAGAATGGACTGACTCTGGAGACGTCGCTCTTGGTGTTGCCGGCGCTCGTGTTCCTGGTATTCAGCGATCAGCGAGGCGTCGGGGCCTGGGGGCACGTGGGACTCGCAACGACGGCATATCTGACGGGCGGGGGATTAGTGACGACGATTCCGTTGCTGTTGTTTGCGTCGGCTGTGCAGGTGATCCCGTTGACGCTGGTGGGGATCCTGCAATTCGTGATGCCGACGCTCCAGTTTCTATCGGGTGTGCTGGCCTACGGGGAGCCTTTCGCGCCGGATCAACGAATCGGATTCGGCGCGGTCTGGGCAGGACTGGTGTTATTCGGAATCGACTCTAGCGCGCGGCGCGAACCTTCGGCGCGGACACGTAGCCCACGATCAGGTCCTTCTTCACTTCGTTGACCACGAGTTCGTAAGGCGCGGTCGCGCGGCCGACCAGGAACTGAACCGGCTCATTGGCGGTCTTGTCCTTCTTTTCCACCAGCTTGTCATCGGCGATGACTTCGACGGTGTACTTGTTCTTCTTGGGGTCGGTCTTGGTCAAGCGGATCTGGAGGTCGCCCACCTTCTGCGCCGTCTTGGCTTTGGCCAAGCGAAATTCCGTGTACACGCGTTCGCCAAGTTCGCGAAGCGCGGCGAGTTCCTTAGAATTGGTGGCGATCAGGCCGCTCTGAATGCCGAGATCACCCTTGGTGCTGGTAAGGTCGGCGATGGTCTTCTGGAGTTCGGCCTTGGTCTGTTCCGCCTGGCTGCGGACAGAGGCAACTTCGGTGGAAACCGCGCCGATTTTCTCTTTGTTTGTGTTCGTCGCGTCGTTGACGGCTGTGACCTGTTGGGACACCTGCGTCACGCTTTCGGCGACCTTCGCGGTTTGGACGGCCTGTTGCTGCTGAGCGACTTCCAGCTTGGCGGCCAGCTCGTCGGCGTGCTTGGCGGCGGCCACGCGAGCTTCGCCGGCAAGAGCGGCGGCTTGGCGGCGGGCCTCTTCCAGCTGTTCTTTCAGGGCGTCAACGGATTGGCGGGTCGACTTGGTGGAGGTCTGAGAGGATTCGTTAACCTTGCCCACTTCCTGCTCGATCATTTCACGTGTTTCGGCGAGCTGGGTTTTCAGTTCGCTGATCTGCATGAAGCTGTAGATCGAGGCGCCGGTCAGGGCGACAACGGCTCCAATCAGGATCGGTACCTTGCTGCCTGCCCCGGTAGTGTTCATGTCGCTCATCTGTGATATCCCCTCCCGTACCCAATTGCTAGGCCGTACCTCATCATTATACGCAGATCGGCCGCGTAGAGACGGCTAAGTCCGTGTATAATCAACACTGGGAGGACAATGAGCAAAGAAGATTGCATCGAAGTCACTGGTACTGTGGTTGAAAAGTTCCCGAGCGGACTGTTCAGCGTACAACTGGATCAGGAAAAGACGATTTTGGCGCATTTGGCGGGCAAGCTACGCCGCAACCGCATTCGCGTGTTGGCGGGGGATCGCGTGACGCTGGAAATGTCGCCGTACGATTTGACTAAAGGGCGCATCACGTACCGCCACAAGTAGGCGCCGAACACACCCCACTTGCAACGCGTCCTATTCGTGTTTGGCACGCGGCCCGAAGCGATTAAGCTCGCGCCGGTGGTTCGCCGGTTGCGCGAATGGACGGACCAATTCGAAACGCGCGTGGCTGTCACGGCACAGCATCGCGCGTTGCTCGATCAGGTTCTGAATATTTTCTCGATCCAACCGGATCACGACCTCAACATCATGAAAGCCGGGCAGACCTTGTCAGGTCTGACTGCGCGCACGCTGGCAGCGCTGGAACCAGTGTTGGCCGCGGAGAGCCCGGACTGGGTGTTGGTCCATGGCGACACGACTACGGCGTTGTGTGGAGCGCTATCGGCGTTCTACGCTGGCGTGCGGGTTGGGCATGTGGAAGCTGGGTTACGCACGGGCGACATACAGTCGCCCTTTCCCGAAGAGATGAATCGCGTAGTGGTGGGCCGCTTGGCGACGCTGCACTTCGCGCCGACAGCCAGAGCCGCGGAGAATCTGCGTGCGGAAGGCGTGGCCGATGCCACGATCGAAGTGACCGGCAATACCGGTATCGATACGGTGCTGAACGTGCGAGACTCTCTGGCCTCGGGACATTTGAGCGCACAACTGCCTGCGCTGAACGTGGCGAAAAAAATGATCGTGGTCACTGGACACCGTCGCGAGAGTTTCGGCGACGGTTTTGAACGGATCTGTGATGCGCTGTCGCAGTTGGCGAATCGCGAGGATGTTGAGATCGTTTACGCAGTCCATCCGAATCCCAACGTCACGGAACCGGTGCGACGCAAGCTCGGCGGGCGCGCGAACATTCATTTGGTGGAGCCGCTCGACTATGTTTCCTTCGTCGAACTCATGCGGCGCTCGCACATCCTGCTGACGGATTCCGGCGGTATTCAGGAAGAAGCTCCTTCATTAGCCAAGCCTGTGCTCGTGATGCGCGAGAAGACGGAACGGCCGGAAGCGATCGAGGCCGGCACGGCTCGCTTGGTGGGCACCGATCCGAATCGTATCGTTAGAGAGTGTGTCCAATTACTGGAAGACGCGAATGAATACGCGCGGCGCTCCCTGTTGCACAATCCTTACGGCGACGGCCAAGCAGCGGAGAGAATCCGTGCTCGGCTAGCTGCGACAACTCCCGTCACCTCAGCACGATAAAGAAACATGCGTACGTGATACTCCGCTGGTGACCCCGATAATCGGGCGCTAGAAGGAGGCACCCAACCAGTGCGCACACCCCCGATTCCGATTCGTCCTCGCAGAAGCTCAGGCGGAGGGGATCTGTTGGAACAACTTCAATCGCGCGTCGTCGGTCAACCGCAGGCGATGACTGAGATCGTGCCTTACGTGCAGATGCACCGCGCAGGACTTGCTCCGGACGGGCGTCCTGTCGGTGTGTTTCTGCTGCTGGGGCCTACAGGCACCGGCAAAACTCGCACGGTGGAGGCCTTGGCCGATGTGTTGCACGGCAGCGAGCGCCACATGTTGAAGGTGGATTGTGGCGAGTTTCAGATGGAGCACGAAGTCGCCAAATTGATCGGAGCGCCTCCGGGCTATCTGGGGCACCGCGAGACGCAGCCGTTGCTCACGCAACAGAAGCTGAATGCGGTGACGAGTGAGTCCTCGAATTTATCGTTGCTGCTGTTCGACGAGATCGAGAAGGCCGCGCCCAGCATGACTCGTCTGCTGTTGGGGGTGCTCGATAAAGCCACGTTGCGCTTAGGCGACAACACCAGCGTAAACTTCGAGCGCACGCTCATCTTCCTGACCAGCAACCTGGGTGCGGAGGCCATGCGCAAGTATGTATCGCCGGACTTTGGGTTTGAAGCGATGTCGCCGGGACTGGGTCAATCGGGCGGCGCGAAGAAACTGCAGAGTATCGGCTGGGGAGCAGTGAAACGCAGGTTCGCGCCGGAGTTCGTGAATCGCATCGATGCGGTGATCACGTACTCGCCGCTGGATAAGACTGCGATGGACTTGATCCTCGATCAGCAGATCGCGGCATTAGAACGGCACATTCAGGATCGACTGGAAGACAAGAGTTTCGATATCGAGCTGACGAACGGAGCTCGCAAGGTTCTGCTGGAGCGGGGCACCAGTTCAGAGTTCGGAGCTCGCGAGTTAAAGCGGACGATTCTACGGATGTTGACCCAGCCGCTGGCGGCCATGGTCGAACGTGGCGGAGTGCCCGACGGATGTTCGGTGATCGTGGATCGAAAACGCTCGGGCGAAGGGCTCGAGTTGATGGTGGATGACGACTAACGACGGTGCGCTGCGCCGCCGCTGTCGCCACCGCCCACGTTCGGGGTCGCAACTGCGGGGGCGGTCGCGGCTGGAAGCGCGGCACCACCACCCGACGGGGCAGCCGAGTAGTTCGGAGAGCTGACGGCGCTACGCGCGGAGGATCCTGCGTCGAAGCCGGAGTTGCCGATCATTACCGGAGCGGCGTAGCGCAGGTAAACGGTGGCCGGGCTGTAGAGGACAACGCCGCTATACGGGCTGTAGCCGTAGCCGCTCAGCGGAAGATACGTGTACATGCCGAACATCGGGTTGAATGCCCAGATACCGCGATAGCCAGAGGCGAAGCCGCTGCTGTAGCCGCTTCCGTAGGTATTGCCGTTCCGCGCGGCCGCTTCATTGGCGGCGGCGATGTAACGCGCACGACGTGCGCCCCAGCGATAGAGTGCGGTGGTCACGGTCTGATCGAACTTCACCGGACCGGCGGCCAATTTGTCGAACGCGATCTCTTTGTTCTTGGCGATCTTGATGGGGAATGCACCTTCGGATTGCAGGGCAATCTCGCCATCATACACACGGGCGCGACCAGGAGCATCGGCGGTGAATTCATAGAGGCCGCGCTTCTTCAGCTCGACCTGCGAACCGAGAAAATCCAGAGTGACTCCGGTGTCTTTGGGCAGCTCGGCGATTTCGACCAGAGCGGTGCCGGACAGCACAGTGAAGCGCGTGTCTTCTAAATAAGAAGAGGTCAGCTTGAACGAGCTGTTTTCGCCCAAGCGGAGGTAGGAACCTGCGTTCAGCAACACTTCCGCGCGGCCGCGCTCAGTGGAAAGGATCTCGCCTTCCTTGAGGCTGAGGAACTGGTCGCCCTTTTGTTCGGCTTCGACGCCATTGATGAGGACCTTGCCTTCCATCAGGTGGATTAGGCCGGCTTTGGCCGAGACGATGTCCTGCGCGGACGCGATCGTCGTCATCAGAACGGCAGCGGAAGCGGCAAACACTAGACGGCGCATTGAGTTACCTCGCTCTCAAGCATGCACCCGATTCGGGCGGAGGTCAAGCCTCGGACCTTGGACGCGGGTCCGTTATAGTTGGTTTCAGTGAATCGCATCCTCGCATTTCTGGTGTTCGCGGGCTGGGCTTGGGCCCAGGACGTCACTTTTTATCGCGATGTCCTGCCGATCCTGCAGAATCGCTGCCAGGAGTGTCATCGCCAGGGGCAAATGGCTCCGATGGCGTTGACTACCTATGAGGACTCCCGGCCGTGGGCCCGGGCGATTCGGGAAAACGTGGTCACCCGGACCATGCCGCCGTGGTTTGCGGATCCCCGGTTCGGGAAGTTTGAGCATGACCGGCATTTAAGTGATGACGAGATTGCCACGCTCGCCAAGTGGGCGGAGACCGGAGCGGCAGAGGGCAGGGCAGCGGAGGCTCCACCGAAGAAGGTCTGGCCGGAGGGCTGGAACCTGCCTCGGCTGGATGCGGTGGTCGGGATGGCGGAGGAAGTTCGGGTCCCGGCGCATGAGCCGCTCGACTACCAGTACTTCGTGATCGCGAGCCACTTCTCGGAAGATAAGTGGGTGCGCGGGGTCGAGGTTCGGCCGCTGGATCGCAGCGTGGTTCATCACGCCGTGGTTTACGTCCGCAAAGCTGGCGATACGTGGGCCGGTGGTCCCACGACCAACGACATCCTGATGGTGTACGCGCCGGGTAGTGCTCCCGATATTTTCCGGGACGACATGGCGAAGCTGATTCCGGCGGGCGCGGACCTGGTGCTGGAGGTCCACTACACGCCGGTAGGCGAGGAGACTCGGGACCGGATCGACGTGGGGTTGATGTTCGCGCCGCAACGACCGGCGAAGCGGGTGCTGACGTTGCAGATGGCCTCCACTAGCTTCGTGATCCCGCCGGGTGTCCGCGATCATCAGGTGACCGTGCGGGGCACACTGCCAAACGATGCTCTGTTGATTGGGTTCTTTCCACACATGCATCTACGCGGCAAGGCCTTCGAGTACACGATGGTGGGCGAGGATGGTCGCGCGGAGACGCTGCTGAAAGTCAACAACTATGACTTCTACTGGCAGCTGTCATATCGGTTGGCGGAGCCTCGGTTGGTGAAGAAGGGAACTCGGCTGACGTGGATTGCGACCTACGACAATTCGGCGGCGAATGAGAACAATCCGGATCCCAAGAGCGCGGTCGGCTATGGGTTCCAGAGCTGGGACGAGATGATGGTAGGCTTCTTTGACGTCGCCGTCGATGCGTCGCTCGACAAAGAAGCCTACTTCGTTCGCTAGTTACTTCACCGGCAATTGGACTTTGTTGCTGGGCAGGTTGTTCGAACTCGCCGAAATCTCGAGCACGCTGCCAGCGGGCAGTTTGTCGTCCAGCTTCCAACGAATTACGCTGATGCCGACCATGCCGGTGGCTCCGGTAGCCGATACTGGGTCGCGCACGACCGGATCAGGAACAACGACCGTCGCCGCTGCATCGGACGCTGGATCTGCGGGAGCGTCGGTGGCCACGGGATCAGCCGGGGCGTCGGCAGCGGGCGGTTGCGGGGCGCCAGCGAGCACATGCACCGCGTCGATCAATTTATAGGTGTAGGTCTTCGGCAGCGGGAAGCCATCGATGGCCGGGAGATCGTAGGCTCCGTAACCGGTTCCGTAGAACGTGATCGTCTCACCGCGTACGGCCGGTGACGTCTCAGTAATCGGCGTGCCGTCTTCGTGCAACGCGGCGATCAGCGGCATTCCCGACTTCGTCACATTGAAAAAGATGCCCGGAGCGTTGCGCGCGACGGTGAACTTCTGCGCCAGATCCGGCTTGCCACCGGTGTGGACCGTGATGGTGTGTTCGCCATTGCTCACACTGGACGGCAGTTGCGCGTTGATCTGCTTCGGTGAGATGAACATCAACGGGAGCAGATAGGCGTCGTCGACCGTGACGTAGGTCTGGCCGATCGCCTGCGACAAAGGATTCGTCGGGCCGATCAATAATTCGTCCGTCAAACCTTCTCCGAAGATCGAGATCAATGAGCCGGGGGCGACGGTGTGGAACGGGTTGTCACCCGCAGCGTTGCGTACGCCACCGGGCAGGATGATCGGGACCACTTCCATGTAGCCGAGGATCGAGATGGGTCCGTTTACCACCACGTCTTCTTCAAGCGAGCGGGTGCTGAGGTCGCCACCCCATTTGATGAACTTGAAGCCTGGGTTTTCCTTGAGCGAAACATGCACCGCCGTGCCGTCCGGGAAGAACCCGTCTGGCGAAGACGGGCTATAGGTGAACTTCGCACCGCCTGCGGGGTTAGTGGAAGCTGTTATGGTGTGCGACCCGTGATAGACGGCGTTGTAGGTCAGGACGTCGCCGGTGAAGGTCACTTGCTGCGTAGCCGGGCCGGGATGTCCGCTCCAGCCGTCGAGATCGTAGCGCCCTGTGGTGTCCACGGTGATCTTCTGTGGGGCCTCGATCGACATCGTCTGACCAACCTTCTTGTCGAAGGTGCACGGGGTGGTGCACGTGTTTCCGTCCACTTTCAAGGTCAGGCCGACCGGGGTGGAACTGACCTGTACCTGACCCAGTAATTCCCATGTAGCCGTCAGATTGAAGGCATCTGTATTTGCAGGTACGGTAACGTCGTGCTCACGGTCGCCACCGTCGGACCAACTCACGAAACGATACAAGCGTCCCGCGGAATCGCGCATCGTGTCCGGAACCGAGAGGCGATGCTTCTGGCCCACGCCCCACAGTGCGTACAGCACCGGGCCTGACCACGTGTTGTCGCCATCGACGCTGATCTTGAGACTGGGGAAGTTGGAACGAATGCTGGTCTGCACGCCGCGTACGAACACGGCCTGAATATCGTCGGGCTGTGAGACGGTGCCGGGCGTAGTGTACACACCGTTCTGCCCGAGTCCATTGCTGAAGTGATCGAAGACCCAGTCCACGTTGTTCGCATCACGCTGGACGGGACGTGCTCCCAGGACGTGCTGGCTGCCGGGTGCGAAGTCGAAATCGCCGATGCACAGCGGGGCGATCGAGAATGGCACACCCAGCGGAATCGTCTGGAACGGCGGGCAGCTACCCAGGCCGAAGTTGTTTTCTGACGTCAGCAGGAACTCATAGACGTACTTGGGAACGATCGGGTTCCGGTCGACCAGGAGTTCGAGGCCCGCCGGGTAGGTGCTAAAGCGCACGCGCTTGGACGGCGCGAACAAGAAGGTATATTCGAGCGGGCCCCTCACTTCAAACGTGAAATTCATTGGCATCGGGTGAATGCCCGTGTCATCCAGGACTCCGTGGAATACGTACCCGGGGTAGTTGAAGACTTGAATCGTGTGCGAGGAGCGGGGGAACCAGAATTCCTGGGCGGAATTGGTGCAAGCGCCATCAAAGTAGACGGCTCCCGGCACGTCGATTGTTCCGGAAATCTCGGGCGGGATGCTCTGGGCGCAATAGGGCACCTGATAGTTCTGAGTGAAGCTGAGGCGAACTCGAAACTCTGTTTGTACCTGGGCAATCAATTCCGTGAATTTCGGGGAAGCCACTACGCTCACGGTCGTGCCGGCAAAACTGGCGCTCAACGGGGCTTGCTGCACCGCAGCCCACCCATCGAAGCGATAACGGCCTCCACCCGAGAAGTACTGAACCGTCTTTCCTTCCAGATCCAGATTGGCGGGGAATTGTACGGAGTGAGTGGACCCTTCCGGCCAGGTGAACAGTTGGGTGCTGGTATAGCGTTGTCCGTCAACCAGGAAGGTGGCGCCGTCGACCGTGCTGCCGATGCGCATGCTGCTCTGGGCCGAGGCGGTTGCGCCGAAGGATCCGAGCAGGGCTAGCAACCCTAGCAACATCAATCGGTTCAGTCGTTTCATAGCGTTCACTTTCATCCTCCTGCCCACGAACGGACACCTTCCGTCGGGTGCCCTGGTGAGATGGACCTCTGGCACACCGAGTCCTAGCGTGGTCATCGGCGAAATGAGGCGGAAGCTTTAGGCTGTTCCCGAGTTCCGGTCTACCTGGGGCTGTGCCAAACTATGTGTGGGATGACCGCCACGACATTTATCGTCGGAATTGTTCTGGCTTTGGGCCTGGGCATTGTCGTGGCCGTGCTGTGGACGCGATCGCAGAAAGCGGCGGAAAACGCGCAAGCAGCGGCTGATGCCACACGGCCTCTGGCCGATACTCTTGCGCGGATCGAAGGCCAGATGCAGCAGTTCGAGGCGCAGCGGCAGCATATGCTGGGGGGGCTCGAGGCGCACCTCTCCTCCTTAAGTAAGGACACGGTTGCTCTCTCTCAGGCTCTGCGAGGTCCGAACTCGCGCGGGCGGTGGGGTGAACTCACGCTGAAACGTGTTGCGGAACTGGCTGGTATGGCTCCGTATTGCGACTTCTATGAGCAAGTCTCCGGCGACGGACGCCGGCCGGACATGATCGTGAAACTGCCCGGCGGGCGAGCGTTGCCAGTGGACGCGAAGGCTCCTCTGAGCGGGTATCTCGAAGCCGAGGCCGCTCCGGACGTTGCGGCCCGTGGGAACGCGCTCGAGAAACACGCGCAGCAGCTCTTGCGTCACGTGAACGACCTTGCGTCGCGCGAATATTGGTCGCAGTTCGATGCGGCTCCGGAGATGGTGGTCCTGTTCCTGCCGGGCGAGCATTTCTTAAGCGCGGCGCTGGAGCGCAAGCAGGATCTGCTCGAAACAGCCCTGGCGAAGAAGGTGTTGATCGCGACGCCGGTCACGTTGGTCAGTGTGCTGAAGGGCGTGGCGTTCGGCTGGCGGCAGGAGCGGCTGGCAAAAAATGCCGAAGAACTACGACGCTTGGCCAGTGAGCTATATGACCGTGCGCGCACGTTCGGCGAGACGTACTCCGATGCGGGTCGCAATTTGCAGAAAGCGATCGATGCGTACAATAAATCGGTCGCGTCGTGGGATGCGCGCTTGCTGCCTTCGCTGAAGCGCATGCGGGAGCTCGGGGTGGGAACGGGCGAAGCTCCGGAGCCGACTCGCATCGATTTGGCCGCTCGGGTGCCCCGTGCGATTGAGGGCGAGGCATCGGTCAACGATCGAGTCATATGACGCGCGCGTTGTTTTTGAAGTTGTCGCAGAGTGCGTGGTTGCGAGAGCTCATGGAGAGCAGTTCGCTGGCGCGCCGGCTGAATCGACGGTTTATCGCGGGAACGACGTTGGCCGAAGAAGTGGCCGCGTGCGAAGAACTGGCTCGCGAAGGGATCTGGTCGACGATGGATCACCTCGGCGAGAACGTGGCGTCGTTGAAAGATGCGGAGGCAGTTCGCGATGCGTACCTGGAAGCGTTGTATGCGATCGCGCATCCAGGGCTTCCGGCGACGATCTCCCTGAAGCTCACGGCGCTGGGCCTGGATCTTTCTGAAGACGCTGCGATCGCCCACTTGCGCATGCTAGCGGGCAAGGCGAAGGAAATCGGCAGTCGCGTGGAAGTCGATATGGAAGACTCGCGCTACACGGAGACGACGATTCGGATCGTCGAACTGGTGGGCCGCGAGACCGGCGTGATCCGCGTCGCGATTCAAGCGTATCTGTATCGCACGCCCGCAGACATCGCGCGTTTGAATCAGGCCGGCGTGATGGTGCGCTTGTGTAAAGGTGCCTACATCGAGCCGCCTACGGCGGCCATGCCGAAAAAATCTGACGTGGACGCGGCATATCTGAAGCTGGGGAAGCTATTGCTGGATGAAGGCACGTATCCTGCGCTCGGCACGCATGATCCGGCGATGATCGAAGGCCTGCTGGCGCATGTTCGGGTGCGCGGCGTTGCCGCCGATCGCTTTGAGTTCGAAATGTTGCACGGCGTTCGCCGCGATCTGCAGCGTGACTTGCGGAATAGAGGCTACCGCATCCGTGTCTACGTGCCCTACGGAGCACAGTGGTATCGCTACTTCATGCGACGATTGGCGGAGCGTCCGGCGAATGTGTGGTTCCTGGTAAAGAATCTGTTTCGATGAAGGATACTCTCCCGCTACTTTCTCAAACACCGCCCGAATGGGCTCGGGCTGTGCTGCGCGATCCCATCGCGCTGTTGATCGATCACGCCTTTCTAGAGCGTAAGGCAGCGAATAACGCGTTGGAGTTGCTCACCAAGTGGCCGGGTAATTCTGTTCCAGGCTGGGTGGAGACGATGACGTCTGTGGCTCGCGATGAGTCGGCACATTTGTCGCAAGTGGTGCGATTGCTCGCGCGGCGTGGTGGGCAGATGGAACGTGTTCACAAGAATCCGTACGCGAACGGACTTCGGCAACTCGTGCGCAAAGGAGAACACGGAGAAGTATTGGACCGACTCTTTGTTTCGGCGCTGATCGAGGCGAGAAGTTGTGAACGGTTCAGCGTGCTGGCGGCGAACACCGAGGACGAGGACCTCGCCAAATTCTACAAAGCTCTGTATGCGTCAGAGTTAGGGCACTACAAGGTGTTTTTAAAACTGGCCTCGAAGATCGCCGGGAAAAAGAAGGCGGAAGCTCGCTGGCAGGAAATGTTGCAGGAAGAGGCCCGGATTCTGGCGGAGCAGGAACCCGGACCTCGCATTCATTCAGGCGTTTAGCGTACTGGTTTTATCGAGTGGGAAAGTCGAGGTTCTTTGAGAAGAACGACAGCACGCTCTTCTCAAAGCGTTCCCGCACACGATTCGTGTGATCGCCTTCGTAAGTCTCATAGGCGTGTGGCACACCGAGCTTCGTCAGCGCCGCGTCCATATCGCGATTACCGTTGAGCAAGGTGTCCTGCAGGCCGATGTCCATCATGATTGCCTTGTACTTCTTGAGGTTCGTCCAATACTGATCGACCATCGCGAGCGGCGAGTTCGCTAGCCACTTCGCACCGATCTCAGCTTTGTATTCGCCGTCCTGTACGGGGAGATCGTAGAAGGTTGGCGGGTTCTTCGGATTCGCGGACCATGCGGCGGCGAGTGCAGGAGTCGTGCCGCCGCCGGCTTGTCCCTTGCCTTTGCCCGTAGTCGCGACCGCCCCGCCCAAGGTCGAATTCGGGTTGTTCATCAGACAGCAGGAACTCATCGGGTAGAGGCTCGAGAAGATGTTCGGAAACTTCATGCCGATGCGGAACGCGCCATAACCACCCATCGAATGTCCGGCGAGCCCTCGGCTGTTGCGGTTCGCGACGGTGCGGTAATGGCTGTCGACGTAGCTGACCAGTTCTTCGGCCATGAACGTTTCCCAGTCGCCGGTGGTCGGCGAGTTCGAGTACATGCTGCCGTTGTGCACGGTGAAGGAATCCGGGTGCACCAGGATCATCTCTTTGCCGCCCGCGGCAATAGCTGCTTCGGCCGATTGCGGCACCGTCATCATGTTGAAGTACGCCTCAGCACCGATGCCGTAGCCGTGCAGGAAGTAGACGACCGGATAGCGGCGATTCGGCTGCGTGCCGTAGCTGGGCGGCAGGTAGATGAAGACGTCGCGATCGGCGGAGTCGCCTTCGAGGTTGCCCTCGAGCGATTTGCCGTGGACCTTGATCTTTTCGACCTTGCCCTTGAACGGAGCGTCGGATCCCTTGATGACGCCCTTGCCTTTGGCGGCACCGGGTGCGGGTGCTGCGGCGTTCTGCGAAAGTATCAGCCCGGCGCTTAATAGCAGGCCGGCAGTGAGCGACATCAGGGTCAAGTGGGAGCGTTTCATAGCCCCCACAGTTTACACCCGTTAATCCTGCAACGGCACCTGATCGGTGATGTGGATCCCGAAGGCGTCGAGACCCGGGAGCTTACGGACGCGGTTGGTGAGAATGCGGATGGTCGACAGGCCCAGGTCATGCAGAATCTGCGCGCCGATGCCAAATTCCTGCAGCGGGCGTGGCGAGCCGTCGGGCATCGGTGTATGTTTCTTTTCGCCCCAGCCGGATTGGTGCAGATAGACCACAACTCCCGCACCTTCCTGCGCGATCCGGTGCATCGATTCGCGCAACATCGCGCCGCAGTTGCAGGCATCGTCGCCGAAGACATCACCCAGCACGCAGCGGGAGTGCATGCGCACCAGTACGTCCTTCTTGCCCTTCACGTCGCCGTGGATCAGAACCAGATGCGCTTCGCCGTTGATGGTGCTCTCGTAGGTCAGAGTCTTGAACGCGCCGAATTCGTTGTTCAGACCGCCTTCGGAGCGGCGCACCACCAGATTCTCGGTCGCGCTGCGGTAGCGGATCAGGCTGGCGACGGAGATCATCTTCAGCCCGTGTTCCTTGCAGAATTCGAGCAGGTCCGGCACGCGCGCCATCGTGCCGTCTTCCTTCATGATTTCGCAGATGACGCCACCGGGTTCGAGGCCGGCCATCTTGGCGAGATCGACAGCGGCTTCGGTCTGACCGGCGCGCACCAGCACGCCGCCTTCGCGCGCACGCAGCGGGAACATGTGCCCTGGGCGAGCCAGATCCTGCGGCTTGGTGGTCGGCTGGATCGCGATGTGGATGGACTGCGAGCGGTCGGCCGCGGAGATGCCGGTGGTGACGTTTTCGATGGCGTCAAACGATTCGCAGAACGCTGTTCCGAAGCGCGACGTGTTCATCGGCGACACCAAGGGTAGATGCAACTGATCGCAGCGTTCGGGCGAGAGAGCAAGGCAGATCAGGCCACGGCCGAACTTGGCCATGAAGTTGATGGCCTCCGGCGTGATGAACTGCGCGGCCATGGTGAGGTCGCCTTCGTTTTCGCGGTCTTCGTCGTCGACGACCACCAACATGCGGCCGGCGCGGATCTCTTCGATAGCTTCAGGAATGGAGGCGAATGCCATGATCTCCATCTAGGATACCGCGCGGGCGCTGCTCCAAACGCAGCATCGGTGGTGGTTTACAGCCACCCCGTGGACTAGTCGGGAGCATGGAAGTCCAGCAGAATCAATCGTTCACCTTTGGCCCGTTGCGTGCAACTACAAGGCTGTGGAGGTGGATGCCGTGAAACGCACACTGTGGGCGGTCCTGGTGTTGGGAGCCCTCGCTATTCCGGGTTGGGCGCAAAACTATGACGAGGGCGATGACCCGGAGCATGGGGTCGCCCGTCTGAGCCTAATGAACGGCGACGTTTCGGTGCAGCGCGGCGATACCGGGGAAGTGGTGGCGGGTGAGTTGAACGCTCCCTTGGTGGCGCTCGATCACATCCTGACGGGTTCGGGATCGCGCGCTGAAGTGCAGTTCGATTGGGCGAACATGATCCGCTTGGGTCCGGCCAGCGAAGTCCGGCTTGGCGAACTGAGCGACGGCAACTATTTGGTGCAGGTAGCCGAGGGCACCACGACCTTCCGCATTCTGCGCGACACGAAGGCTCGCGTGGAGATCAGCACCCCGACGGTGTCGGTGCGGCCCGTGGACAAGGGCGTTTATCGCGTGACCG
>CANIIC010000064.1 GCA_947467395.1 Bryobacterales bacterium
CCGAAGCTCCACTGGTTCTGACGCGGAGGACGCGCCGCACTGCGATCCAGCGAGGCCAGGAACGTGCTCACGGTCTGCCCCGCCAACGGAGTCTGGCTCGCGCTGAAATTCGGCCACACCGGCTGCGGCATGGTGCCCGGCTGATTCAGATAGGCAAAGCCGTTCACACCAGTCGGGGTGTTGGTCAGGTTGCCGTTATTCTGCAGGTTGATGTCGTTCGGAACAGCGTAGGCCAAGCCCCAGCCGCCGCGAAGGACCGTCTTCGAATTGAGTTCATACGCGAAGCCAAAACGAGGCGCCCACGCATGCTTGTAGGTACCCACGAAGTTGCACCCGCACGTCGCTTCAAAGATCGGAGCGCCAATGCGACCTCCCACAGCCGCGTTCGGAATCAGGCCCAGGTTCGCCGAACGGCCGTACTGTTCGTGCGCCGCCGTCGCGTAGTCCCAGCGCAGACCGTAGTCCACGGTGAACTTGCGCGTCACCTTCCACGAATCCTGAGCGAAGAAGCCCCACTGCGTCTTGCCCATGCGCGCGTTCACCGGAGCATTCTGCTGCGCCGCGCTCACCGCGCCCAGCAGGAAGCTGGCGTAACCGAAGCCAGGCGAGAACGCGCCCGTGACCAGCGATGCCGGAAGCGAAGTCGCGTTGGCGCCGAACGTCAGACCAACACCCGTCGGAGGACCCGTGATGTTGCCCTGCGCCCACATTTCGCCGCCCATCTTGTACGTGTGGTTGCCGCGAATGTAGGTCAGATTGGCGTTCGCCGAAGGACGCTGCGTGTGCGTCGCCGCATGCGCCAGCGCGTTGCCCAACTGCTGCATGCCGCCCAGCCGCACCGGTGTCGTGATGTTGGTTGAGAAGATCGTCGGGAAGTTGAAGCTCCCGATGCAGCCTTCCAGCTTGATCGTGGCGCAATCGAACCGCTTGCCGCTGTTCGTGTACGGTCCGTTGTCGAAGAAGTAGATGTAGGAGTAACCGGCGCCCAAATGCAACAGCAGCGTCGGACTCAAGGTCGCATCGTAGTTCATGCGCCACACCGGACCACCGATCGGCTTCGATCCGCGTGCACCGGTCAGCAGTTCCGGCAGACCGTCTGCGTTGCCGTTCGGAATCGTGTACTGCGCGTTCGTTTCCGTGTGGTTGTAGAAGAACGAGAGCTTGTGATTCGTCGTGATCGAATGATCCAGCTTGATCGATGGAATCTTGCCCACGCGTTCGCCCGGGCTGAAACCGTTGTAGTTGTTGTAGAGCGCGTTGTTGGACAGCGTCGGCAGCAACTTCTGAATTTCCACCGCCACTGGGCTGAAGCGCGACACCGGGATGATGTTCCCCGCGAACACATCCGCGACGCCCACACCGCCCGACGTCGTCGAGCGCGTTGCCGGATCATAGATCGCGTTGGCGAACACCTGGCGTCCCAAACCGTCCGTCGCAATCGACGTCTGCTGCACGCCCAACGTCGTATCGAAGTTGGCGCCCACCGGCGAAATCGTCGAGAAGTTGCCAGCCTGATACAGCTTGTTCGGAAGCGTCGCCGTGAACGACAAATCCTGGAACTCACGGAAGTACTCGTAGGAGTAGAAGAAGAACGTCTTGTTCTTGCCATCGTAGAGACCCGGAATCTTCACCGGACCGCCGAACGTCCCGCCCGTATCCCAACGCCGCGCGCGCGGACGATACTTGCCGCCCTCCGGCGTGAATGAAAACGGTAGACCTGCGTTCAGCTTCTCGTTTACGAAGTACATGTACGTCGTGCCGTGGAACGCATTCGTGCCCGACTTCATCGTGATATTGAACAAACCGCCGCCCGCCTGACCGTACTCGGCCGCGTAGTTGCTGGTCTGAATCGCGATTTCTTCCACCGCGTCCGGACTCGGCTGGCTCTGCGTATTCGCAAACGCCACCGTGTGGTTCGTGTTGTCCAAACCTTCAATGCGATACCCAGCCGTGTTCGTGGGCGCACCATTCACGATCATCGCGAAGTTCGGCGTGAAGCTCACACCCGGCACCAGGATCGCGGAGTTGAACGGATTGCGGATGCCGTTGCTACCCGCATTAGCACCGCCCACACCCAGGATCGGGAGATTGTTCAACTGCGCCAGCGTCACGTTGTGCACAACGTCACCGCTCTCGGTCTTCAGCAGCGTGGCCTCAGCCGTCACCGTCACCGATTCCGACACCGCGCCCACTTCCAGCGCCAGGTCAAGAGGCAGAGTCTGTCCCGCCGCCACCGAAATGCCAGTGCGATTCAAAGTCTTAAAACCCGCGGCCGTTACCGTGATCCCGTAGCCGCCAGGAGGCAGCCGCAGCACCGTGTACACACCCGTATCCGTTGTCACCGTCGGATACGCCACGTTCGTGTTCGCATTCCGAACCTCAATCGCGGCCCCGGGCACAACCGCGCCCGCTGCATCCGTAACGGTTCCTGTGATCGTGCCGGTACCGGCTTGTCCAAACAGCCCAATCGCTGTCATGGCACAAATCACCGCAAACTTTACGATTTTCATCCACCCTCCCCTTTTGGCCACGACTTTTGTAAGCCGTAAAGCTCGGGAGATTATTTCACCGCTTCGCACCGGAGTCAACGGTATACATGCACGCGTGCCCACAATCGCAGGTCACTTCTTGGTTTGTGCATAATGATGAAGTCATGAAATTCGGTGGGTTCTACGAACATCAACTTCCACGCCCTTGGACGCGCGACTCGGAACACACGCTCTTCCAAAACGCCCTCGATCAGGTCGAACTCTCCGACCGCGTCGGCTATGACTACATCTGGGCAACCGAGCACCACTTCCTCGAAGAATACGCCCATTCTTCCGCGCCCGAAGTCTTCCTCGGAGCCTGCAGCCAGCGAACCAAAACCGCGCGCATCGGACACGGCATCGTCCACATGCCGCCGAACATCAACCACCCCGCGCGCGTCGCCGAACGCATTGCCACGCTCGACTTGGTCAGCAACGGTCGCTGCGACTTCGGCATTGGCGCCGGAGCCACGGAAGCGGAACTCGGCGGCTTCCACGTGCCCCAGGAAGAAAAGAAGCAGATGATGCTCGAAGCCGCGCGGCAAACGGTAGAAATGATGGTGCAGGAGCCCTACCAGGGCTTCGAAGGCAAATACTTCTCCATGCCCGCGCGCAACGTCCAGCCTAAGCCGCTCCAGAGCCCGCACCCACCGCTGTGGATGGCCTGCTCCAATCGCACATCCATCGCGCAGGCCGCCCGCCTAGGCGTCGGCGCGCTCACCTTCTCCTTCGTCGGGCCCGATCAGGCCAAGCAATACGTCGACCTCTACTACGAAACCCTCGAAAAAGAGTGCGAGCCTCTCGGCTACGCCGTGAATCCGCAGATCGCCATCGCCTGCCCCTTCCTCATTCTGAAGGACGACGAAAAGGCGCTCGCGATGGGCGCTGAGAACTACGGCTACTTCATCTACGGCCTCGGCCACTACAGCTTCTTTGGAGCCCACCAGCCCGCGCACACCGACATCTGGAACGAGTACACCACCAACCCGAAAGAGTTCGCCAATCCCGAAGGCCGCACTCAGGACTGCGTCGGGAATCCCGACCGCGTGCGCCAGCAACTCCGCGAATTTGAAGCCGTGGGCATCGATCAAGTGGTGTGTCTCTCCCAGGCGGGCAAGATCCCGCATGAGATGCTGTGTGAATCGATCGAGCTGTTCGGCAAGGAAGTGCTGCCGGAGTTCAAAGATCGCGACCAGAAACGCGCCGCCGAAAAAGCCGCCCAGGTCGATCGCCTGAACAACCTCTGCATGCCCCGTCGGCAGAAAGTAACGTTACCAAGCGAACCCACCATCATCCGAGCCGCAGGCCACCACTAAAATGGACTTCCAACAAGAGACTATTTCCATCAACGGAATCGACTGCCGCGTGCTGTCCGCTGGAAGCGGCACTCCGTTGCTGTTCCTGCACGGCGCCGGCACGTGGCACGGCTTTGATTTCGCGTTGCCCTGGGCCGAACATCACCGCGTCATTGTTCCGATCCATCCCAACTGGCCCGGCTCCGGCGAAGACGTCTCGATGACTTCGATCCATGACTACGTCATGCACTACCTCGAACTCATCGATCAACTCTGCCTGGATCAAGTCGACCTCGTCGGCCTCTCGATGGGTGGGCGCATGGCCGCCCAGTTCGCCGCCGAACATCGCCGCCGCGTGCGCAAGCTGGTGCTGGTCGCCCCCGCAGGACTCGATGCACCAGGCCACCCGCTCACCGATTTTTCGCAGATCCCGCCCGATCAGATCCTCGGGTATCTCACCGAAGATCCGCAGCGCATTCTGTCGCACGCCAAGTCCGCCCCCGACCCGCGCGAACCCGCCAGCTTCGGCCGCGTGCTCCCCAGCGTGATGGACCGCAAGTTTACCCGCTGGCTGCACCGCCTGACGATGCCATCAATGCTGGTATGGGGCGAAAAGGACCGCACCACGCCCATCCAACAAGCTGAAGAGTGGATGCGCTACGCGCCCGGTTTGCAGTTACACCGAGTTCCGAATGCCGGGCACCTATTGTTGGACGAAGGGCCTCAAGCCGTCGAGGCGATTGGAAAGTTCGTAAACACCTAGCGCGTCGGCAGCCCGAACGCGATGCGCCGGTCCCGGTTGAGCCGCTGGCTCAGATCGCGATCCACAAGGTCCATCGACACGCTGTTCTGGTCGCCCTGGATGGTCACGTAATTCAACGCTCCGTCCTCCACCCAATACGCGCTCGCGGCATAGATGGTGTGGTCCTTCATCGCGATCATGAAGATCACATCGCGATCCTGATTCGTGGGCGTCAACTGCGGCGGGGCCACCGGAGCCGGAGCAGCAACGGGAGCCGTTTGCGACACCTGCCGCGCCGGAGCCTGATCGGAGTTGAAGTATTGGTTCACGATCACCACCGGAGGCTCCTGCTGCGGACTCACCGGAACGTAGTTCGCGAACTGCGCCTGGTTGGTAGACTGCTGAGGAATGCCCCAATTCCAGTTCGTATTGGAGGGGTTAGTGTACGCGTAGCCGCCGCCGACATACACCGGATACGGCACCGCCACGATTCCCTGCCCATGCCCTGGGGTGTTCTGTACTGGAGGCGCCCCTGGCGAATTCACCGTGGCCACCCCCGGGTAGATGTTGCGGCCAAACCCGCCCACTCCCACCGATGCAGGAGGACCGCCGCCCGGATACAAAATGCGCCCGAATCCTGAAGGACTCGTCACGTTCGGCTGGGCGAACAACCCGGCACTCGCCAGCAACAATATCGCGACCGTTCTCATGGAGCTTCCTCCCGTCCGCTATTCTAGACGCGCCCGACGCTAAAGATGGTACAGCATGAAATAGACGACCACACCCGTCACGCTGACGTAAAGCCAGATCGGGAAGGTCCACTTCGCCAGATTCACGTGCCGCCGCAGATCGTTGCGCAATCCGCGCCGCAAGGTGATCACAGCCAGGAACGGCACCGAAACCGCCAGGATTGTGTGCGACAGCAAAATTGCGAAGTAGACCGTCCGGATCGTGCCCGTCTTCTCAAACGGCTTCGAACCGATCTGCGCGTGGTAAATCAGGTAACAGATCAGGAACAGGACCGACGTGGCAAACGCAGCCTGCATCGACTTCTTGTGTTGCTGTTGACGCCCCGCCTTGATCTGGATGTAGCCGCGAACCAACAAAATGGCCGCTAAACCATTCAGTGACGCATTCAGCGCCGGAAAATAAGAAAGTAAGTCCATCAGGTTTTGAGTAAGCCTCGTGCATCCTCGATCAGCCGGGGAATCGCATCCGGTTCAGAGGTCAGATAGTAACCGCGAATTTCGCCCGTGCCGTCCACCAACACGAACCGCGTGGAATGTTCCAGCGAGCCGTCGACGAGGCCTAATTTGAAGACGTCCTTGGCCAGATGGTTGAGTTTTTCTTTTTCGCCCGTCAGGAAGTGCCACACCCCGGCCGACGCTTTGTACGTCTTGCTGTAGGTATCCAGCACTTCAGGGATGTCATGCGCCGGGTCGACCGTCATGGAAACCAGCTGGATGCCGTCCTTCTCCAGCGCCATCTGCACCTGGTGCATCTGCGAACTCATGCGCGGACACGGACCCGGACAGGTGGTGAAAAAGAAGTCCGCCACCCACACTTTGCCCGCGAGCTTGGCGGAATCAAACGACTGGTTGGCCTGATCGGTGAGGTGGAACTGCTCGACTTTGCCGAGCGAGGGCAGATCAGGAGCCGAGGAGCACCCGGCCAGAAACAGCAGCAGCCCGAAACTAACTGTCGAACGCCATGAGGCCATAGAGCACCGGGAGGTACACAATGCTGGCGAGCAGCACCTTACGAGCACCGGGCAGAGTGCGCAACGTCGCAGCCTGCAGTCCTGCGTAAACCACAAACGCGCTCAGCAACACCGCGCCGACCAGATACACGTTCCCGGCCATCGACATGAACTTCGGAGCCAAGCTCAGCGGCACCAGCGCAAAGCTGAACCACAAGATCCGGCGAGCCGTGGAATCCAGATCCGGCTCCACCACCGGCAACATGCGGATACCCGCGCGAGCGTAATCCTCGCGGTACATCCAGGCGATCGCGTAAAAGTGCGGGAACTGCCAGACAAACAGAATCGCGAACAGGATGCCCGCTTCGTAGTTCAGATGCCCACTGGCCGCCGCATAACCGATCAGCGGAGGCATCGCGCCGGGAATCGCCCCGATGGTCGTCGAAATCGGCGACCGGCGCTTCAGTGGCGTGTAAACGAACAGGTAGCTGGCCAGCGTGAACAACGCCAAGCCGCCCGTGAGCAGGTTCACCGCGAAACAGAGTTCCAGGAACCCAGCCAAGGAAATGATGATGCCGAAGATCAACGCCGACGCCGCAGTCACGCGACCCGAAGGAATCGGGCGCTTCATCGTGCGATGCATCAGGCCATCGCCTTCGCGCTCGTACCACTGGTTCAAGGCCGCCGTACCGCTGGCGATCAGGAACGTCCCCATCATCGCGTGGAACAACTGCATCCACGTCCACGGATTGCCGAGATGCGTGCCGAATACAAAGCCGATAACCGTGCTCATGAGAATGAACACAGTAATCCGAGGCTTCGTTAATTCGAGAAAGCGGCTCACGCAACCACCGCGGGGTTAAACTGGGGATTCAATGGCACTACCTGACTCTAGTTTAGCGCGGACGCAGCCCCTCCATGTAGTCTATGGCGGCGCGCACTTATTCCGATCCAAGACCATCCCCAAATTGGGCGAATTGGCCCGTAAAGCTGCCGAAGACTACAACTTGGCCGAGGCCTTGGCCCTGCCGGATGATATCGCCGCCCAGGTGATGGCGAAATTGGCCACCGAACCGGTCGAGGATTTCCGCATCGACTTCGAAGATGGCTTCGGTATCCGCCCCGATGCCGAAGAGGACGTTGCCGCGGTCAACGCCGCTCGGGAAATGCGGGGCGCTGTCCTACCCCGAAACTTCGGCATCCGCATCAAACAGGGACCGCGCGGCCTCAAGACGCTACGCCTCTTCCTGGCCAACGTCGACAAGCTGCCGCCTCACTTTGTCGTGACCCTGCCCAAGGTATCGAACACCTGGGAAGTCGACGCGCTCATCACGGCCCTGCGCGAGTACCCGCGGATTCATATCGAGATCATGATCGAGACGCCCGGCGCCATCTTCCAGATCCCGCAATTGGTGCAGTCCGCCAAAGGCCGCTGCGTTGCCGCGCACCTGGGAGCCTACGATTACCTCGCGAGCCTCGGCATTGCACAGCAGGACCTGACGCATCCCGCCTGTGACTTCGCCCGAACGCTGATGCTGACCAACCTCGCTGGGACCGGCGTCTGGCTGGCCGATGGGGCCACCAACATGCTCCCTATCCCACCGCATCGCGGAGCCGAACTACCGATCGAGCAGCAAGCCGAAAATCGCGCCGCTGTACACGCCGCCTGGAAGCTGCACTACGACAACACCCGCCGAGCGCTCTACAACGGTTTCTATCAAGGCTGGGACCTGCACCCTGCCCAGATCCCGGCTCGGTTCGCGGCGGTCTATATGTTCTATCGGGACGGCATGGCGCAACAGGCGGAACGTCTGAAGAACTTCGTCTCAGCCGCCGCGCAGGCGACGCACGTCAACGGTGCCTTCGACGACGCCGCCACCGGTCGCGTGATGCTCAACTATTTCCGCCGCGCGCAGGCGTGCGGCTTGGCGCTCGACTTGCAGCCGCAGGTGGCGGAGTTAGAGAAGTTACTGGAACTCAATGCCGGCAATCACTAGCTGCGGCAGTTGCTGATTCCACGTCGGTGGAATCTCATCGAACGGCAGCCGGAAGGGCTTCGTCTCACCCGGCTGCAGCCCGCCCATCTTCTTGCTGACGATCGGCGACCGCTGGCGATGGATGATCTGATTGCGGAAGTCGCGGAACACGCAGGTGACTTCGACGACACTCAAGTTCCGCTCGCCGCCGTTGCCGATCTGGCCCTCAATCTCGACCACCTTCTGCCCGAAGTAATCGAGCTTGGCCTTCATATCCACGTTCTCGAGCCGCAGGCTCTTGATGTAGCCCTTGGCCTCCGTCGTAAGCGGGATCTCCTGCGGCACCGGCTTCGGCGCGAACTCCAGATAGGCGACCAGCGCAGCCACCAACAACGCACCGCCCCCCATGAGGATCAGCTGCGCGCGGTTGATCTTCTTCTTTTCCGCAACCGTTTTTTCAAGGAATGGGTTACTGGCCACTGACCGTCATCTCCCGAATCAGAATAGAAGGCGAGGCCAGCGAGCTGCGGAACTCCAAATTAGAAGCGGGTTGTTCCATCTCCAGCAGCATCGTCTTCAGATTGCCAGCCACGGTGATCTCCGACACAGGATACGTCAGTTCGCCGTTCTCAATCCAGATGCCCGCCGCGCCCGATGAATAGTCGCCGGTGACAGTGTTACCGGAGGCGCCGATGAGTTCGGTCACGTACAAGCCTTGCTTGATCCCGGCGATCAGCTGCTGCTCCGTACGCTCACCCTTCTCAATATAGAAGTTGCCCGTCCCCACGCTCGCCGCACCGGCCAAACCGCGCGACGCATTGCCGGTGGTCTTCAGCCCCAGCTTGCGAGCCGTATAGGTGTTCAACAGGTAGCTCTTGAGCACACCCTTCTCGATGACCACCGTCCGGCGCGAAGGACAGCCTTCGTCATCGAACGGCGATGTCCCGAACAAGCCTGGGATAGTCGCATCATCAATGACCGTAAGGTGCTCCGAAGCGATTTTCTCGCCCAGTTTGCCCGCCAGGAACGACGCATGACGATAAATCGCGCCGCCGTTGACCGCATCAAAAATGTCGCCCAGCAACGAACGCGCCGTACGCGGCTCGAAGATCACCGGAACCTTCTGCGTCGGCACCTTGCGAGCACCCAAGCGGCGAATCGCACGCTCCGCCGCCTTGCGACCCACTTCTTCCGGGCTCTCCAACCGCGATGCTTCCCGAGCCGAACTGGCCCAGTAATCGCGCTCCATGGCCCCATCCTGCTTGGCCACCGGCACCACGCTCAACCCACACGTCGTCGAACGATACATCCCCGCAAACCCACGCGAGTTCGCAAACGCCCGCGCGCTCAGGTACGTATCGAAACCCGCGCCTTCCGAATTCTCAATGCGCGGATCGTAGGCCAGCGCGACCTCTTCCGCGCGCAGCGCCTGCTGAATCTTCCACGCCGCATCCATCTTCTCGATGGCCGGATCGTACAGCCGCAGATCTCCGGTCAATTGGCCGAACTCTTCCGGATCCGGCAGGCCAGCGAACGGATCTTCGGTCGTAATCGCCGCCAGTTCCAGCGCCGACTTCACCATCGCCTGGATGCCTTCCGGCGACAGATCGGACGTGCGCGACGAACCCGTGCGCTTGCCGACCAGTACGCGGATGCCGACACCGCGCGATCCGGCTTGCGTCAGCTTCTCCACCTCGCGCATGCGCACGCCAACCGAGAACTCTTCACCTTCCGAACAAGTACACTCCGCATCGGTCGCGCCGGACTTCAAAGCAAGTTGTACAGCAGACTGGGCAATGCTCAGCAGATCGCTCACGCAGCGGTTCCCCCAACGGTCATCTTGTCGATCTTGATCGTCGGAATGCCGACGCCCACGGGCACGCTCTGCCCTTCCTTGCCGCACGTCCCGACGCCCTCGTCCAGCTTGAGGTCGTTGCCCACCATGCTGACGTACTTCAATGCTTCCGGCCCGTTGCCGATCAGCGTCGCGCCCTTCACCGGACGCGTCAGCTTGCCGTTTTCGATCAGGTAGCTCTCCGTCGCCTGGAATACGAAGTTGCCGCTGGTGATGTCCACCTGCCCGCCGCCAAACGTCGCGCAGTAGATCCCCTTGGACACGCTCTTGATGATTTCTTCCGGATCGCTCTCGCCCGCCAACATGTAGGTGTTGGTCATGCGCGGCATGGGAATCGATTGATAACTCTCGCGACGGCCGCTGCCGGTCGATTGCGTATTCATCAGCGTCGAAGACAGCTTGTCCTGCAGGTAGCCGCGCAGGATGCCGTTTTCGATCAGTACGTTCTGCTGACTGGGCGTGCCTTCGTCATCTACGTTGATGGACCCGCGACGATGTCCGATGGTCCCGTCATCGACGATGGTGCACAGCGGGCTTGCCACCTGCTGGCCAACGCGACCACTAAAGGCCGAAACGCCCTTGCGATTGAAATCCGCCTCCAGCCCGTGCCCGACCGCCTCATGCAGCAGGATGCCCGGCCACCCCGGCCCCAGTACCACCGTCGATTCGCCCGCCGGTGCGTCGATGGCATCTAACTGGACAATCGCCTGACGCGCGGCTTCCTTGGCAAAGTGTTCCGGGGTCTTCTCTAAAAGGAAGAAATCGAGCAGTACACGCCCCCCGCCACCCGAGTAGCCGTGTTGTGGAACCCCATCGCCATCGCGCGCGAGCACCGAAACACTCATCCGCGCCATCGGCTGCCTGTCGAAGGTGAGCTTGCCGTCGCTGGTGGCGACCAGGATCTCGCGAATCGAATCCGCGTAACTGGCCTGCACCTGGAACACGCGCTTGTCATAGGCACGAGCCGCCGCATCCGCGCGCTTGACCAGATCCACCCGCGCATCCAGAGCCGCTTCATGCGGCGTCGTGATCATCGGATAGAGGTTGTGCTTCTGCGATTCTTCCAGGTTCGCGGTGAGCGTCGTCGCCGGCCCCTTAGCGATCAGCGCGGCAACACGCGCGGCTTTCTTGATCTTCTCCGGGCTCAAGTCATCGCTATACGCGTAACCGGTGCGCTCGCCCGCGATCACGCGGACGCCAACGCCCAGTGTGACCGCCTCGCTCGCGCTTTTGACGATGCCTTCGTCGATGCCGATCGACGTATTGGTCACGTACTCGAAATACAGGTCAGCATAGTCCCCACCCGCAGAGAGAGCTTCACTCAAGTAGCTCTGCAGGTCGTGTTCTGTGATGCCGAATTTCGAGCCAAAGAAGGAGTCAGAGAGGCCCATATCTCGATTATGGCGCACAACGGATGAAGCGCCGAGCGGCTAGAATATTCCGAGGGAGGATTCTCAATGAATCGACGTCATGCAATCGGCGGGCTGGTGGCAGCAGCCGCTGCCGTGCCGCTTTTGAAGGGTCAAGGCAACGAGGTCACCGATTGGGTGGGCTGGTGGGAACGCTCGAAGAAGTACACGATGGCCATCGCCGAAGCGATGCCCGCCGACAAGTACGATTATGTCCCCTTCAAGAACGGCGAAGGCGATGCCGGCCGTTCGTTCGGCGCGCTGATGCAGCACATCGGCCAGGCCGAAGGCTTCTATCTGGGCCGGCTGGGCAAGGGCGGTCCCGCGCCGCAAGCGCCGACCCTCCCGGGTGCCACCGCGACCAAGGGCAAGGGCGCGCCCGCGGACCTCAGCAAGGCCGCGACCGTGAAGTACCTCAATGACCTGATGGATTGGTCGATCAGCGTGGTGAAACAGTTGGAGCCCGCCGACATGACCAAGCAGTTCGGCAACGGCAAGCAGGCCATGACCGGCTTGAGCCTGCTGTTGAACGCCATGGTCCACACCGGCCACACGCGCGGCTACAGCGACATGTACCTCCGCAACAACAACGTGAAGCCGCCGACGTATGCGGTCTAGTTTCAAAGTGGGGGCGGCTCTTGTAGCCGCCCTCTTCAGTGCGACAGCGTGGGCGCAGGCGCGTCCAGAGAAGCTATGGCTGCTCGAAGACACCAAGAAACAGCAGTGGTGCGCCTACACCGATCAGCAACGCTGGGAAGCGGAACGCGAAGCCACCGACTGGCGAACCGCCGGAACCATCGACTTCACCGACGGCAAAGTGAGTCGCATCTTCCTCACCGTCCCCGAAGATAAAGGCGAGTGGGTGGTCTCTGACACCTACGCAGTGAACCCCATGGGAGTCATTGAATCCTTAGTGCGCTACACCGACCAGTTCAAAGGTGGATTCTTTGAAAAATCAGCGTACTGGATCGAAGACACGCAGGCCGTCCTGTTGAGCCGCGAATTCCTGACCCCGGACGACACAGTGCTCCCAGCCGATCCCGCCGCCAAACAGGACGAAGCGAGCCACACCTATCACGGGCATCTCCTGCCCGACTTGAAAGTGTGGCTGCATCTGGTGGACTTCCCGTTCAGCGCGTTTCTAGAAAAGACACACACCGAAGTGTGGACAACGGGCCGGACCTGTACCGCTAGCGTCCGCTGAGGGCCGTCACCAGGTAGATCACCAGCCCGACCACGACCGCTCCAACGACAGCCAGTAACCATGGATTCGTCGAGGTCGTCGGCTCCTTCGGAGCCGCACTGTGCGTTGCGGTCCCCGGCGCAGGCGGTGGCGTCATCTTCAAACGAACTGTCGATTCCGGGCGCATGGTCGAAGGCGACAGTTGACCCGGCTCCAGCGGGCGAGCCTCGGGCGGCGGTGGCTGCAGCGCCTCCACCACAGGCTCCATCGACAACGGCCTCTCCATCAACTTCTTGTTCGTACAGGCGACGATGATCTCCCGCACCCTCGTCGGAAGCCCTGCCAGCGGTTCGGGGTCCACCGGCCGAAACAGGATCTGCTCGAAGATTTCGTCCACAGTGCTTCCGTTGAACGGCTTCTTGCCCGTGAACAGTTCGTACAGCAACACACCGAACGAGTAGATGTCCGCCTGCTGCGTCAGCGGCTGCCCCAACACTTGTTCGGGAGACATGTAGTAAGGCGTGCCCGCCGTGGCACCGGCCAACGCCGCCGTCGCGCCCGTCATGCCAGCGATACCGAAGTCGATCAAGCGGACCCTGCCCTCGCGATCGATGTGGATGTTCTCCGGCTTGATGTCCCGATGGATGACCTTGCGCTGATGAATGTAGGCGAGCGCTTGCGCCACCTGCTTCGCAATGGCGATGCGACCCGCGACGTCGCCCGCGCGGCCACCTTCCGCCGCGGCCCGCAGACTCTCGCCTTCCAGCAACTCCATAGCGATGAACGGGCGACCCTCGTCTTCCCCGATCTCGTAAATCGCGATGATGTTTTCGTGCGGCAGCCCTGCCGTCAGGCGCCCTTCATCCAGAAAACGAGCTCTCGCCTCCGGATTCGCCAGCGCGGTCTCTGCCATGAACTTAATGGCGACGGCACGGTTCGTCTCGGTGTCCGTCGCGCGATAGACGTGCGACATCCCCCCACCAAGAAACCCGCCGACCTCGTATTTTCCGACCCGCTTAGGTTGCATACGACCGCAAGGCCAGTTTAACGGAGGTTAACCGTATGACGCAGCACGGGAAACACCTTAGCGCTTGTACCCAATCTTGCGGAGCAAACTGTGCCGCCACTCGACACCTGCGGCGTCCTCCACCCCTTTGGGGGAGCTCCCGTCGATCACACCGAGGATGCCCCGCCCTTGTTCAGACTCGGCGACGATCACTTCCACCGGGTTCGCCGTCGCACAGAAAATATTGACCACTTCCGGGACATCCTTGATCCGCCCCAGGATGTTGATCGGGAACCCCTCGCGCATCACGATGATGAAGGTGTGCCCGGCGGCGAGCGCCTGCGCGTTCTGCGTGGCACTGGCCTTCAGCGCGTCATCATTGCCTTCCACGCGCGTCAGGCACGCCCCGGAGGCTTCATTAAAGGCCACGCCGAACTTCATCTGCGGCGCCGTGGTGACAATGGCTTCGTAGATGTCCTCCACCGTTTTGATGAAGTGGCTCTGGCCCAGAATGATGTTGGCGTTTTCTGGAATGTCGAGACGAATAGATTTCAGTTCCATGCGGGTGCTCTACCTATAATAAGTCGTGCCTCCTCCTTCGCTGATCGAACATATCCGAAAGCTGCCGCATGGGCGCGCCAACCTGAAGCACCTGCTGAAGGAGCGGGCTCGGTTTGGCGAATCGAAACAACACCTGATGGCGGAATTGGACCGCCTGGTGGATCGTGGCGAACTCGTCGAGACACGCAAGGAACACTACACCGCCGTCGGCGTGGGCCGTGAATACGCCGCTGGTCGCATGCACGTCCACCGCGACGGCTACGGCTTCGTCACCCCTGACGTCACCATTCCGGGCCTGAAGGGCGATCTCTACATCCCCAAGGAATCCGCGCAACACGCGATGCACGGCGATCGTGTGGTCGTACGAATGGGGCGCTTTGAATCGGACGGACGCGGTTCCGGCGAGATCGTGAAGGTGTTGCGCCGGGCGCACCTGAAGATCGTCGGCCAGTTCCAGGTTCGCCGCCGCGCCTACACCGTGGTTCCGCACGACAACCGGCTGCAAACCTGGATCGAGATCCCGGAGAGCATGGCGATCCCGAAGAGCATGGGCGCGGATCGCGTCGGCGTCAAAGAGAAAACTTTCGAGAAGGCCGCCGACCTGGACGGCTACATCGTCACAGCCGAGATCCTGGACTTCGGCGAACTCGGCGAACTCGGCGAACGGCCCATGGGACGCATCGTGGAAGTGCTGGGCCAGCCCGATGACTTCGGCATCGATGTCGAGATCCTGATCCGCTCCCACCAGATCCCGCACGAGTTTCCTGAAGACGTGCTGGCTCAAGCGCGTTCGATCCCCCGCGAGATCACGCCCGAAGACCTCGCCAAGCGCGAAGACTTCCGCGACTACGAGATCGTCACCATCGATGGCGAAACCGCGCGCGATTTCGATGACGCCGTATGGGTGCAGCCGCATCCCAACGGCCACTGGACCCTGCAGGTGCACATCGCCGACGTGAGCCACTACGTGAAACCGGGATCGCCGATCGATCGCGAAGCGTTCCTGCGCGGCACCAGCGTATACTTCCCGGATCGCGCCGTGCCGATGCTACCCGTAGAATTATCTACCGATCAATGCTCCCTGCGCCCGCATGAGGACCGCCTGGTGATGTCGGCCATCATGGAACTGGATGCGCAAGGCGACCTGATTTCCGGCCGCTTCACACGCGGCGTGATCCGCAGTGCCGAGCGCATGACCTACACCGACGTCCACAAAGTGCTCACCGGCGAGAAGGCAGCGCGTGAGCGCTACTCCAAACTGGCAGAGCGTTTCGAGTGGATGGAAAAGCTCGCGCTGATCCTGAATCGCAAGCGCACCAAGCGCGGCTCGATCGATTTCGACTTACCAGAAGCCCTACTCGAATTCGACGAGTTCGGCGAAATGAGCGGTGTCACCCGCGCAGATCGCAACATCGCCCATCGGCTGATCGAAGAATTCATGCTGGCAGCGAATGAGGCCGTCGCTTCCCATCTGGAATCCCTGGGCGTACCCACGCTGTACCGCATCCATGAACGTCCCGACCCCAAGCGCGTGATGGACTTCGAAGAGGTCGCCTCGCACTTCGGATATTCGCTGGCCGGAGGCGCGGTTCCCGTGAAAAAGTTCAAAACCGATCATCGCCAACCCCGCGGCGGACACCACAAAGGCAGCTGGCAGCACGGCGGCCACGCAACCATGGTCGCGCTCGACAACCCGAGACTCACGTCAAAGAGCTATCAGAAACTGGTGGCGCAGATCGAAGGCAAGCCCGAAGAGCGCATCCTCAGCTACCTGATGCTGCGTTCGCTCCGCCAAGCCCGCTACAGCGATTCGAACGAAGGCCACTTCGCTCTCGCCGCCGACAGCTACACGCACTTCACCTCACCGATCCGCCGCTATCCGGATCTAATCGTGCATCGCGTCCTCGGAGCTTGGCTCGACGGGACCGTCTACCAAGCCGACATGCACGCCATCGGCGATGCGACCTCGGAAACCGAACGCCGCGCCGCCGGAGCCGAACGCGAGCTCGTCGAATGGAAGAAGGTCAAGTTCATGCTCGACAAAGTCGGCGATGAATTTGAAGCCATGATCATCTCGACGCAGAAGTTCGGCTTCTTTGTCGAACTCGAGGAGTTATTCATCGAAGGCCTAGTGCCCATCGACACGCTGCCCGGCGACCGCTACGGCTATAACGAAAACTCGCGCAAGATCGTCGGCGTGAAGACGCGCAAGCAGTATTCGATCGGCGACAAGATCCGAGTACGTCTGGATCGCGCCGATTCGGTGGAGAAGAAGTTATCGTTCTCCGTGGTGGAAAAACGCAAAGGCCGGAAGTAGCGCCCTACTTCCCCTTGGCCTTCCCCTTGCCCTTGGCTTTGCCCTTCTCCCCGCCACCTTGCGGACCAACCGGGCTGGGCAGCATCTGTGCGTCCCACTTCTGAAACTGCGACTTCAGATTTTCGAAAACATCCGCATGCGCGGTCTTCAGATCGCCCTTCTCACCGGGATCGACAGACAGATCATACAAATGCTCCTGCCCGCTCTCGGCCAGATACTTCCATTTGCCCGAGCGAACCGCGCCCTGCCCAACGATTCGGAAGAACAACGTCCGATCCATCTGCACGCGCGAACCCGTCAGAATCGGCGTCAGATCCACGCCATCCAGCGGATACGCAGCATCCGGCTTGGTCCCGGTTAACGCCAGAATCGTCGCCGTCCAGTCGATGGTGACGGCCGGCTGATGCGTCGTGCGCCCAGCAGGAATCACGCCGGGCCAGCGCGCGATCGCAGGAACGCGCAAGCCGCCCTCCCACAGATCTTCTTTCTGAAACGAGAAGGGCCAATTATAGGAGTAACGCTCGCCTCCGTTGTCACTGGTGAAAATGACCAGCGTGTTGCTGTCGAGCTTGGCGGCCTGCAACGCACGCAGCACGCGACCCACACCGGCATCCAGCCGCTTCATCATCTCGCCGTAGACCACCTGCGATCCGCCCGCCTGCATGTGCCCCGGAGCATCGTGATCCAGGCCCTTGTCCGCTGGCCCTTCCCACGGCCAGTGCGGAGCGTTGTACTGCAAGCTCAGGAAGAACGGCTTGGTGTGTTTCCGCGCGATCACCTTCAGCGCACGTTCCGTGAACAGGTCCGTGAGGTAGCCTTCTTCCTTGGACGGCTCGAGGTTCTCATACAAGTCGAAGATCCCCGCAACGTTCTTGTGCGTGTAGTAGTCCGCCGCAGTGCCGTTGATCCCGAAGAACTCATCGAAGCCGTGCCGGTTGGGCCCGAACTTCGCGACATTGCCCAGGTTCCACTTGCCGATCAGCGTCGTCTCGTAGCCGTTCTGCTTCAGCAGGGACGCAATCGTCGGATGATTCTCCGGAATCCCGATCTCGTTGTTGCCGTCTGGCAATGGCTCGCGCAACCCCACTTCGAGACGCTGCGGATAGCGCCCCGTGTGAAACGCACACCGCGTCGGCGTGCACACCGGAGCCGACGCATAGTTGTCGGTGAACTTCACGCCTTCCTTGGCCAGCGTGTCGATAAACGGAGTCTTGTACTCCGGTCGGCCGTAGCAACTCAGGTCCCCGTAACCCAGATCATCGGCCAGGATGAACAGGATGTTCGGGCGCGTGGCGCGCGCGGCCAGAAGCTCCCGAGCCGAACCCAGCGCCGCAGCGCTTACGGCCGATTGAAGGAAGTGACGTCGATTGAGCACGCTATATTTTACACACTGTTAGCAACCAGTCCATCCCGCACGGTAGTAACATGTTCAAACAGGATCCCCTATGAAACTTGCGAACTTTGCGGCGGTTGCGTTGTCTCTGGTGTTCTCGATCGCCCTGCTCGGCCAGTGGCCCAACTTCCCGACGCCCAACGCACCCAAGCAAGCCGACGGACGTCCTGATATGACAGGACCCACGCCAATGACCGCCGACGGCAAGCCCGATCTTTCCGGCGTGTGGAACAGTGGCCCCGGCGGCCCTGGAGCAGGCAAGGGCAAAGGTCCTGGACCCGGCAAGGAAAAAGGTCCTCCACCGGATGGCGGAAAAGGCAAGGACAAAGGCAAAGGCAAAGGTCCATTGGGCCCCGGCGGCATTCCCCCTGGAGGCTTCCTGAACATGGGCGCCAACATGCCCGGAGGCTTGCTGCCGTATCAGGACGCTGCACTGAAGCTCCGCAACGAACGGCTCGCGCGCAATAGCGTGGATCATCCCGATGCGAACTGTCTCCCGCTCCACCCCATCCAACTGTGGTTTCATCCCCAGCCGCGCAAGCTGATTCAGAACCCGCGTGAGATCGTGATGCTAGCCGAAGCCAACGGCGGCACGCGCCAGATCTTCACCGACGGCCGGGCGCTCCCCAAGACCGAGGACGCGCAGCCGTGGTGGTACGGCTACTCCGTCGGCCACTGGGAGGGCGACACGCTGGTAGTGGAATCGAACGGATTCCTGGATAACTCCTGGATCGACGAAAACGGCAGCCCCCTGAGCAACGCAGCCCGCGTAACCGAGCGCATCCGCCGTCCTAACTACGGCACCCTGGAAATCCAGATCACGGTGAACGACCCGAAGATGTACAAGCAGCCCTGGACCGTAACAGCCAACCAGTCGCTACTGGCCGACGACGAGCTGATCGAGTTCGTGTGCGGAGAAAACAACACCAGCTTGCGGCACTACGTGACGAAGTAGGGGCTTAACTGGGCTGAACCTTCCACCTTCTGTGGATCCACAGCCACTGATCCGGATGCTGCCGGATCACCGACTCCAGCACCGCATGCACGCGCTGCGTGTCTTCCTGCACATCCCCGCTCATCGGGACCTCTGGCAGGAAGCGCAACACGTAGCGCCGCTCCACTTCATTCCATAGCGCGAATCCCGGCACTACTGCCGCCCCCGTGCGATGCGCGAATTTCACAAACGCCGCGTTGGCGCTCGCCTTGCGGCCGAAGAAGTCGATGAAGATGCCTTCTTCGCGCGAGGCGTTTTGATCGATCAGGATGCCCACCGAATCACCGGCCTTCAGGGCGTTCAGGATGCCGCGGGCGGCTTCCTTCTTCTTGATGATCGGATTCCCACTCATCGCGCGCCTCTGCTCCACGAAGCGATCCAGGCGCACGTTATCCAGCGGCCTCACCACGATGTGCATGGGCGAGGTCATGATCGCGTGCGAGAACGCGCTCAGCTCCCAGTTCCCCAGGTGCGCGGTAGCCACCAGCACTCCCCTGCCCTTGGCGTGCGCGGCCGTGAAGTTCTCAAGCCCGTCATAGTGGATCCACTGATGCACGTTGCTCGCGTTGATCTTCGGGAACTCGGCGAACGTCGCGATGATGCGCGCGATGGAACGAAACACTCCATCGATGATGGGCTCCGGGTTCGAGTAGCCAGCCTTCAACAGATTGTCGCGAGCAATGCGGCGAAAGCGTGGAACGCTGCGATCGAGCAGGCGAACAGCGAGCGGAGCGAGCGACGGAAACGCAAGAATGAGGCGTACCAGAAGGTAGGCGATCATCTCTATCCGATCCAACCTCCGCCGAGCACAACCTCGCCGCGATAGAAGACAGCGGCCTGACCGGGTGTGACAGCGCGCTGCGGCTCGTCGAACTTTACTTCCACCAACCCATCAGTCAACGGCGTAATCGTCGCCGGTGCGGCGTTGTGGCGATTGCGAATCTTCACCTCCGCGCGAATCGGCTCCGAAGGCTCCGCGATCGAGATCCAGTTGATGTCGCCGACCTGCATCGTATCGCGCAAAAGATCCTCATTACGACCGATGGTCACGCGCTGCG
>CANIIC010000065.1 GCA_947467395.1 Bryobacterales bacterium
CGATGATGCGGTCAACAATGCCTGCGCTCAAGGCCTCGGCTGCCGAGACAGGTTCGCCGAACGCACACATTTCGGCCGCCTTGCCCACGCCGGCGAGGCGGGGAAGACGAACCGTTCCCGCAGCTCCCGGAATCAGGCCGATCTTCACTTCCGGTTGTCCCACCTGCGCATCCTTGGCCATCACCCGGTAGTGCCCGGCCATCGCCAGTTCGAGTCCTGCTCCGAAGGCCTGGCCGTGGATCGCCATAATCACGGGTTTCGTGGTGTTTTCGATCTGGTTCAACCAGCGATGAAACTCGGGCATGGGCGATTTTCCCGCGATGAACTGGACGAACTCATGGATGTCGGCTCCGGCCGCGAAGGTTCGCCCACCGCCGATGACCACGATCGCCTGTACTCCTGGGTTTTGCGAAGCGATTGTCACCGCCTCCGCCACCTCCTGAGGTACGCCGCTGGTCAGCGCATTCACCGGTGGGTTGTGAAACATCACGACGGCGACTCCGTCTCGAACTTCGCACGACACAAACCTGCTCATATCTTCTCTAGAGTGCCACGCGCGTTTCGGGGACAAAAGTGCTTCTGGACTGGGTATGAGAACTTTCCTGGTTGGTTTCCTCCTCGGTGCCTCCGCGTTGACTGGCTGGGGCCAGCGGGCGAACGGCTACATTTTCGCGGCTCCCGGTGCGCTGAGCTGTTGTGGAGCATCGGAGTCGACTCTGCATGCCGGCGCAGGCGCCGAATTAAAGGTGTGGAAGAATTTGGGTGCCGGTGTCGAGGTTGGCGCACTGGGGCCCACCCACGACTATTCGCTTGCACTCGGCGTGGCCTCGGTGAACGGCTACTATCACCTGTTGGGCTCGGACCGGAAGTTCGACCCCTTCGTCACCGGCGGCTACAGCGTCTTTTTCCGGAGCGGCCATCTCAATCTGGGGAACGTGGGCATGGGTAGCAACTACTGGTTCGCCAAACACTTCGGCGTTCGAGTAGAAGGCCGGGATCACATCTACAACAGCTTCGGCTCAACGCTGCATTATTGGGGCGTTCGCTTCGGAATCGCGATCCACTGAGGTGGGTCGGCTGAAACAAATTGGACCCCTTACGTTTCTCTTGACTCCCGCCTAAACCGGGCCTATTATGTGAGCATCACTGAGAAAGGAGGTGGTCCAGTCTACATGATACAAAGCTGTAATTCTGACGGAACCAATACCCTGCGGGAGGTGGCGAGCTCGTAAGAGTCGCCTGACGAACGTTCAGGTTTCGTTTCAGTGGCGAGGCTGTAACCGGCTGAATTCTTAGCCGAGTGCCCCTCCTGCGAATTGGTTCCTGATAAAAAAACAAAGCCCCGTGTGCGGCCGGTAGCGGCTGCCACGGGGTTTTTGTGTTATGCTGGAACTTCACCATGAAAGCCGGAATCCACCCCGCCTACGAAGAAGTCAGCGTTAATTGCGCTTGCGGACACAGCTTCATCACGCGTTCCGCCCATAAGGGCGACATCCGCGTGGAAATCTGCTCCAACTGCCACCCGTTCTTTACGGGGAAGCAGAAGCTGGTGGACACCGAAGGCCGCGTCGATCGCTTCCAAAAGAAGGTCGCCCGTGCCAAGGAAGCCGCCGCTGCACGCGACGCTCGCAAGAAGCCTACGCCGGTCGCGTAAGCTCTCTTCTTAAAAATCTAAAAAGGCCGCTTCGGCGGACGAGGGAATCCTTGTCTAGTCGAGGCGGCCTTGTTGTTTCTTAGGGGCACGGGGCCAGGCGCAAGCCGCCTAGAAGCCGTTGCGGTTCTTGTTGCCCTTGTTCTTGGCCCGCTCGGAAAGACGCTTCATCATCGCGTCGTATTTTTCCAATTGCACGGAGTCGAACAGCGCCCGGATTTTTTCGTTCTGCGCCCGCTGAATTTCCTGCTGTTCCGGCTGCTGCCGCTTGTGCAGGTCATTCATCAGGGTGCGGGTTTCGTCCAGCACGGCGGTCAGTTTCTGCACCTGTTCGTCGCTCAGCAGCAACTGCGTCTGCATGTTCGTCAGGTACATCTTGCGGAACTCTTCGGGGGAAGGCGGACGCTTGCCCTTGTTGCGATTCGTGCTTTCGACCGAAGCGGTGTAGTAGCGGTTTCCGTAAACACCGATGGCAGCGCCGCTGGCGAACACCAGGGTCATGTAGAGGGCGATGGTTCCGCGCGACAGCTTCATCGCAGGTCTCCAGGAAGGTCAGCCGGCAGGGCCTGCACGTAGGCTTGGTCCGCGTGATCGGCGGCCAGAATCTCGGTGTAGGAACTTGCGAGGGCTTCGTTTTCCTGGGGAGCGGGCATCAGCACGGTGGTGACGATGATGGCCACAGCGGCAGTAGCGACGCAGGCTTGCGCCAGACGCTTGAAGATCCAGAAGTTCTCCACGCGGCGGGATTCAATGCGCTGCCACAACTTCGGCATGAACTCAGGGCTGGCGTCTACATCGGGACACGCCTCGCAATAGGCGGCAAACAAGCCGTCCAACCGCTGCTCCTGCTGGTCCTTCCCGTGCATGGGTTCCATTCTATACCTCCGGCTGTCTGACCGCTACTCCCCCAACTCCAGCGCCTTCAACACCCGTTGCCGTGCTCGGAACAACCTGACCTTCAAGGCGTTCTCGTTCACCTTGTAAACCTGCTCCAATTCCTTGAGCGACAGCCCTTCTACTTCCTTCATCATCAGCAGCAGGCGATCTTCTTCGGAGATCTTGCCCAGTAGCGACTGAACAAATTCCCGAATCTTCAACTGCCGATTCTCCTCGGCATTCACCTTGCCGCCCGCCAATGCGTCCGCCATCATGACCTGTTGCTCACTCAGGTCGGACATCCGGCTTTCGTGCCGCCGCTTCTGCTTGCGCAGATAGTCGTAAGCCGCGTTCACGGTCAGCCGGTACAGCCACGGCTCAAACACTTCCGGGGTGCGAAGCTGTTCCAGCGAGTAGTACAACCTCAGGAACACTTCCTGCCCCACATCCTCGACGTCTTCCGGCCGGCCGATCAACCGCGCGATCGTGCCCAGAATCCGCTTGCGATACGCCTGCACCACCTGGTTGAACGCAGCCTCGTCCCCACCCCGAGCCCGTTCTATGAGCTCGAAGTCAACCAGCATGGCCACCACCGTTTCCGGCAGCAGTTCGGGAGCGTGTACAAGAGAGAGGGCGCATCGTGACCTGCCAAAGTTACTTTCTGGACCTGCCGTCGAGGTCCCATATAACCAGCTTAGACGGGTTAGGCAAGAGTTTGTTCTACTCCGTTCGGCCTATCTTTCCTATTTTGTGTAACTTTGCCTGATTTTTGAGAGGTCTGGCGCACTGGGGTCGCGGCGGTTGGTGAACCCGATCGGTGGCGCGATGGAGCGCGCCTGCGGAGGGCGACATCGGCTCCAGGTAGTTCTGGTGCCCAATAATGGCCAGTCATGACGTGGATGCTCTCGGACGCGGGACTCGCGGCGCGTGTTGTGCGACGTGCGGATGTTCCGTTAACTGAGGATCTTTATCGAGGTGTCTGGCTGCCCAAGATTCGTTTCCTGAAACGCGGCAGGTTCACTCCGAGGGTCCAAGCTGTCTTGGTACATCTGTCTCTGGACGCGACTTGCCGCGCATTGCCGGAGCGAGCCGAATCGGTTAAAGAGTTGGTGCGGCAACAGCCGGGAGTGAACCGGTACATGTTGGATTTATTGGAGCAGGTAGGGCCGTTGTTTGGTCACTTCAACCCGCGGGTGGAGGGCGTGGCGGCGTGGGCGTTGGAGACATCGCAGATCACGCTCGGGTTCGGTTACTTGGTCCAATGTCTAGAGAAACTTGTCGCCGAGTTCGATGCCCAGGATGTGGACCTTGTTCGGAACGAACGGGATCGCGAGAGATTCATAGGGATGCTGCGCGCAGCAGATGAACCGGTGGGCGGTGCTGACGTGCTGGCTACCGCTTCGGTGATCGCAAGGGCCGTGCAAACGATGGAATTGCTCGAAAGTTACCGTTCAATCGCGGTGCTGCGTAATCGAGAGGACGAGTCGCTAAAGGTTCGGGACTTTGTAGCCATCGACTGGCCGTGCCGCTTTGTTGTGCCTGACCGTATTTACGTATTCCAGGCGGGTGGCCGAGACTTTGATGAGTGGATCACCGTTGGCGAGCAGCATTACTGGAATCTCGGGTTTTGGCTTGGCCCGATAACTAACAAGATGGAACCTCGGAATCGCTTGAATGTTTTCCTGAGAATCCATAAGGTGTCTACGATTCCGTCTTCGTTCACGCCGGTCCGGGCCCCCCCAGTGCTACGTTCATGGCGCGCCGCACGCAATATTGATCTATCAGATGGCCTCGGCAACCGAACTGCCGGAGCTAGCTGAGTGGAATCAGGAACTGTCGTGGGAGGCTCCACTCCACGCGGAAGTGTGGATCGATCTGACGTCGGGTTACCCGGTTGCGCTGGCTCTCCGGACTGGCGAAGTCGATTGGTTTCAGATCTTCACGGGATTTAACGACGAACTGGAGATTTCTGTGCCGGAGAACCTCACGGAGATGAACCAAGCCGACGTTGAATAGGCGGAGGGTTTCCAGGAACCGCATGGTAAAATGAAGTTTCCATGGACTTTCTGCAGGGCCTCAACCCCCGTCAGCGTGAGGCCGTCGAGCATGCCGAAGGGCCGCTCCTCATCCTTGCCGGCGCCGGTTCCGGCAAAACCCGAGTCATCACGCACCGCATCGCCCACCTGATGAGCGCCTACCGCGTCCCAGGCTGGGGGATTCTCGCGGTCACCTTCACCAACAAGGCCGCAGGTGAAATGCGGGATCGCGTCAAGAACCTGCTTTCGGGCTCGAACCTGCCGCCGGATGCGATGCCGACGCTGGCCACGTTCCACTCTTTTTGTGTTCGCTTGCTGCGTCGCGAAGGTGCTCCGTTGGGGCAGATCCGTCGTGGCTTCACGCCGCTGTTCACGATTTACGACGCCGACGATCAACTGTCGATTCTGAAGTCCGCCTACAAGGCGCTGGGCCTGGATGAGAAGTTCATGCAGCCGCGGGCGGCGCTGTCGCGTATCAGCCACGCCAAGAGCCTGAAGGAATCGCCGGAAGATATGGCGCGCGCTTCCACGGATCCGATCACCTCGAAGCTCGCGGTGGTCTACGAGCGGTACCAGTCCCGTCTTCAGGAAGCCAACGCGCTGGACTTCGACGATCTGTTGCTGGAATCCGTGCGTCTTCTACAGCACGATGATGTGACGCGTGAGCGCGTCAATCAGCGCTACGAGTTCCTGATGGTCGACGAGTATCAGGACACCAACCGCAGTCAGTACGAACTGATGCGCTTGCTGACCGGTGAACGCCGGAACGTTACTGTCGTCGGCGACGAAGATCAGTCGATCTATGGCTGGCGTGGGGCGAACATTCGCAACATTCTAGATTTCGAACGCGACTTCCCCGGAGCGGTGACGATTCGTTTGGAGCAGAATTATCGCTCCACGCAGAACATCCTATCCGCCGCCGGAGCCGTCGTCGAAAACAACACGGAGCGCATCGGCAAGCGCTTGTGGACTGATTCGGCGGCCGGCGAACTGATCACGCTGTACGAAGCTCCCGATGCGGAGAACGAAGCGCTGTGGATCGCCGACAAGATCCAGGAAACCGTGGTGATGGATCCGAAGGCGCAGATTGCGGTGCTGTATCGCACCAATTCGCAATCGCGCCAGATCGAAGAAGCGTTGCGTCGTTACGGCCGTAAGTATGTCGTAGTCGGCGGCTTCAGCTTCTACCAACGTTCCGAAGTCAAAGACATCCTGGCGTATTTGAAGCTGCTGGTGCAGCCGCAGGACACCCTGAATTTATTGCGCATCATCAATACTCCCGCGCGCGGCATCGGGCGCACGACTGTGGAGCAGTTGGAACAATACTCCATCGCCAACGGCGTGCCCATGTGGGATGCGATCACGCATTCGCTGGAGCAACACACGCTGGGCTCGCGTGCGGAATCCGCGCTCGCGATCTTCAAAAACAAGATCGAAGGCCTGGCGGCGGAGTTGGACAAGCGCCCGGTGGCCGATACGCTGCGTGCGCTGCTTGAAGAGACCGGGTATCGCAAGATGCTGGAAGACGAAGGCACCGAGGAAGCTCGCACACGTCTGGCCAACATCGATGAACTGTTGAATGCGGCCAGCGATGCGGCCGATCGCGGCGAATCCCTGCGCGACTTCCTGGATCATGCGGCGCTGGTGGCCGACTCCGACAACCTGGACGAGAAGGCGGCGATCTCGCTGCTGACCATGCACAACGCGAAGGGCCTGGAGTTTCCGGTAGTGTTCATCGCCGGTATGGAAGAGGGCCTGTTCCCGCACAGCCGTTCGCTCGATAGCGAGTCCGGCATGGAAGAAGAACGCCGTCTTTGCTACGTCGGGATGACGCGCGCCGAGAAGAAGCTGTACCTCAGTTGGGCGCGCTATCGCCGCCGGTTTGGCGGTGGTCAGCCGGAGCCTTCCATCCGCTCGCGCTTCCTCAAAGAAGTGCCCGCGACGTTGATGGAGGTCAAGCGCGGCGACCAGGGCGGTATGGATCTGTACGCCGAGCGCCAGATGGTTCGGGAAAGTGCGGCCCGAAACCTTTATACTGGGAAGACTTACAATTCTGTGGATGCTGTTCGCCAGTTTTTCGGTGGACCGTCGCAGAGTGGGGCAGGCAGGCCTGCTCCCGTGCAAAGTGGAGCGGGGAGACCCGCGCAGGCAGCGTATTCGCCCCAACCGGGGGTGCGGCCTGTTCAAGGTACACCGCAGCCGAAAGTCGTGAAGCCCGCCGTGAAGAAGGTGGGCCCGGGGTCGACCGTGAATCATCCCAAGTACGGACGTGGCACCATCATGCGTCTGGAAGGGACCGGAGACGACGCCAAAGTTACAGTGAGTTTCCCCGGACACGGGTTGAAGAAATTAATCGCGAAATACGCAGGAATCAAAGTCGAATGAACACGAAGAACATCACCGATACCGAAGAACGCAAGAAGCTGAAGCGCGCCGCGCGTAAGAAGGCCCCCGCCAAGAAGAAGCGCGCCGCCGATGTGGCTCGCGGTTCCATGAAGACCAAGGTTAAGAAGGTCGTTAAGGGTCAGCGCAAGCGTTAGTCTCCTTAGAATCGCGGCGCACACGCCCTCGCTGTGCGCCGCGTTTCACACGGCCGGACTTGCACGCCTGAAGTCTGTCGCCGATCACCCTCCCCGCGAATATCCGCACGCGCCTTCGCGCAAGAGCCTCGGGCTTTTACGCAAAGTAGCCGTCGCGCGCCTGCACCCGCAGGTCCTTGCGCTTCACTGTCACTTTCAATTTGCGATACCCGCTCTTGCCGTCCGCCGGGGTGTAGCCCAGGCTGTATTGCGACCGCAGCTCGCGCTGCATCTTCGCGTAGTTATCGGCCAGAGTCTGCTTGTCAGAGATTTCGTACATGCCACCGCCGGTGTCGCGCGCGAGTTTCTCCAGCGCCTTCTGGCCTGCGCGCAGATTGTCGAGTGCAGGGGAGGGCACGATGAAGCGGAACACTTCGCGATCGTAAAAGCGGATCGGGAAAATGGACACATTGGAGCGTTGCGCGGCGGTGATCGCTTCGTTGATGGTCGCGGTGCTGGCGGTGTCGACACCATCGGACAGGATGACCAGCGTCTTGCGGCCAGGCTCGTCGCGCACGTGTTCGCAGGCTCGGGAGATGGCGTCGAACAGCGCGGTGCCGGTGGAGTTCGCGAAGCCGGGTTGAATCTCTGTGAGCTGGCCCGCGTTGAACAGGCGCACGTTTTTGTCGAAGGCGACGAAGAAGGCCGTGTCGCCATCGCGCAGGACTTGCTTCAAGAAGTCCTGGCTGGCGTGGCGCTGCTCTTCAACCACGCTGCGCTGGCTACCGCTTAGATCGAACAGCAGACCCAGGGTGAGTGGAGCATCGCTTTCGGCGGTGAAGTAGCGCAGTTCCTGTTTGCGGCTGTCTTCGCGGACTTCGAAATCATCGCGCGTGAGGCCACGCACCAGTTCGCCCTTACGGTCGCGCACAGTGACATAGACGTTTACCACGCGCACGGAGGAAGTAAATTGCGCCCGGGCCAAGGGCGCGGCCGTCGCGAGAAGCAGTAGTTCCCGCCGCGTCATAGGGGTCAGTAAGAGAGCAGGCGATCAGCTTCAGTGACGACGTCATCCACTTGCGGCAGGATCTCGGTTTCGAGATCGGGATGATACCCGACCCACGTATCGAGCGCCGCCACGCGACCCACCGGAGCGTCCAGGTAGCTGAACAATTCGCTCGCAATGCGCGCGGCGATTTCGGCACCATAGCCCCAGCTAAGCGTGTCCTCGTGAACAATCATCACGCGGCTGGTCTTCTTCACAGACGCCGAGATCGCTTCCCAATCGTACGGGCTGAGCGAGCGGAGATCGATCACTTCGACCGTGTGGCCAGAATGGCGGCGTTCGATTTCCAGCGCAGCCAGTTGTGACTTATGCACCAGCGCGCCGAAGGCGATGATCGTCAGATGCTCTCCATGCTTCACGGTCTTGGCCTTGCCGAATGGGATCAGATAGTCGGGGCCGGGATGTTCGGAGCGGTTGTACGGTTCGCGATAGAGACGCTTGTGTTCCAGGAACAGTACGGGATCGTTGCAGCGGATCGCGGTGCGCAGCAGCCCCACCGCGTCCAGCGCATTCGAAGGGAACACGACGCGGATACCGGGGATGTGCGTGAACGTCGATTCGCCGCACTGGCTGTGATACACGGCGCCACCGTTCAGGTAGCCGCCGGTAGCCACGCGCATGACCAGCGGCGCGGAGAAGCCGTTGAAGGAGCGCCAGCGCAAGCTCGCGAGTTCATCGCGAATCTGCATCATCGCCGGCCAGATATAGTCGAAGAACTGGATCTCGACGACGGGTTTCATGCCGCGCGTCGCCATGCCGGCCGCACGGCCAACAATCGCGGCTTCGGCGATGGGTGTGTTGAAGACGCGGTCGGACCCGTGCACGATCTGCAAGCCCTGGGTTGCCTTGAAGACGCCACCCTTGCCTTTGACTTCCTTGAGATGTTCTTCGCGGCTGCAATCGGCCACGTCTTCGCCGAACACCACCATCTTCGGGTTGTGCCGCATTTCTTCGTGCAGCGTGTGCGTGATGGAATCCACCATCGTCTTCGGTTCACCTGAAAAACGCGGTTCGGTGTCGAAGGCGGCGGAGGTCGGATCGACGTCGGGCGAGTATAGATACTTCAATGCCTGCCCCTTGGGCGGGGTGGGGGCCTTCAGCACTCGTTCGGTAATGTGCTGGATTTCGAGATCGATCTCATTGGTGATCATCTCGATGCCTCGTGCATCGAGGATGCCTTCGAGGACCAGCCACTCCGAGAACAGCTTGACCGGATCGCGCTCGGCTTCGTTGGCGCGCTCAGCGGCTGTCTTGTAGAGTTTCTCGTCGTCCGACAGCGAATGCGAATACGGCCGCGTGCAGGTCGCATGGACCATGATCGGAGCTTTGTTCACGCGCGCGTATTCGACAGCCGCGCACATGGCGTTATAGGACTGGATGAAGTCTGTCCCGTCGCATTCGATGACTTTGAAGCCCGGGAAGTTCGCGACGGCCTTGCCGATACTGCCGCCGGCGGTCTGTTTTTCGACGGGAGTGGAGATCGCCCAGCCGTTGTCCTGGATGAGGTAGATCAGCGGGAGTTTTTCGAGGCAGGCGATGTTCAGGGATTCCCAGAACTCGCCTTCGCTGGTGGCGCCGTCGCCGGAACTGGTCAGCGTGACTTCGTCAGAATTCGGGTTGAGGCGGCGGCCTGCGTCGGCACAGCCCAGCGCCGGAAGATACTGCGTGCCGGTGGCCGAAGAGGGCGACACGATGTGCAGCGCGGGCGAGCTCCAGTGCGAAGGCATCTGGCGGCCACCCGAAGCTTTGTCCGCCTCCGCACCCACGGCCTGCAGCAGCATGTCTTCGGCGGTAACGCCGAGGGCCAGGCACAGCGCGCGATCGCGATAGTACGGGAAGAACCAGTCGTGTCCAGCCTTGAGGGCCATGCCCGCGGCGGTCTGAATCGCTTCATGACCGGCGCCGGAGATCTGGAAGTAAATCTTGTTTTGGCGCTTGAGGAGAATCTCGCGGTCGTCAATCCGTCTGGACTGATACATCGTGCGAAACGCACGAATCAATTCGTCCCGCCCGAGCTTCTTTGCCCGGGCGCCGCCTAGATCTACGTCCATGCTAAGGCTGCTGGCCATGCTGTCTCGTAATGTCGTTCCCGCAAAATGCGCCTCTACAAGTTTAGCCCCTGCGCCCTGCTCCGCGCTAGACTAAAGAATCCCATGGCTCTCCTGGATCAGATTCAAAAAGACATGGTCGCGGCCATGAAGGCGCGCGACGAAGCGAAGCTCGAAACAGTCCGTGCGATCAAGACGGCGCTGAAGAAGTTTGAGATCGACAGCATGAAGCCGCTCGACGAACAGACTGAGCTGCAGGTCTTGACCACCATGCTGAAGCAGCGCAAGGAGTCCGCCGAGATGTTCCGCAAGGGCGATCGGGCGGAGTTGGCTGAGAAGGAAGAAGCGGAGTCGAAGCTGATCGAATCCTACATGCCCTCCGCGCCCACTGAGGAAGAAATCGACGCGGCCATTGCTGCGGCGATCGCCGAGACCGAAAATCCGTCCATCAAGCAGATGGGCGTGGTGATGAAGGCCGCGCAGGCGAAGCTCGCAGGCAAGCGCGTGGATGGCAAGGCTCTCAGCGATCGCGTCCGTTCCAAACTGAGTTAGTGCCGTGACCCCCTGGGTGGAAGTGCTGTGGTGCGGGTTGTTCCTTTTGCTCAGCATGCCCCCCCAATTCTTGGGCATTCGAGGAGTCGTCGTATTGACGCTCTGCACGGGCGTCGCCGCCCGCCTGTGGACCGTCGCCTACACTGTCCCCACCCTGTGGATGCTGAGCGGGATCCCGTGGGTGATCGTCATCGCGTTCTATGTGATGACGTCGCTGTGGGTGGTCTACCTGATCCGGTTGTGGCGCGGGAAACCTGTGCGCAAGTTCGCGGCGGTGATGGCGCGGCTCGGGTTTCTCGAAAGCGCCGGGATGCTGAATTCGGCTGCGGGCATGGTGATGGCGTTGGTGCTGGGTGAACTGCCGCGGGTGTGGTTTGCGCCCGTGATGGGACTGGTATTTTCGGTGGCGCAGATGCTGTACTTCTTCCGAACGTCGAAAGGCGACCTATGACGTTGAGTCGTGCGGCTTGGCTCGCGGTGGCCGGCGTGTTGCTGCGCGCGGGCTACTACTGGATCGCGAACCTGATGCCCTCGTGGTCGGCGGACCTTGCACGGGACGCCCGGCTGCTGTTGCTAATCGTTTCCACCTTGGACCCGTTGGTATGGGCTGCCTATTTCGCGAGCATCGGCCTGGGCCGATCGCTGCGAGTTCCAGCGCTGGCCGTGGTGGGGATGGGCTTGTTGCAGATCGGTTTGGCCGGCGCGCAGCAGTATCGGACATTTTCCGCGCTCTTGCTTGAAACCATCGGCTTCTTCTTCGGCGTGCTCAACGTGGTGTGCTGGAGCCTGGTGCTGGTGAGTCAGGCTCGCGGCGTGGGGTTGCCGCGCACCAGCGCTATGTATCTGCTGCTGTTCGGGATGTCGCAGATCGCGCTGACCGTTTACGGGATCGGCAACAGCATGGAAATCATCCGCACGTATGGGCGCGAGGAGCCGTTCCGCTTAGTCGCGACTCCTTGTATCTGGTTGTTCTACTGGATCACGCAAACACAGTTTGTGCGTTCGCTTCAGATGGCCAAGGCCTGATCGAGATCCGCCAGGATGTCCTCGATGGCTTCGATGCCGATGGACATGCGCACCAGATTCTCGTGGATGCCCAGGCGTTCGCGATGCTTCGGCGACAAATCGCGGTGCGAGGCCATGGCCGGGTAGAGAATCATCGTGTGGACGTCGCCGAGCGAGGTCGCGCGCACCACCATCTTCAGACTCTCCATGAACTTGAAGATTTTCGGTTTGTCGGCACCCTTGATTTCGAAGGCGACCAGACCGCTGCATTGGTTCGCAGGGAACAGCCGACCGACGGCTTCGGCATCAGGATGTGCGGGCAGGCCGGGGAAGTATACGCGTTCCACCGCTTGGTGCTTCGCGAGCCACGCCGCCACTTGATTCGCGTTCGAACACTGGCGCTCGAAGCGCAAGCCCAGCGTCTTGATCCCCCGCATCGTGAGGTAGCTCTCAAACGGCCCCAACACCGGACCCATCGTGCGAGACAGCGTGCGGATGGTGTCGAAGTTCGCTGCATCGGAGACGATTACGCCGCCGAGCACGTCGCCGTGGCCGGCAAGATACTTGGTGACGCTGTGACACACGATGTTCGCGCCGAGTTCCAGCGGACGCACCAGCAGCGGCGTCGCGAAGGTGTTGTCGACGATCAACGGCGCATCGGCCTTGCGGCAGAGTTGGGCGATCTTGTCGAGCGCCGGCACGCGCAGCAGCGGATTCGCGATGGTTTCGACGATCACGCAACCCGGCTTGGTCTCGTTCAGCGCTTTCTCAAAGGCCGCGAGATCGCACGGATCCACTTGCGTGGTTTCGACTCCCAGCGGATCGAAAATCTTCATCAGCATCGATGTGGTCGCGCCATACATCATGTTGGCCGCGAGCACGCGCTTGGGCCGATCGAGCAGCGCCGCGAGAATCGCCGTATGAATCGCGATCATGCCGGAGGCGCAGGCGATTGCTCCCGCTCCGCCTTCCAGCTCGCGCATCACTTCTTCCAGCGCGTTGCGCGTCGGGTTGTCGTAGCGAGCGTAGGACGGGCCTTGTTCCTGCAGATCGAAGACCCGGTCGAGCTGGTCCATCGAATCGTACACGTAGCTGGCAGCGGTGTAGATGGGCGTGGTGACGGGCGTAAAGCCGCCGACCTTCTTGCGGTCACCCCAATGTACGGTTTTCGATTCGATCTTCATGGTTTGTAGTTCCGGACGCTTAGGCGCGCTTCCAGCGCACGCCTTCTTTCGTGTCTTCGAGGATGACGCCTTGTTCCAGCAGTTCCTTGCGGATGCCATCGGCGCGGGCGAAATCTTTGTTCTTCTTAGCAGACGTGCGTTCGGCGATCAGGGTTTCCACTTCCGCATCGCTCAAGCTGCCGGCCTTCACCGTCGGCTTGAGCACATCAAAGATGGAATCGAAGCGGGCGAGGAACGCCAGAGCTCCCGCCACGTTGCCCGCCTTGAACTCACCGGAGTCCATGGCGGAGTTCGTGTCACGCACGTATTCGTAGACCGCGGCCAGCGCTTCCGCCGTGTTCAGGTCATCGTCCATGGCTTCATCGAAGGCCTTCACCGCGGTTTGCGCGCGGGTTTCGAGCGCGTCGTTGGTGCCCTCGGGGAAGTGCGACGTCTTCAAGCGCAGCTCGTAATTGCGTAGGCGCTCGATCGACGTCATCGCGGCCTTGAGGCCATCGAAGGTGAAGTTCAACTTCTTGCGATAGGGAACTGAGCCCAGTAAGTACCGCAGCGCCTCCGGAGTGTAGCCCTTCTCCTGGATGTCGCGCAGCGTGTAGATGTTGCCGAGCGACTTCGACATCTTCTGCGATTCGACGCTCAAGTGTTCCGCGTGCAGCCAGAAGCGGACGAACTGCTTGCCACTGATGCCTTCGGCCTGGGCGATCTCATTTTCGTGATGCGGGAAGGTGAGGTCGACGCCGCCGGTATGGATGTCGAGCTGTTCACCCAGGTACTTCATCGCCATGGCCGAACATTCGATGTGCCAGCCGGGGCGCCCGTTGCCGATGGAGGTGTCCCAAGCGGGCTCGCCTTCCTTGGCGGCCTTCCACAAGACGAAGTCGCGGGCGTCGTCTTTGTCGTACTCGTCGTTATCGACGCGAGCGCCGGCGCGAATACCGCTGAAGTCGTTGTGCGAGAGCTTGCCGTAGCCGGGGAACGTCGCGATGCGGTAGTAGACGGAGCCATCGCTCACATACGTATGGCCGGCCTTGGTCAACTGTTCGACGGCTTCGACCATCTCCGGAATATGAGCGGTCGCGGGCGTGATGTGCTCCGGACGTTCAATGCGCAAGGCCGCGGTGTCTTCGAGGAAGGCCTTGGTGTAGACCTCCGTGAACTCGTTGATCGACTTACCGGCGGCGTTCGCGTTGCGGATGATCTTGTCGTCAATGTCGGTGATGTTCATCACGTGATTGAGCGTGAAACCGCGCGCGCGCAGCCAACGGCGCAGCATGTCCGGGAAGACGAAGCTGCGGAAGTTGCCGATGTGGGCGAAGTTGTAAACGGTCGGCCCGCAGGAGTACATGCGAACGACGTTGTCGCGCGTGGAGAAAGGCTCCACCTGCTGGGTCAGCGTGTTATAGAAACGGAGCGCCATTGGGGGTAAACAATCATCGTATCAAGGTCGCCTATGGGCGCGTGCGTGGAAGGGACGGTTTCCGCGTTACCGTGGAAGGGAGTGATCTCCTTCAGCAACGTCAGTAAACAGTACGGCAAGCAACTCATTTTCGTAGAAGCTTCCTTCCAATTGAATCCCGGCGAAAAGGCCGGTCTGGTGGGTCCCAACGGGGCCGGCAAGACCACGCTGTTCCGCATGGTCATGGGCGAGGAATCGCCCGATGATGGTGACGTCACCGTGCCCAAGAAGCTGACGGTCGGGTATTTCCGCCAGGATGTGGAGGAGATGCAGGGCCGCAGCGTGCTCGATGAAGCCATTGCGGGCAGCGGGCGCGTCGGCGATCTGCACCATGAGCTGGAACATCTGCAGAAGCAGATGGAAGACCCGTCGAAGATGGACGAGATGGACAAGATTCTCGAACGCTTCGGTGAGGTGCAGGAAGAATACGAGCATCTGGACGGCTACGGGCTGGAAGCGCAGGCTCGCGAAGTGTTGCATGGGCTAGGTTTCCCGGATGTGCAGATCGATGGCGACGTGGGCGCGTTGTCGGGTGGTTGGAAGATGCGCGTGGCGTTGGCTCGCGTGCTGCTGGGGCGTCCCGACGTCCTGCTGATGGACGAACCGACGAACCATTTGGACTTGGAATCGATCATCTGGCTGGAGCAGTTCCTGCGGTCGTACGAAGGGGCGCTGCTGATGACCTCGCATGATCGCGAGTTCATGAATCGCCTGGTGGGCAAGATCTTCGAGATCGACGCCGGCGAAATCTTCACGTACTCCGGCAACTACGATTTCTACGAACGCGAGCGAACGATTCGCGAGACGAATCAGCAGGCGGCGTTCGCCCGCCAGCAGGCGATGCTCGCGAAGGAGCAACGCTTCATCGAGCGCTTCAAGACGCACGCGGCCAAGGCGGCGCAGGTGCAGAGCCGGATCAAGGCGCTGGACAAGATTGAGAAGATCGAGCTGCCGAAGAAGCGCACCATCGTGAAGTTCGATTTCCGTGTGCCGCCGCGGTCAGGCGATCAAGTAGCGGTGATCGAGGGCCTGTCGAAGAGCTACGGCACGCGCACGATTTACGACGATTTCGGGATGATCATCCGGCGCGGCGAGCGTTGGTGCGTGATGGGTCGCAACGGTGCGGGCAAGTCGACGCTGTTGAAGATGATCGCGGGCGCCTTGCAGCCCGATGCCGGCGAAGTGCGGTTGGGCGCGAGCCTGAAGATGGGCTACTTCGCGCAGCAGGCGCTGGACGTGTTGGACCCGGATCTGACGATCATCGAGCAGTTGCAGAACGATTTCCCGCAGGATGGTTTAGGCGCATTACGTACGCTGGCCGGGGCCTTCCAGTTCTCGCAGGATGATACAGAGAAGAAGATCCGGTCGCTCTCGGGCGGCGAGAAATCGCGGTTGGCGATGGCCCGGATGCTGTACGATCCACCGAATTTCCTGGTGCTCGACGAGCCGACGAACCACTTGGACTTGGCGACCAAGGAAATGTTGGTCGAGGCGTTGAAGGAGTTCGAAGGCACGATGATTTTCGTGTCGCACGATCGTATGTTCTTGCGCGGGCTCGGCACGCGAGTGCTGGAGTTGGGCGGGGAGAGCGGGACAGAGAAGGAACCTCGGTTGTACCCCGGAACGTACGTCGAATACGTGCAGGCGATGGGGCAGGAAGCTCCGGGCACCCATACGTAGTATTAACGCGGTTGCTCTAGCCAGTGTTGAAGCGAAGTTTGCGCCGCGGTCGCCGCATCCTTGATCCTCCACGACGCCCGATCTCGCTGACCTGTCATGTTGCTGATGCCCCGCAACTCGCCCATCGGAATCTTGTAGCGAGCTGCGACCTGCGCTGCGGCGGCGCCTTCCATGTTCTCCACTGCGCCCTGCGTCCTCGCCTGGATGCGTTGCGAAAGTTCGTCGGTGCCCGTGCACGTCGACACCGTCACGAACCGAGCTCGGCGCGGGGCAGGGAAGAGTTGCAGCGGGTAGGTCGTCTGCAGGAACTCCGTTAATTCCAGGAACCCCTCGGGAGTCTCGACGCCTAGGTCGCCGAAGGCTTCCGATTCCGCGGAGACCACGTCACCGATCGCCAAGCCCGAACCCGGGTAGGCTCCCGCGATGCCCACGACGAGGATCCCGTCAGGGCGCTGGCGCTCGATTTCGACCGTCAGGGCGCGCGCCATGTTGACTTGGCCGACGCCCGTCACCACCGTCCGGACGCGGTCTTTGAGTAGGCTACATTCTAGTTCGGTCGAGGCGGCTACGAGCAGGTTCACACACGCTATTCTAGATACTTGCTTCTCTCCTCGTCGACGTACTTCGTCTTCCTGGTCGCCGTGTTCTTCTTGTATTGGCCACTCGCCCGCCGGCGTGCCGTGGCCCTCTCGGTCATTCTCTTCGCGAATTATTTCTTCTACGCCCGGTGGGATCTGGCCTATCTGGTGCTGATTCCTGCTGCTTCAACGTTCGATTTTTGCGTCGGGCTGGGGCTGCAGAAGGCCCAGCGATCGTGGGTGCGGCGACTACTGGTCACCGCGAGCATCGGCATGAACCTCAGCTTGCTGGCGTTCTTCAAGTACGTCCCATTCCTACTCGAAAACTGGGCCTCGTGGACCGGCAAGACGGCTCCTGAGTGGCACTGGACGCTTCCGGTCACGCTGTCGTTCTACGTATTCCAGTCTCTGACGTACACGATCGATTTGTATCGCCGCGACTCGAAAGGCACGCGCAGTTACCTGGCTCACTTGGCGGCGGTGTCGTTCTTTCCCACCACGCTCGCTGGACCGATCACGCGCGTGCAATCGCTAATCGATCAGATGGAGAAGCGCAGGCTGCTCGACTCGGCGGACGGGGGCCGCGCGATGTTCCTCATCGGCATGGGGCTGCTGAAGAAGCTGGCGATCGCCGACTACCTGGCCGAGAACCTGATCAATCGCGTGTTCGACTTCCCGAACCTGTACAGCGGCACCGAAGTTTTGATCAGTGTCTACGCCTACGCATTCCAGCTCTACTACGATTTTTCGGGCTATAGCGACATCGCCATCGGCAGTGCGTTGCTGCTGGGGATCAAGCTGCCGGCGAACTTCAATCTTCCCTACACAGCCGAGAATCTGACCGACTTCTGGCGTCGCTGGCACATCACTTTGTCGAACTGGCTGCGCGACTATCTGTACTTCTCACTACCGGGACTGCGGTCCTGGAAGGTGTTCTCCTACACGAATCTGATCCTCACGATGGTGATCGGCGGCCTGTGGCACGGCGCTAGTTGGAACTTCGTGATCTGGGGCGCGCTGCATGGCGTCGGACTGGTGATCGTGCGCCTGTGGCAGAGCGCCTTCGCGAATACTAAGGGCCAGGTGTGGGCCGGATTCCGCTACGTCAGCATGTTCGTGACGTTCCACTTCGTCGCGTTCGCCTGGATTTTTTTCCGCGCTGCCGATCTGGACACGGCACTGTCGATGTTGAGCCGGATCGCATCGCTCTCGGTTTCGTTCGTCAATATTTCCGTGCCGATCGGGGTGGTTCTGGCAATTGGCGTGGTGGCGCACTATTTCCCGAAATCCTGGTACGAAGGCGGTTTAAACTTGTATGTCAAAGCTCCGTTCTATGCGCAGGCGGCGGCTTTGGCGGCGTTGGTGTTCAGCTTGGGGTACGTGGTAACGACGGGTGCAGCTCCATTTATTTATAACCAGTTCTAAGAAAGAAGGCAGCGGTCAGGAGCCGGGAGTCAGGATCCCGACGAAGACGATGCTGGCGGTGGGGCTGTGCGCCGCCATCCTGGCGATCCCCTCTGCCTTTCCCGCGCTGGTGAAGTGGCATGCGGTGACGCCCAACTCCGTCGCGAAGGTTTGGGACATGCCGCTGCCGCCGATGCAGGATGCCGATCTGGGCCCGACCATGGCCAGCCTGCGTGCGGCTCGCGCGCAGGTGATCGCTGTGCAGACGCTGGTCGATCCGGCGCGGCAGTTGGATCACTTCTACGACGCGTTGCTTAAAGGCGGCCAAGTGCGCGTGCTGCACTACGGCGATTCGCCCACCACCGCCGACCTCATCACGGCCGACGTGCGTGGCATGCTACAGAAGCAGTTCGGCGACGCCGGTGCTGGCTTCGTGCTGATCGCGCGGCCGTGGGCTTGGTACAACCATCGCGGCATGGCGATGGACGCGGCGAATTGGGGCATCGATGTGGCCGGTAAGCCTGAGTTCAAGGACGGCATGTTTGGCCTGGGCGGCGGGCGGTTCCGCGGAGGGGTGGGAGCCGTGGCGAACTGGACGCTGAAAGGCGGGCAGGCGCAATCGGTGGAGGTCGCCTACCTCGCGCAGCCCGGCGGCGGGTCGTTCGTGTTCGAAGCCGATGGGGAACAGATCGGTTCCACCGATACGAACGCCGAAGAAACCAAGCCCGGCTTTGTCACCTTCGCCTTGCCCCCGCGCGCCAGCGAACTGCGCGTGCGTGTGACGCAGGGCTACGTTCAGTTGTATGGGGTCGAGTTCCGGCGGGATCGTCCCGGGGTGCTCTACAGTAGCCTCGGTGTGAACGGCGCTAGTGTGACGTTACTTTCGCGCGGCTTCAATCGCGCCTATCTTGCCGCGCAATTGCGCCACTACCAGCCTGATCTCGTCGTGCTCGCCTACGGGACCAACGAAAGCGGCTTCCCCGGTTTCGTCGATACAACGTGGGGCTCGGAGATGGAAGCGGCGGTCATGCGTGTCCGCACAGCCCTGCCGAATGCGTCGATCCTGTTGATGAGTCCGATGGATCGCGGGGAGTTGAAACCCGACGGCACTATCGGGACCGTTGAGGCGCTACCGCGTCTGGTCAAGAAAGAGAAGCAACTGGCGCAGCAGTTGGGCGTCGCGTTCTTCAATACGTTTGAAGCGATGGGCGGCGCGGGCACGATGGCGAAGTGGTACGCTGCACAGCCCCGGTTGGTGGGCGCTGACTACATTCATCCGCTGCCGGCGGGTGCGAAGATCGTCGGGCAGTTGCTCTACGACAGCCTGCGCGACGGCTACAGCGAGTTCAAAATGCGCAAACTGAAAGAGCGCGAAGAAGAGGAGCGCCGGGCCGAGCTGGAACGGCGCGCACGATTGCAGCAGCGGGCCAGTGCTCCGCTGAAGAGTGCTCCGGCGGCTCAGTAGCAGGATGTAAATGCAGCGGACCTTGCAGTTCGGCTTGGCGGCGGCCTTCGTGGGCGCTCTGCTAGTGCCAGGTGCATATTCCGCCAAGCCACCGGTGAAGAAGCCTGCGGCGAAGAAGACAGCCGCGAAGAAAGCCCCTGCAAAAAAGGCCCCTGTCGCTGTAAACTCGATCGCTTCCACGGAATTTGTCGAGCGGGCACTCGAAGCCGGATTGGGGCTGCCTGTCGAGAATCCGGCCGCCCTCGTCCCGTTCTTCGAACAACTCTACCGCCACCAGCGCGGCGAACTTCCTGGTCCCGTGCGCGTGCTGCAATATGGCGACTCGCACACTGCGGCCGACGAATTCA
>CANIIC010000066.1 GCA_947467395.1 Bryobacterales bacterium
ACAGATCCGCCGCGTCATGGCCGCCACCAACGGCAACAAGAGCCGCGCCGCCAAGATCCTCGGTATCGAACGCAAAACCCTCTACCGCAAGCTTGAACGCATGGGCCTCTAGCGAACGGCGATCACGTCCTCTTCCGGTCGCACCCGGAACCACAGCAGCGTCCCGACCAGCATGAACCCGATCATCGGCAGGAACGGGAACTGATACCCGTAGCGGTTCACCATGTAACCGTACGCCACCGACGAAACAAAGGCCCCCGTGTACGCAGCCATATTCATTGCGCCCGTCACCGCGCCCGAAAACTTGCCGCCAATATCCAGGCACACGTTCATCAACGCCGGCTGACCCAGCGTGATGCCGCCATAGGCGAAGGACAACAACGTGATCACCGTGATCTTGTCTTCGAACTGCGTTGCCGCGATGAGGCTGAGCGTCGACAATCCGTATCCCGCGATGCCCACCGCACGCCGGCCGAACGTCAGCCCGCGTTGCCGCACCACGATGTCGCCGACGAAACCGCCCACGACGTTCGCAAACGCCCCCACCAGAAACGGCAGCGAGGCCCACAGTAACCCCGTCGCGCTGAATCCCAGCCCTTTCGCCAAATATGTCCCCAGCCAGGATTGAAAGAACGACATCGACCAGCCCACCGAGCCAGCCATCAACATTAGGCTCCGCAGGTTGCTGCTGCGCATCGCCTCACCCCACGGAAGCGAGACATGCTCCTGCGCCGCAAATGTCACGCCCGCCACGCCATCCTTCTCCTGCGGGGAATCCCGGAACCACCAATACCAGAGTGCCGACCACAGCACGCCCACCGCGCCAAACACGAAGAACGACGCTCGCCAGCCCCATCGCGCTTGCACCGGCACCACCAGCAGCGGAGCCACTGCCCCGCCCACCTGCAGCGCCATCAGCGACAAACCCCACGCCCGCGAGCGCATCTCAAGGGGGAACCAGCGCGCGATCACAATGCCCATATTCGGAGCCGCGCCCGCCTCGCCGATCCCGAACAGGAATCGCGTGGCCACCAGCACGTTCAGGCTCGACACCGCGCCCGTCAACGAAGTGAACGCCGACCACCACAGCACGATACGGGTCAGAACCTTCCGCGGACCCCAGCGATCGCCCATCGCGCCGCTCGGCACCTCGAACGCCGCGTACGCCAACGTGAATGCACCCGTGACCCAGCCCCAACCTTCGGGACCGATCCCCAGCGCCTCCTGCATCGCCGGTCCCGCGACCGAGATACACACGCGATCCAGGTACATGATCACCGACAGCAGCAGCAGCAGCCCTAATACTCGATTTCGGTTATGGATGGCGGCCTCCCGGAGGGCCATTGTTGCACATTAGAGGCCGTCTCTAATTCGCGGCCTTGAGTTCGACATCAACGTCGACGGTCGCAGTCCCGCGCTGCACCCGAACGTGGACCTTATCCCCCGGGTTGCGATCCCACAGCGCAACCTTGATCTCCGCCGCCGTGTGCACAGCCTGACCGTCGATATCAACAAACATGTCGTCTTTCAAAAGTCCGCTCTTGGCCGCCGCGCCGCCGGGCACCAGATCGCCAATGCTGCAGCCAACGTTCCCATCGTGGAGTTTCACGCCCAGAATCCCGGCGGGCGGCAGGGACTGCGGAGCACTCAGCAAAAGAACATCGCCCATGGATGCCTCGATCTCCGCGCTGTTACTCAACACCACCGCATACGACGCACCCGTCCTTCGCGCCAACCGCTGCGGAATCCCGTCGCCGAACACCATGTGGCCCGACCCTGCCAACACCACCAGTCGACTCCCTGCATGACGCGTCAGGTAGTTGGCTGAGATCTCAGCCATGCCTTCGTCCCACACCAGTTGAGCCTCCACGAAACGCTCGAACGCCTCGGCGCGTTTGTCCTCGTGCTGCTCAAAGCTCTTCCTCAACCGATCCCGATACGGCTCCTTCGCAGGCTCCATCTCCAGCGGCATTACGTTCTTCCACTCCTCGGGCAGCGCCGCGATGCCCGTCTTCGACACCATAGACGTCAGCCCGGAAGGCACGTTCAGCGCGACCAACGGAATGTGCTGCTCCCGCGCGAACCGCAGGATGGGAGCATACAGCCGGTAATCGTAGCCCCAACTATCGTAATAACCGGTCGCCCGCAGGAACGCCTTCTCATCCGTTTTCCCCGCGATGTAGTCATCCACGTCATCCTGCGAGAACCGCTGAAAATACTCCAGCCCGATCGCGAACCCCGGCTGCGTCCGCTGCATCTCCCTAAGGATGGCCAGCTGGTTCAAGTGATGATCGTAGCGATCATGATTTTCCCCCACGAAAATCACCCGTTTGTCGCTCAGCTTCTGGACCACCGCCGCAATACTGGCGCCCGCGCGCAAATCCACGCCCACTTGGGCGTTCGCCACGGCGCAAATCGCCATGAGAAGCCCCCAACACGCCGCTTTTCCCTGGGGCCGTTCAAACATGGCTCGATGCTAGCAGGATTCGGGAACGGACGGTTGAGTTAGAATGTTCAAGTGCTACCAGAGACCGCCCTTCAGCTCGCTTCCACGCAGCTCACCAAAGTCCGCAACGAAATTGGCAAGATCATCGTCGGCCAACAAGACGTCGTCGACGGCGTTTTGATCTGCCTGCTCGCCGATGGACACGTGTTGCTCGAAGGCGTTCCGGGTCTCGGGAAAACCACGCTGCTGCGCACCCTTTCGCGCGTGTTGCACCTGAAGTATTCACGCATCCAGTTCACGCCCGACCTCATGCCCGGCGACATCGTCGGTAGCGCCATGATGGACACCACCGATGGTGGAGGCAAGGCCCTGCGCTTCCAGCCTGGCCCCATCTTCGCGAACCTGGTCCTGGCCGACGAAATCAACCGCGCCACGCCGAAGACGCAGTCCGCCCTGCTGGAAGCCATGCAGGAACACACCGTCACCAGCGGCACGCAAACCCACATCCTCGAAGCGCCCTTCCTGGTGATGGCCACCCAGAACCCTATCGAAATGGAAGGCACCTATCCGCTGCCCGAAGCCCAGCTGGATCGCTTCCTGATGAAGATCCTGGTCAAGTACCCGTCGCGTGCCGACCTCAGCACCATCGTCGAACGCACCATTCAGCAGAACCAGATCCACGTCGAACCTGTGCTCGATCACGGCGAAATCATGCAGCTCCGCGAGATCTGCGACCAGGTCCTGGTCGCGCCGCATGTGCAAAGCCACGCCATAGATCTGGTCATGGCCACCCAGCCCGATTCGCCGCAAGCCCACGAACTCACGAAGAAGTACATCCGCTTCGGCAGCTCCCCGCGCGGCGCCCAGGCCTTGGTCGAATGTGGACGCGTGCACGCGCTGTTCCATGGCCGCCTCCATCTCTCGATCGAAGACATCGATGCCATCGCGCCCGCCGTCCTGCGCCATCGCATCATCCTGAACTTCGACGCCCATGCCGACGGCCAGAACACCGAAACCATCTTGGCCACCCTGATTCCGAGCGTAACCGCCACTGCCGCCCGTGCCTGAACCGCTGCTCAGCACCGCTTTACTCGAACGTCTGGAACGCCTCGCGATTCACTGGCGCAAATCGCTGCCCGGTCTCGTCGGCGGCCATCACACGTCTCGTTTCGGCGGTTCTGGACAGGAGTTCCTGGAACACCGCGAGTTCCACCACGGCGACGATCTGCGGGCCGTCAATTGGCGCGCCTACCTGCGGCTCGAAAAACTGGTCCTCAAGATGTTCCAGCTGGAACCCCGCGTTCCCGTGCGTATCCTGATCGACACCAGCGCCTCGATGAACACAGGCAAGTTCGATTACGTCCGCCAGTTCGCCGCAGCGCTCTGCTACGTCGGCCTCGTGCGCCTCGATTCGATGACCCTGCAGCCCTTCAGCGACAAGCTGCACGATTCCTTCAACGCCGGCGGCGGCCGTCATCGCTTCCAGCCCGTCATGGACTACTTGAGTGCCCTGCCCTGCGGCGGCCGCACCAACTTCATGGACTGCTCCCGCCAGTTCATCTCGAAATTCCCGCAGCGCGGCCTCGTAATGGTCATCTCCGACTTCCTTGATGACGGCGAGTTCGAAAAACCGATCCAGTTCCTGTCCGACTTCGGGCACGAAGTCATCCTGCTCCAGATTTGGGCCGAACAGGACCGCGTGCCACCTTGGGATGGCGAACTGCAGCTAGAAGACGCCGAGACCGGCCAGATGGTCGAGCTCGCTTTCGACCGCGCCGCCCGCGAACAATACACTGCTGCCTTCGATGCCTACGCCGAACGCGTTCGCCACGTAGCCGAGCGCAGCGGAGGCCGCTATCTCGGCCTTCCGACCTCCGTCCCCGTCGACCAGGCGATTTTTGGTCCACTGGTAAATACAGGAGCCGTCGCGTAAGTGAATTTTCTGAACCTAGGTTTAGGCGAGCTTCTCGGACTCATCGGCGTCATCTCCGCCGGCGTCGTCGCGCTGTATCTACTCGACCGCTCGAAGAAACGCCAGGTCGTCGCGACCCTTCGCTTCTGGACGCCTGCCGGCTCGCGCACCGATCTCAAGCATCGTCGCAAGATCCAGCAACCCTGGAGCCTGCTGCTCCAACTCCTCAGTCTCATCCTCTTACTGCTCGCCATTGCTGGCCCGCAGTTCGGCGTCTTCGATGGCCCGGGCCGCGATCACGTGCTGGTGCTCGACACGTCAGCATGGATGGGTTCCACCACGGCCCAAGGCACGGTGCTCGATCAGGCCAAAGCCAACGCCCGCGCCTATCTCCGCACCCTTCCACGCCGTGACCGCGTGATGCTGGTCCGCGCTGATGCGCTCGCGACTCCCGCGACTTCCTTCGAACTTGACCGCGGAGCGATCGAAACCGCCCTGCGCGATTCGCAAGCCGGAGCATCTTCGTTCGACCTCGCACTCGCCCTCGATTTCGCCGAGCGCGCCCAAGCCATGCAAGGTTCGAATCCCGGCGAGATTGTGGTCGTCGGCGCGGGCCGCATCGATCCCGAAAAATCGACGCTCTCGCATCAACCCAAGAATCTCCGCTTCATCTCGGTCAACAGCGCATCGGAAAACCTCGGCCTCCGCAAAGTCGCGCTCCGCCGTTCCGCGAACGCTGCGGACACTTGGGAGATCTTCGTTTCCGTCCACAACTACGGCCTCCGCGCGCACAACGTCGACCTTGCCGTCCAGTACGCGCAAACGCCCATCGGATCACGACGCCTCGCCCTACAGCCCGGTGCCGACGAACAGGTCGCCTTCACCTATAAAGAAAAAGTTGGTGGCTGGCTGGAAGCCCGCCTCAACGTGAACGACTCCATCCCCGGCGACAACCGAGCCATCGTCGAAGTCCCGTCGCAAGGCCAGCTCAAGGCCGTCGTGTACACCAATGATCCGCAGCTTCGTCCGCTGTTCGAAACCAACCCCGCGATCCAAGCCGAGTTCCGTCCCACCTCCGCTTACAACGCAGACACGAAGGCCGACTTCCTTGTCCTCGATCGCTTCACGCCGCCGTCGCCGCCCGCCATCGATACGATCTTCATCGAGCCTCCTGCTAACGGTTCTGTGATCCCTGTGAAATCGACCGTCGCGAAAGCCCCGCTGGATCGTTGGAGCCAGGACACCGCGCTCGGCAGCGGGATCTACACGCGCGACGTCGTTCTCGATTCCGCCGAAGTCTTCACCCCCGCGCCCGGCGATAAAGTAATCGCCTCCACCACCAGCAGACCCGTCGTCGTTGCCCGCGAAGGCGCTGCCAAGGTTCTCGCCATCGGCTTCCTGCCCACGCGCGGCTCCATGAAGTTCGAACTCGCGACGCCCTTGCTGATCGCGAACGCCCTGCGCTGGATGTCGCCCGGGACGTACGGCCGCCTCGAATTGAACGCAGGATCTGTCGGCACCATCACCGTGCCCATCGAAGCGAACACCGATCCGGCCACCGTCCACGTGCTCGATGAACTGAATCGCGATCTACCCTTCACCATCGAAGGCACCTCGCTGCGCTTCTTCTCCGGATCACCCGGCACCGTGCGTGTCCAGACGGGAGGCGGCGAACTGATCTACTCACTCACGTTGCCCGAGCTGGCCGAAACCATGTGGACCCCGCCGCAAGGCGTCGCCAAGGGCGTCCCCGCGACCTCGCTCCGTGAATCCGCAGCCACCGATATCTGGCCCTGGCTCGCCCTCGCTGGAGCCCTCGGCCTGCTCGCCGATTGGATCCTGTTCGGCCGCAGCAGCATCGCCCGCCTCACCTCGGACGCAGGCATCTCGTTGCCCTGGAGGAAAGCGTCGTGAGCTTCGACCGCTCCTGGGTTCTATATCTCGCCTGGCTCCCGCTCGCTTGGGCCGCGTTTGAATGGACGCGGACTCCTCGTCGCGTCGGCCTCATCCTGAAATCGCTGGCCTTCGTCGCCGTCCTTATTGCGCTTGCCGAACCCAGCATGACGCTCGAAGAAACCAAGCTCGCCGTCGCGGTGCTGGTCGATACGTCAGCCTCGGCCTCCGCCAACGATCTGAACCGCGCCAACGACCTCGCCGCGAAACTAAACAGCGCGCACGGCCGCAACTGGATGCGCGTGATCCCCTTCGCGCGCGGTACCCGAGCCCTCAGCTCCGCCGAACAACAAGGCGGACTGAAGCTCGCCGCAACCTCCGGAGACTTGGGCCGCGCCACCGATTTGGAAGCCGCCGTTCGCGAAGCCATGGCCTCCCTGCCCGCCGGCATGATCCCGCGCGTCGCTCTCATCTCCGACGGCAAAGAGAATCAGGGCAGCATCGCCCGAGCCGCATGGCAAGCCCGCGAACTCGGCGTACCCATCGACACCTTCGCCCTGCCCGGCCGCGTCAAGCCGGCGCTGCGCCTCGAATCGGTCAGCACTCCGGCGCTCGCCTTCACCGGCGAACAGTTCCCCATCGACATGGTGGTCTCCGCGCCCACCGCGACCAAGGCCGATATAGAACTCGCCGCCGAAGGCCGCCCTCTCGGCACCACGCAGGTCTCGCTCAACGCGGGCGAGAATCCGGTGCGCCTGCACACCAGCCTGAACACGCCCGGCGCGCTCGAACTCTCCATCGTGATCCGCCCGCAAGGCTCAACCGAAATACGCTTCGATCAGACCGTCACGCTGCGCAAACCCAAGGTCCTCTATTATTCGGGCGACCTCGAACAGGACGACACACACATCCTCAGCGTCCTCACCGGCGCGCAGTTCGACGTCAAGACTTCGCGCGCCTGGGTGAACACACCGCTAACGGATTTCCAGTTGGTGATCTTCAACAACTGGGACCTGTCCAGCATGCCGGACACGAACAAGACCGACGTTGAAGCCTACATCCGCAATGGCGGTGGCGTGTTGGTCATCGGTGGCGAGCGCAACGTTTACGTCGAAGAGAAGGCCGCCAAGGAAGACATCCTCGATAAGGCCCTGCCCGCGAAGCTCGCGCCGCCGCGCAGCCCCGAAGGCACCGCCGTGATCCTGATCGTCGACAAAAGTTCGTCCATGGAAGGCCGCAAAATGGAGATCGCGCGCCTCGCCGCTATTGGTGCTGTGAATCAATTGCGCCCCATTGATCAGGTCGGTGTCCTCTCCTTCGACAACACCTTTGAATGGGCGATCCCCGTCCGCAAGGCCGACGACAAGCCCCTGTTGACGCGTATCATCTCCGGCATCCGCCCCGACGGCGGCACACAGATCGCACCCGCTTTGCAGGAAGCTCTCACCGCCATGAAACGCGTCCAGGCGGCTTCCCGGCACATCGTACTCTTGACCGACGGTATCTCCGAAGAAGGCAACAGCTTCACCACCGCCAACTCCGCCAAGAACGAGAAGATCACCATCTCCACGGTCGGCATCGGTCAGGACGTCAACAAAGCTTACCTGGAAAAAGTCGCCACCACGGCCCTAGGCAAGGGCTACTTTGTCATCGATCTCAACCAACTCGAACAGATCCTCATCAAGGACGTGCAGGAACATACCGGTTCTACTACGGTCGAAGAGCCCCTCGCCCCGCAGGTCACCAAGAAAGTGGAGATCTTGAATGAAGTCGGCATCGAGAAGGCGCCGCAACTGAAGGGTTACGTCCGCTTCATCGCCAAGCCCACGGCGGAAACCATCCTCACGATCGACCGCACCGATCCGCTGCTCTCGCGCTGGCAGTACGGCTTGGGCCGGGCAACCGTGTTTGCCTCCGACGCGAAATCGCGTTGGGCCACCGACTGGATTTCCTGGAAGGGCTACGACAAGTTCTGGACCAACATCGCCCGCGATCTTCTGCCACACACGCAGGACGGTGAAGCCACCCTCACCTATGACAGCGCCAACGGCGAACTAGTGGCGAACTATCGCATTGGCCGCAACGCGAAGGAACCCTCGGCGATCCCGATGCTATTCGCTTTCGGACCCGCTGGCTTCCAGCAACCCATCGCGGTGAAGAAAATCGCCGCCGGCACATACGAAGGCCGCATCAAGATCGGCGCGCGCGAAGGCCTCTTCCGCGTGCTGCCCGCTGAAGAGTCGAAGGTCTTCCCCGAAATCGGCCTCTATCGCCCGGAAGCCGAACTCAACGAATACGGCTCGAACGAAGCACTGTTGAAGCAGGTCGCCGACTACACCGGCGGTCAGTTCAACCCCGAGCCGTCGAACGTCTTCACCAGCACCGGCAAATCGATCGAGACCACGCTCACGCTGTGGCCCGGCTTCCTGGGACTCGCCGTGATCCTCAGCCTCCTCGAACTCGTCCTCCGCAAGTGGAAGGGCGTGTTCGGCTCGAAGTTCATTTCTTAATCGTGAACAGCATCGCCGTCCACGTGGCGTCGATCGAGCAGATCTTGTAATCCACCATTCCCACCGCGAGCGCACCTTCGCGCACCGTGAACTGCGTCAGGGGGCTCTTGTTGCCCTTCGGGTACACCACCCACACGCGGCTCTGGGTCGCCCATCGGCGCATGCGCCGCACACCGCTCAGGTACTCATCGGGATCGCTCACAAACCACAGCGTCAGCGGCAACACCTCCGCCGGTTCCTCAACCAACTCCACGCCGTCGGGCAGTGCCCCCAGCATCTTCGCGTAACCGGGCGGAGCATCGATGATCCCCACACGAAGCCCCGCCTTCATCCCGAGCTTCAATGCCGTCGGCCGACCGCTCCCCAGCAGTGGCGGCGTGGCGGGATCGACCAACGGCTTCACCTTCTTCAGGGCAGCGAGCAGCTTCGCGCGCGTGGTGAACGTCGCGTCCGGGAACATCGTGCGCGTCTGATCGAGCGCCGCGTCCGAGGTATCGACGAACACCAGCGGGATGTGCCGGATCCCTTTGTGGGCGCGAATCTCAGCCGCCACGTAGCGACCATGCGAAGGCACCCGCGTCATATCGAAGACCACCGCGTACGGATTCATCGCGCGGATCTTCGAGTACGGGCTCGGCTCGCGCTCACCGGGATAGTAGACCTCGTAACCGCCCTGCGTCAGCAGTTCGATCAGCGGCTGGGCTTCCGATGCACGGAAATGGAACAGGCGGATTACGCGCAGCGTTCCTTGAGTTGCTGAAGCTTTGCCCATGCAGCTCCCGAATCAATCGACTCCGCGGCTTTCACTACGCCCTCGCCCAGATTCTCCGCGAGTCCTGCCGCTACCAGCCCAGCCGCCGCGTTGGCGATCACGACATCGCGCTTCGGCCCTTGCTCGCCTTCGAGAATCGCGCGAGTGATCGAAGCATTCAACACCGCGTCGCCGCCCTTCAGGTCTTCGATCGTCGCGCGCGCCACGCCGAAATGCGCCGGCTCCCACACGTGCTTGGTGATCTTGCCCTCGTGGACCTCGAACACGTCCGTCGGCCCGGTGATCGAAATCTCATCCAGCCCGCCGTGCCCGTGCACGACGAAGACGTGCTCGGCGTCCAGTGACAACAGCGCCTCCGCGACCAACGCCGCGCCGTCCACCGACGCCACACCCAGCACCTGCCGCCTTACGCTGGCCGGATTCGCCAGCGGACCCAGAATATTGAACACCGTCCGCATCTTCAGTTCGCGCCGCACCGGTTGGACGTGCTTGATGGCGGGATGAAACGCGGGGGCAAACAGGAACCCGATCCCAATCTCGCGAATCAGCTTCCCTGCCTCTTCCGGTGTCGCTGTGACGCGCACGCCGAGCGCTTCGAGCACATCCGCGGCTCCGGTCGCACTCGAAATGGAGCGATTCCCGTGCTTCGCCACCTTGGCCCCCGCACCCGCGAGTACAAACGAGGCCGTCGTCGAGATGTTGAACGTGCCCGAAGCATCGCCGCCGGTGCCGCAGTTGTCGACGATGTCCGCGCCGGCATCGACGCGCACCATCTGCCCGCGCATCGCTTGCGCGAATCCAGCGACTTCCTCGGCGGTTTCGCCTTTCATTCGCAGCGCCACCAGAAACGCGGCGATCTCCACAGGGCTGGCGCCGCCTTCGAGCAGAACGGTCATCGCCTCGCGAGCCTCGCCAATCGGCAGATCCACTCGGGCAGCTACGCGGTGCAGGAAGGGCAAAAGGGACATGTTATCCTAGGAATTTCCCAGCTTAACATTCTCAAGTAACACCACTCGGTAATCACTAAACATGAAGATCCACGAATATCAAGCCAAGGCCCTCTTGGCGAAGCACGGAGTTCCCGTACCTCGCGGAGAGATGGTCACCACTGTTGAAGACGCTGTGAAGGTCGCCGAGAAGTTGGGCGGCGGAGCGGTCGTGAAAGCACAGATCCACGCCGGTGGACGCGGAAAGGGCGGCGGCGTGAAAGTTGCGCGCACCCTGGACGAAGTTCGCGATGCCGCGAACAAGATCCTCGGCATGACTCTGGTCACTCACCAGACGGGTCCGGAAGGCCGACTCGTGCAGCGACTCCTCGTGGAAGAAATGCTGCCTATCGAGAAGGAACTGTACCTGGGCATCGTGCTCGATCGCGCACTCGGAAAGAACGTCTTCATGGCGTCTTCCGAAGGCGGCATGGAAATCGAAGAAGTGGCGCACAACACGCCCGAGAAGATTCTGAAGGAACCCATCGAACCCGGCATGGGCCTCAGCCCGTTCCAGGCGCGCAAGCTGGCGTTCGGCATCGGCGTTCCCGCCGCTTCGATCAACGCCGCGGTCAAGGCGATGCAGGCTCTGGTGAAGGCGAACGAAGAGCTCGACGCCACGCTCGCGGAAATCAACCCGTTCATCCTGACCAAGGACGGCGGCGTGGTTGCGCTCGATTGCAAGATGAACATCGATGACAACGCGATGTTCCGTCACAAAGACCTCGTCGAACTGCGCGACATCAACGAAGAAGATCCTCTCGAAGTGGAAGCTTCGAAGTTCGGCCTGAACTACATCAAGCTGGACGGCAACGTGGCTTGCATGGTGAACGGCGCGGGTCTCGCGATGGGCACCATGGACATCGTGAAGTACTCCGGCGGCAGCCCGGCGAACTTCCTCGACGTCGGCGGCGGCGCCAATGCCGAACAGATCCGCAACGCGTTCCGTATCCTGCTTTCGGACACGGCCGTGAAGGCGATCCTGATCAACGTATTCGGCGGCATCCTGCGCTGCGACACGTTGGCTTCGGGCGTCGTGGCCGCGGCTCGTGAACTGAACGTGCAACTGCCCATCGTGGTCCGCATGGAAGGCACCAACTTCGAACAGGGCCGTCAGATCCTGCTCGATTCCGGCCTGAACTTCACGATCGCAAACGGCATGAAGGACGCGGCTGAGAAAGTCGTCGCGTTGGCGAAGTAAGAGGAGCACAGAACAACATGAGCGTACTCGTTAATAAAGAAACTCGGCTCCTCGTACAGGGCTTCACCGGCAAAGAAGGCACCTTTCACGCCCAAGGCGCGATCGCCTATGGAACGAACGTGGTGGGCGGCATCACTCCCGGCAAGGGCGGCCAGAAGCATCTCGACCGTCCGGTGTTCGACACCGTTGCCGATGGCGTGAAGGCCACCGGCGCCAATGCCAGCGTAATCTTCGTTCCGCCTCCGTTTGCCGCGGACGCGATTATGGAAGCGGCCGATGCCGGCATCGAACTGGTGATCTGCATCACCGAAGGCATCCCGCAGAATGACATGGTCAAGGCCTGGGCGTATCTGCAGCGCCACCCGAAGACCCGCCTGGTGGGTCCGAACTGCCCCGGCGTGATCTCGCCCGGCAAGTGCAAGATCGGCATCATGCCCGGCCACATCCACAAGGAAGGCAACGTCGGCGTCGTGTCCCGCTCGGGCACGTTGACCTACGAAGCCGTGGGCCAGTTGACCGCGCTCGGCATCGGCCAGTCCACCTGTATCGGTATCGGCGGTGATCCGATCATCGGCACCACCTTCACCGACGCCATTACGCTGTTCAACAACGATCCCGACACGCACGCCATCGTGATGATCGGGGAAATCGGCGGCAACGCCGAAGAAACCGCCGCGGCCTACATCAAGGCCAACGTGAAGAAGCCGGTAGTCGGCTTCATCGCCGGTCAGACCGCACCTCCGGGACGCCGTATGGGTCACGCGGGCGCGATCATCTCCGGCGGCAGCGGTAAGGCCGAAGACAAGATTGCCGCGATGAAGGATGCCGGCATTGACGTCTGCGCCTCGCCCGCCGAAATCGGCGCCAAGATCAAAGCAAAGCTCTAAGGAATAGAAAGAATCATGGAACGTACATTCGCAATCATCAAGCCCGACGCCGTTGCAGCGGGTCAATCCGGCCAGATCCTGGCCCACATTCAGAAAGCTGGTTTTCGCATCGCCGGCATGAAGATGAAACGCCTCAGCCAGCTGGAAGCCGAGACGTTTTACGGCGTCCACAAGGAACGCCCCTTCTTCGGTAGCCTGGTGACCTTCATGACCGAAGGCCCCGTGGTTGTGCTGGTGCTGGAAGCCGAAGGCGCGATCGCCAAGTGGCGCGAAACGATGGGCGCGACCAACCCGGCCAACGCCGCGGAAGGCACCATCCGTAAGATGTTCGCCACCGGTATCGAACGCAACTGCGTGCACGGTTCGGACGCCCCGGAAACGGCGGCGGTCGAAATCCCGTTCTTCTTCGCCGGCACCGAACTGCTGTAAGTTTTCCCTCTTTCCCATGGCCGCGCCCTTCGGGGTCGCGGCCATTTCTTTTCCTGCGGGGCTGGAATCGCCTACCATAGCTGGATGCAATAGAGTGAGCAACGTGGGCTCAGCCGCTGGTGGAGGATGGCCGGCGGACTGTCGATGAACCTGGCGCTGGGGACGCTGTACGGGTGGAGTGTCTTTGTGGCTCCGCTGGAAAAACAGTTTGGGTGGACGCGCGCGGACACGTCCATGGTGTTCACGATTGCCGTCATTGTATTCGCCCTGAGCTTCGTCCTTGCGGGGCGCATCCAGGATAAAATCGGGCCGCTTCCCTGCTCTCTGGCTGGCGGGATCCTGGTGAGCCTGGGATTCTTTTTGTGCTGGTACACCACCAGCTTGAACTGGCTGTATGTCTGCTTCGGCGTGATCGGCGGGCTCGGGAACGGATTCGGGTACGCAACGCCGATCCCGGTCATGGGCAAATGGTTTCCCGACAAGCGCGGGTTGGCAGTGGGGCTCGCGGTGGGCGGCTATGGCGCGGGGTCGGCGATCTTCGGGCCGCTGGCGCAGCTGAAGCTGATTCCGGCGTACGGCTTGCCTGCCACGTTCCAGATCCTGGGCGCGATCTTCTTCGTGATGACGATGATCGGTGCGTTGCTGCTGCGGAATCCGCCGGCAGGGTATCGGCCAGAGGGTTGGTCCCCGGCAGCGGCACAGAGCGCCAACTCTGCGCGACAATTCACGCCCGCGGAAGTTCTGCGGACGCCCACGTTTTACCTGATGTGGGTGGGCTACGCACTGGGCTGTTCGGCTGGACTGATGGTGATCAGCCAGATTGTTCCGTTTGCGACCAGCGTGGGGATTGCGGGAGCGGCGCTGTCCACGATGACGCTGGTAGTGGGCGCAGTTGGAAATGCCATGGGGCGCATCTTGTCGGCGTGGATGTCGGATCGGCTGGGCCGGATCAACGTGTTGCGCGTCATGATCGGGATCTCTGTCCTAGCGATGCCTACGTTGTACGCCGTGGGCAGCAACGTCGCGCTGCTGTATGGGGCGGTGTTCGTCGTCTACTGGTGTTACGGAACGCAGCTTTCGGTGAATGGCGTGGCGGCGTCGGATTTCTGGGGCATCCAGAACGCGGGTGTGAATTACGGGATGTTGTTCACGGCGTGGGGCGTGGCCGGCATCATTGGGCCGCGCATAGGAGGCGTGCTGTTCGACCGGTATCACGACTACCAGGCGGCGTTTTACGCGGCTGCGGCTCTCTCGGCGGTTGCGCTGCTCTGCGAATTCGCTGTGCGACGGCCGGCGGCTGCACATTCGGCTTGAAATGTATCCGTAATGGATATATCCTGAGGGCATGGCGAAGACGGACGCAGCGCAAGGTCCACTGACTCCCGCAGTTCTGCACATCCTCATGGCCCTCTCGACCGGGGAGCGGCACGGGTACGGAATCATGAAACAAGTGGAGTCGGACTCGCAGGGCCAGGTGAAGATGGGCCCTGGGACGCTGTATGGCTCGATGGGGCGGATGATGGAGGCCGGGCTGATCCGGGAGAGCGCGAAGCGGGTGGATCCGGAGATGGACGACGAGCGGCGGATCTATTACGAGCTGACGGGTGCGGGCCGGGGGGCGCTGGAAGCGGAATTGAATCGGTATCGCGGCGTGGTGGCGCTGGCGGAAGGGCGGTTGGCGCATGGCCAGTAACGTCGTTGCGGGCCGAAGCTACCGGACGTTGTACGCGAAGTTCCTGCGGCTGTATCCGCGGCCGTTTCGCGAGCAGTTCGGCGAGGGGATGGCGCAGACCTTTCACGACCTGTGCCGGGAGCGCAACGGTGCCAGTCTGTTCGGGCTCGCGCTGTGGATCTTCTGCGAGACATCGGTAGGAATCGTTCGGGAGCACACAATTCATATGTCGCAACTGGGAAAAACAACACTGCGAGTGGCGCTTGGGGCCCTGGCTGTGTGGATGGTGCCGGTGGTGGCCGCACAGTTTGTCGAGGACTGGCACTGGGGCATCGGCGGTTTCGCGCGAGCGTATGTGCTGTTTTTCCTAGTGGGGATGGCGATTGCGCTGATCTCGAGAAAGATGGGCGTGTGGTCCTATAAGGCGGGTGTTGGCTTGGGGCTGGTGGCCGGATTCGCGTTGGCGTGGTCGACCATGGTGCAGGTCGCGGACTCAGACCATCCGGAGCGCCTGTGGTACCTCAGCGTGCTGGTCGTGGGGATCATTGGAGCGGGCTTGGCGCGATTGAAGGCGCCGGGGTTGGCTTGGACGTTGTTCGCGATGGCAGCGGTGCTTGCTCTAATCTCCGCGATCCAGCCTTCGGGCGCACCGCCCGACATGGCGCTGAGAATGGCCGTCGGGCATGTGGTCTTCGTGGGGATGTTTACAGCGTCTGGACTGCTGTTCCGGCACGCAAGTTTGGCAGGACTGAAGCCAGTCCACCAATAGAATCAAAGGGTTCGCCGAGTCATTCCAGGGACTCGGCATGTTATCCTACGTTTTCGGTCTGAGACCGCACCCACCGCGTTCTCTGCACTCCAATCACATCTATGAAGCTTACCTGGACCAAAACCGACGAAGCGCCTGCGCTCGCATCGTATGCGCTGCTCCCCATTCTGCGAGCGTTCTTCAAAGCAGCGGGCGTGGAGGTCGAAACGGCCGACATTTCGCTGGCCGGGCGTATTGTCGCGAACTTCCCGGAGCGCCTGAAGCCCGAGCAACAGATTCCAGACGAATTGACCCGCCTGGGCGAACTGGCCAAGACGCCGGAAGCCAACATCGTCAAGCTGCCCAACATCAGTGCTTCGATCCCGCAGTTGCGCGACGCGATAGCGGAACTGCAATCGAAGGGCTTTGACATTCCAAACTATCCGGACGCCCCCTCCACGGATGAGGAGCGCGCGATCCAGGCCCACTTTGGTGTGGTGCTCGGTTCGGCCGTGAATCCCGTGTTGCGTGAAGGCAACTCCGACCGGCGCGCTGCCGGAGCCGTGAAGGCGTTCGCGAAGAAGCAGCCACCGAAGATGAAGGCGTGGCCGAAGTCCGGCTCAGTGACGCGTGTCGCGCACATGAGCGGCAAGGACTTCTTTGGCAGCGAAACGTCGGTAACGATGAGTGCCCCCACCGATGCGCGCATCGAATTCGTGGATGCGGCCGGCACGGTGAAGGTGCTGAAGCCGAAGGTCGCGTTGATCGCGGGCGAAGTGATTGATTGCGCGGTGATGAACGTCGCGGCGCTGCGCAAGTTCTACGCCGAACAGATCGCTGCGGCGAAGGTCGACAATGCGCTGTTCTCGCTGCATCTGAAGTGCACGATGATGAAGATCTCCGATCCCATCATGTACGGGCACTGCGTGTCCGAGTTCTTCGCCGACGCCCTGCAGAAGCATGCGAGCACGCTTGCCGAGATCGGCGCGAACGTAAACAACGGCTTGGCCGACGTGCTGAGCAAGCTCGAACAACTCCCCGCCGCAAAGAAGGCGGAGATCGAAGCGGATATCGCCGCTTGTTACGAAACCCGCCCTGCCTTGGCGATGGTGGACTCTCGTACGGGCCGCACCAACCTGCATGTTCCCAGCGACGTGATCATCGACGCTTCCATGCCTGTGGTGATCCGCGACGGCGGCAAGATGTGGAACAAAGAGGACGCGCTGCAGGACACCGTCGCCGTCGTCCCCGACCGCAGCTACGCCACCATCTATCAGGTGGTGATCGAGGACTGCAAGCAGAACGGGCAATTCGATCCATCGACCATGGGTAGCGTGTCGAACGTCGGGCTGATGGCACAGAAGGCTGAAGAGTACGGCTCGCACGACAAGACGTTTGTCGCTCCGGGCAACGGCACGATCCGCGTGGTCGACGCCGGCTGCAAAACCCTGCTGGAGCAGAGCGTCGAGAAGGGCGATATCTTCCGCGCCTGCCAGACCAAAGACGAAGCTATCCGCGACTGGGTGAAGCTCGCCGTGACGCGCGCGCGGACAACCGGAACGCCGGCGGTGTTCTGGCTCGACGCCGAACGCGGCCACGATGCGCAGATCATCGCGAAGGTGAACACGTACCTGGCCGACCACGACACGTCCGGCTTGGACATCAAGATCCTGAAGCCGGTGGACGCCATGAAGTTCTCGCTAGAGCGCATTCGCCGCGGCCAGGACACCATCTCCGTTACGGGCAACGTGCTGCGTGACTATCTCACCGACTTGTTCCCGATTCTGGAACTGGGCACCAGCGCTCGTATGCTCTCGATCGTGCCGCTGCTGCAGGGTGGCGCGATGCTCGAGACCGGCGCGGGTGGTTCGGCTCCTAAGCACGTACAGCAGTTCGTGAAGGAAGGTCATCTGCGCTGGGATTCGCTCGGGGAATACTGCGCGTTGGGGCCCTCGCTGGACCTGATCGCGACGAAGACCGGCAATCAGCGTGCGGCTCTGCTTTCGAAGACGCTGGACACGGCCATCGGCCAGTACCTGGACGAAGCTCGCTATCCTTCGCCGAAGGTGAACGAAATCGACAACCGCGGTTCGACGTTCTACCTGACGATGGGGTGGGCCAAGGCACTTGCGGCCCAGAACGAGGATGCGGAATTGAAGCAGCTCTTCACTCCGGTCGCCGCCGCGCTGGCAGCGGCCGAAGGCAAGATCAATGAGGAGTTGGTGGCCGCGCAGGGCAAGCCCGTGGACATCGGCGGGTACTATTTCCCGGACGAGGCGAAGTGCACCGCAGCAATGCGCCCCAGCGCGACGCTGAACTCGATCATCGATCAGATGTAATCGCGGACGTTGTGAGAAATCCGGCGCGCAGGGCCTTGGCTCTGCGCGCCTTTTCATTTTTTGGGTAGGCTACGGGTTGGCTTCTACCGTGACCACGGCCCCGTCACTCAGGCGCACCGTGCCGGAGGCGACGGTTTGGTTGCGGTAACGATAAATTTCGATGAAGTGGCCCTCTTCGAACAGGGTCATCTTGGACGACGGACTACCCAGCGCAAGCAGAGATTCTCGGGCCATCCCGCGCTCCACCTGAGTCAAATCAACATTCACAGGCGGCTTGGGAGGCGGCGGCGGTCCCATCGGCGCTGGCTCCAACATCCAGGCGGGAGCGGTATTCTTCCTGGTGTTTACGAGGGCGCGCTGCAAGGGCGGCGGCGGTGGCGGAAGCGGAGGAGGCGGCGGCACGTTGGCAGCAGGCTTTGCCGCGTCAGCAGCGACACCCGGTTTCCCGCCCTTGGCGGAGCCCCCACCAAAGCCCCTAGTACCATTCCGGAGGCTGGAGTTCATCTGTTCCGTAATCTTCCGACTGGTCGCAGCACCGAAGCTGGCCGCGATCCCGAACTGAGCGTGTGCAGCCGGCTCAAACGCAAGCGCACCAAACAGAAACACCAGCAAGTATTTCATCATAAGAGTCCCTAGGGCTGATACTAACAGCCTGGTACGCACCTTACGACCAGGCCTTCCCCTTAGTTAACACGTTAATGCGGCTAGGGTCTGTAGGGAGTGGTTACTTGGGAAGGAAGCCGCCTTAGTACCGTTTGTTGCGGCGGGCGCGGACGGCGATGCGGAGCAGGTAGGCGGTGATTCCGACAATGGTGATCGCCAAAGTTGCGGCGAAGGGCCAGGAGATCTGGGCTGCGGTGGGCGCGCTGGTAAGGGAGGCGAGGCCGACCAGCAGTAGGATGCCACCGAGGACGCCGGGGACAACTTTGCCGATGAGACAGAACTCGGTGTAGATCAGCAGCACTCCGGCGGCGAGCATCACGATGGCAAGGTTGGGATCCGAAACCATGTCTTCTCACAGTACCCTAGAAGATTGACTGATCCGAAGCAAATCTTGGTGCGGGCGACGAACTGGGTGGGGGATGCGGTGATGAGCCTCCCTGCCCTGCGCGCGCTGCGTGGGCGGTATCCGGACGCGCATATTGCGATCCTGGCGAAGCCGTGGGTGGGCGACCTGTATGGCCGCGAGCCGTTCTGCAATGAGGTAATTCCGTACACGCCGAAGACGCTGGGCGAGAAGTGGGCTGCTGGGCGGGCTCTGGCGTCGCGCAAGTTCGATATGGCGATTCTGCTGCAGAACGCATTTGAAGCGGCGGCGGTGGCGTATGCAGCTCGGATACCGGAGCGGATCGGGTATGCGCGGGATGGGCGGAGCTTCCTGCTGACGAAAGCTGTCGCGGTGCCGGTCGAGAAGGTGCATGAGCGCTTCTACTACCTGGAGTTGCTGAAGCGTGCGGGGATCCTCGACAGGGTGCCGGAGTGTGAGGCGATTCGGTTGGATGGGGCTCCGGCAGCTCGGGCGGCGGGGCTGGAGCGGTTCGCGAAACGCGGCATGGGTCAGGTGATCGTCGGGGTGAGCCCGGGGGCAGCGTACGGAACTGCAAAACGCTGGATTCCGGAGCGGTTTGCCGAGGCGGCCAGCACGGTCGCCAAGCAACTGGGTGGACAGGTAGCGGTGTTCGGGGCGCAGTCAGAGCGCGACGTGTGCCAGATCGTCACGCAGAACCTGACGGTGCCGGGCCACAACTTCGCGGGCGAAACGTCATTGGGCGAATACATCGAGCTGGCGGCGGCGTGTAGCGCGTATCTGACCAACGATTCGGGGCCGATGCACATTGCTTCGGCGCTGGGGCTGCCGACGGTGGCGATCTTCGGAGCGACGAATCATGTGACCACGGGGCCGACAGGGCCACTGGCGGTGGTCGTGCGTGAAAATGT
>CANIIC010000067.1 GCA_947467395.1 Bryobacterales bacterium
ATTCTGGCGCACGGCATTACCAACGCCTGCCTCAGCCTGTATGTGGTGGCCGCGGGGAAGTGGGAATACTGGGCGTAAACGCCAGCAACAACCAACATGATTGAACAGATCCGGCCGGGCACTTCGGCCGCCGGGGCCCGCGTCGGCCTCTTTGACTTTGACGGCACCATCTCGCTGATCCGATCCGGCTGGGTCGATGTGATGGTCCCGATGATGGTGGAGATCCTCGCCGACCTCAAGACGGGCGAAAGCGAAGAGAGCCTGCGCGAAGTCGTCCACGAGTTCGTGTGGCGGCTGACCGGCAAAGAAACCATTTACCAGATGATGGAGTTCGCTGACCACGTGCAAAAGCGCGGCGGCAACGCGCTTGAGCCGCTCGCCTACAAGAAGATGTACCTGGACCTGCTGATGGACAAAATCAGCGGCCGCATCAGCGCACTCAAAGAGGGCAAGGTGGATCCCGAGAGCTACCTGGTTCCCGGCGCGCGCGAACTGCTGGAACGCCTCAAGGATCAGGGCCTAAAGCTGTACCTGGCCAGCGGCACCGACCATGCGAACGTGGTCGAAGAATCCGGGTTGCTGGACGTTTCGAAGTACTTCGACGGCGGCGTATTCGGGGCGCAGGACGACCTCAAGAGCTTCTCGAAGAAACTGCTGATTCAGCGCATCATTTCCAACACCGACGTCGCCGGTCATCAGATTGTCGGCTTCGGCGACGGCTATGTCGAAATCGAAGAAGTGAAACTGGTGGGCGGCATCGCCGTCGGCGTCGCGACGAAAGAGCCGGAGTGCGAACACATAGACGATTGGAAGCGGAATCGTCTCGTGGGTGTGGGCGCGGACTTCATTGTGCCGAATTTCTCGCGGCACGCCGATCTTGCTGGGCTTCTCTTCCCGTAAATTTCCTTCATGAATACGCTCGCCATCGACATCGGAGGCACCAAGCTGGCGCTCGCGGTGTTCGAAGGCGAGCGCTTGCTGCATCGCGAAGAACGCCCCACCGATCGTGAACGTGGCCCCGCCGCCATGCTGCCGCTAATTCTCAAAATTGCTCAAAGCTGGAAGGCGGGCGTGGGCCTGGACCGCTGCGCCGTGGGCTTCGGAGGACCCGTCAACTTCGCCGAGCAACGCGTCGCGCTTTCGACTCACGCCAACCACTGGGACGGCTACCCGCTGCGCGACGCCCTGCGAGACGCCCTAGGCATCCCCGTGATCATCGACAACGACGCGAACGCCGGAGCACTGGGCGAGGCCGTGTACGGCGCGGGACGAGGCAAGCGACCACTGTTCTACATGACGATCTCCACTGGAATCGGCGGGGGGCTGATTCTGGCCGACGGCTCGGTCTATCGCGGGGCGAATGACTGGGCGGCGGAGATCGGCCACATGACGATTCGCCCGGAGGGTCCGGAGTGCCTGTGCGGCTCGCGAGGATGCCTGGAACGAATGTGCTGCGGCCTGTGGCTGGAGCGCGACTACGGCAAGCCCGCGAAAGTGCTGTTTGAAGATCCCGAGTTTGTGCGGCGCTACGTAGTCGACCTGGCGCTGGGACTCAAGGCCGCCATCATGATTCTGAATCCGGCGCGCGTCGTGATTGGGGGAGGACTCACGCGGTCGAGGGATCGCTTGTTTGTCCCGCTACGAGAAGAACTCGCACGATGGATGCCACCGTGGAGCGGTGCGATCGTCGACGTCCAGCCTGCAGGCCTAGGCGACGATCACGTGTTGTGGGGCGCACTGGCTCTCGCGAACCAAGCTCACGAAAACCAAGTGCTCGCTATTCAGACTTCTTGAACAGGTTGTCGAACGCCGCGCGCGCGTCGCTCGCGTTACGCGGTTCCTGAATGTGGGCGGTAGCCGAAGCCTGGCTGATGGGCGGCGGCGGAGCTTGCACCCCATCGCGAGCCACGGTCACCCGCGGCTTGAACAGTTCACAGGTGTTCAGCGTGTCCTTCGGAGAAATGCGCACCGGCACCGGCTTCAGGCACTGGAAGCGGGTGGACGGTTCAAAATACGTACACTGCTTGCAACAATGCAGCGCTGCGTGACACTTGGGGCATTCGGCCGGGAAGTCGGTGCCGGGCATCAACGTCATGGAGCAGTTGTAGCAGCGCGACGCGGTCACGGCTTGCACCATGCGCGGCAGGCGCGGCCCGGTCACGTCGAGCGGCAGGCGCGGGCCCTGCGGACGCGGCCGGTCATCGCGACGTTCATTACTGTGCGAATGGTCGCGGTTGGAATCCTGATAACCGCCCTGTCTGTACTTACGATCGCCGTCCATAGTTTCTGGTGGCTACTCCTTTGCGCTAGACCCAGAGCCCGGAAGAGAACTCACGCGTTGGTGCGGTGAGGTTGAGATGTCGGGTGTTTGGGATAAAACGTTTTCTGGTGCCCATGTTTGGGCTTCTCAAACTAGTCTCGTGGTAACGAGCCAGGTTCAGGGAGATTTTAGGGACGTCGAGAAACCCGCGAGTCTCGCCGGAGGATGGTTACTCGAGACGGACGTCCAAACCTTTATGTACCACGAACAAAGTTCGGAATCCAGTAAAATCTGGTTCCGCTTTGTGCTCGGCCAAACTATCGACCGCTCTCCCGCCCGAAATTAGGGTACGTGCAATACAAACGGATTACTGACCCGCCCATTTCAGTAACGCATTGCAGGGACGGTTCAAAGGGTTGTCGAAATGATTGGTACTGACTCGGACGGCAAAGCCGAGTCGTCCTGTGGCATTGGGCTGGTACTGCTGCGTGAACGTCCAGACCGTACCGTGGCGATCGCTGGGGGCGAGCAGCACCAGCTGAGGATCTTCCAGATCCCCGGTCGCGGAGACGCGGCCCACCAAAGCTTCGACGCGAACATCGCGCGGCTCCAACGGCCCCAGATCGACTTCAGCGACCAGCGGCAGCGGTACGCCGGTGGAAACACCTTCGGAGCCCAGACTGCAACTCTGGAAACGGACCTGCGACCAAGCCTCGGCGACGCGGTGCGTCCAACGCACGCGATCCCGGCTGAGCTCGAATGCACCGGCACGGATGGCGTCGAAAGCGGTGTGCGCCGGGATGTACAGATGATCGCGATATTCCTCGATCATGCGCTGACAGTTAAACTGCCCGCTCAAATATTTCATGCACTGCTTGACGCGACGCATCCACTCAACGGGCATGCCGTGTTCGCGACCTTCGTAATACAAGGGCACGATCTCGTTTTCGAGCAGTGAGTACACACTGGCGGCGTGCGAATCATCGCGTTCCGGTGAATATTCGTCGCGGCTACCGATGGACCAGCCACCTGACTGTTCGGCCGCTTCATCGAACCAGCCGTCGGGAATACTGAGGTTCAGCACACCGTTCATGCCAGCCTTCATGCCGCTGGTGCCGCAGGCTTCTTCGCCGCGGCGAGGCGTATTCAGCCAAATGTCGACGCCACCCACCAGCTCGCGCGCCACCTGGATACCGTAGTCTTCGACGAAGAAGACGCGGTGTTGCAGATCAGGGTTGCTGGCGTAGTGAATGATGTCGCGGATGAGGGTCTTCCCCGGCATGTCGGCGGGGTGCGCTTTGCCGGCGATCAGAATCTGCACGGGACGGCGCGCGTTGGTGAGGATGCGCTGCAGGCGATCGAGGTCCCGGAACAGCAGAGTGGCTCGCTTGTAGGTGGCGAAGCGGCGCGCGAAGCCGATGGTGAGCGCTTCCGGATCCAGGGCTACGGACAACGCCTGAATTTCGGACGAAGGCGCGTGACGCTCCGTGGCGGATTCGATGGCGCGTTCGCGCACGAAGTTCACTAGGCGGCGTTTGCGGCGACGATGTGCTTCCCACAATTCGGCATCGGGGATCTCGTCGATCTGGTTCCACACCTTGGCGCTGGAGTGCCCTTCGCGCCAATCAGGCTCCAGATACTGGTCATAGAGCGCGGCGAAATCCCCGTTGATCCAGGTGGGCAGGTGGACGCCGTTAGTGACGTAGGTGATCGGAACTTCAGTATCCGGAAGATCGGGCCACAGATACTCCCACATCTTCTGAGAAACATCGCGATGCAGGCGGCTGACGGCATTGCAGCCGGCCGAGGCGCGCAGGGCGCAGACGGCCATGGAGAAGGGCTCCTGTTCATCGTTGCCGCGATGACGGCCCAGGGCCAGCAGGTCTTCGATGCGGATGCCGGCGCGGCGGCAGTATTCGTCGAAGTACTCGCGCATGAGTCCGCCATCGAACAGATCGATGCCGGCTGGAACGGGCGTATGCGTGGTGAAGACGTTGTTGGTGCGGGAGGCTTCGAGTGCCTCTTCCCAGGAGAGCTTCTGTTCGGTCATCAGCACGCGGATGCGCTCAATGGCCAGGAACGCGGAGTGGCCCTCGTTCATGTGGAACACGGTCGGCTGCAGGCCGAGGGCTTCGAGCGCGCGCAGGCCACCGATGCCCAGCACGATTTCCTGCGAGATGCGCTTGTGCAAGCCACCGGCATAGAGCTGCCCGGTGATGTCGCGATGTTCGGGGTCCTGATTCTGCGGGATGTTGCTATCGAGCAGATAGAGCTTCACGCGGCCCACCTCGATGCGCCACACCTTGAGATACACAGTGGAGTGGCCCAGCAGCACGTCGACAATGAGGTCACTGCCATCGGCGCGCGTGGCGGGAGTGATGGGCAGCGAGTAGAAATCGTTGATGGGAGTGCGTTCCTGCTGCCAGCCATCGGCATCGAAGGACTGCGTCAGGTAGCCGCGTTGATAGAGCAGGCCGATGCCGACCAACGGAAGCGAGAGATCGCTAGAGGCTTTGAGATGATCGCCAGACAGCACGCCGAGGCCGCCGGAGTAGATCGGCATGCAGTCGAGCAGGCCGTACTCCATGGAAAAATACGCGACCAACATGGACGAAGGCTCGGATTGCGTGGCAGGGCGAAGATAAGCGTCGTGGGTTTCGCAGGCGCGGCGATAGAGGGCGATATAGCGAGGATCGCGAGCTGCACGCTCGAGCGTCTCCTGCGGCATCTGTCCCAACATGACGACCGGATTGTGATTGCAGGCGCGCCAGGCGACTGGGTCCAGGCGGCGGAAGACGGCACGCAGAGAATGTTGCCAGCTCCAGATGAGATTGAGCGCCAACTCAGGGAGGCGTTCCAGTTCCCGCGGCACGGAGGGGCGAACGAGAAATTCTTTGATTGGACGAATGCGAAAAGACATGGGTGATGGTGATTCAGGCGAACGGAGGGCAAGAGCAGCGGACGTGGCCGTTCCCGATTCTTGAGAATAACAGACCCGTACTCAAGTACTCCTCAATTGGGGTTATCCTAACATCTGATCGGACATGTCCAAACTCCTCTTTATTCCCTTCGTGACGATTGTCTGCTTGCTCAGTTCGTGTTCGCGACCGAAGCCGATCGGGGTGGGATCAAAGGATTCTACCGAGCAACACATCCTGGCGGAAATCACGGCGCAACATCTGGAACATCGCTTTCCCGACACAGAGATCCGTCGGCGATTCGACCTGGGTGACACGCGGACCGTGCATCAGGCACTCCTGAACAGCGAAATCGGGCTTTATCCGGAGTATTCGGGCCTCCTGATTACAGAGATACTCAAAGAGACGCCCAGCGATGAAGCGAGCGTAGTGCTGGAGCGGGCACGCATGGAGTTGAAGCGCATCTCGTTACTGGATTTTGTAGCTCCGCTTGGGTTCGAGGCGCGCAACGTTTTGGTAGTGAAGGCCGCCGACGCGGAGAAACTCACCACGTCGAGCGAGGCTGCGACCAGCAAGACGCGCTGGAAAGTGGGCCTGAGCTATGAGTTCCAAAACAAAGAGACCGGGCTGCCTTCGTTTAACACGTACCGCTTTGAAATGGGCGCTCCGCTCCGCAGCATGAAGGCGGAAGAACTGTTCAAGGCGCTGACCGATAACAGCGTGAGCCTGATCATCGCCACGGATACAGATGGACATCTGACACAGTCGGGCTTCAAAGTGCTGGCCGATGACATGAAGGCGTTTCCGCCGATGCAGGCGGGATTAGTGGTGCGCGACGACGTGCTTTCGGCAGAGCCGAAGCTGCGGGCGGCCTTGAATGAGTTGAGCAACAAGATCACGCTGGAGACCATGCGCAAGTTGAATGCGGACGTGGACATCCATGAACGCAAGGTGCCGGACGTGGCCAAGGATTTCCTGAAGTCAGCCGGCTTGAATTAGAGGAGGCATCCTTAGAGATGTGGCGCATCGGAAGCGGTATCGCAGCGGTGATTTTAGCGGTAGTGAGCGTGTGGGCGCAGGCCACGCCAGAGGGCGCCGCAGCCGCAAAGGGGAAAGCGACCAAGGGGAAAGCGCAACAGGCCGAAGCTGCCCCCACACCACCTCCGGTGCCACAAGTGCTGCGACTGGTCCGGTCCAATACCTACCTGGTAACCGGGCATGGTGCGAACTCGACGTTCCGCGTCACGGCTTCGGGCGTCATCTTAGTCGATACAAAGCTGCCGAACCCGGGTGACTATGAGAGGCTGCTGGAACTGATTCGGGGCGTGACACCGCAGCCGGTGAAGTTCGTGATCAACACCAGTGCGAAACCCGCCAGTAGCGGCAACAATGCAAAGTTCCAAGCGGCGGGCGCGGAAATCGTGACAGCAGAGCGAACCATCACGCTGGGCGATGCACAGGTACGGACCATTCGAGCGGGCGACGGCCTGCTGGTCTACTTCGCTGGGGAGAAACTGGTCTGCGTGGGGGATGGCGCGGTGGCGGGCGGGCTCAACCTGGACTGGACTCTCGCGATTCCAGGGACGGGTGAGCCGAAGTACCGCAATCAGAAATAAAAATGCCGGTGAGTACTCGGAGGAAGATACTCACCGGCCGGTTGCACTTGACCGAAGCCAAGCGTCACCGAACTTTCGGGGGCCACCGGGCAGTCGGTAATACGGCACCCTACAGAAAGAGACGTATGAAACCTTGGAGGGTTCCACAACTGGACACCCGTAGAATATCACCAGAGTTACAGTCTGTACAGTGGAATTGTGTAAAGGGACCCTGTGTTTAAGGGATGGATTCTAAGGGAGTTGGCCGTTAAGCAGCACCGCAAGGCGCTGGCCCGCAGTCACTAACTGAACCCTAGCCAAGGACTTAGCGTCTTCCTGGTACGACCGAGACAAGCGTACTGGCTGACTCGAAGCACCCACGCCTTGCCCAAAGGCATACACGACCTTCTTCGCCAGCTCTACGCCTTCTTTTGCCCACTCCGCGAAGGATTGCCGGAGATCCGAAGAAGGTCTACCTTTGAGTTGCCGGGCCTGGTTGTCGACGTAGGCAGAATCGGCCGCGTCCGGACCGGGCAGGCCGTCCCAATATGAGTGCAGGTTGCGGCCGGGCTGGACGTAGACGCTGTTTCCGCCACGATCGCCTTCGGGATCCTGGCGCGTGAAGCGAGTCGCGGTATGGAGTGGATTGTGGATGTCGCCGACCAAGTGGATGGTCCACACCAGAGCCTCGGGATCGAGATTCCGGCTGAGCTGCTCGAGCGCGGTGACCACGTTCGGCTTGGGCGCATCGAGCAGAGGCGTACCGTCCTGCGAGAAACCGATGTTGATGTAGTGCCAGTCGGCGTGGGTCTGCTTCCGTTTGAAGCGTTGATCGAACTTGATCTGATCGGCCCAGGTGGAGGCGGCGATGAAGGCGGCACGGGCTCGGGCAGCGGATTCGCGAGGGGCGAACTCCAGGAACAATTGGTAGTCAGGGTGGCGGCGGATCAGATCGTCGACACGGGCTCGCGTAGCGGGCGTGAGTTGATCGTAGGCGATGGCAGCCACGATGCGATGGCCGGTGGAGTTCCAGGCCAGCGCGGGCATCGCGCTGAAGACAAGGATGGCAAGTGCACGACGCATCAGTTGGCCGCTAATTTGAGAAGTTGTTCGGCGTGACGCAGCGCTTCGGGCGTGATTTTTTCGCCGGAGAGCATGCGCCCAATCTCGCGGGTGCGTTCGGTCTTGTTGAGTTCCTGGATCGAAGACACGGTGCGGTTACGCTCGGCGTGTTTCTCGACGAAGTAGTGATGATCGCCGAAGCCTGCGATTTGCGGCAGGTGCGTGACGCACAAGACCTGATTCGCACCGGCAAGCTTCTTCAGCCGGCGTCCGACGGATTCTGCGGCGCTGCCGCCGACGCCGGCGTCGACTTCGTCGAAGACCAGCGTGTGCGGGATCTCGTTCTTGCGCGGCGGGATGATCGTGCAGGTCTTCAGCGCGAGCGCGACGCGGGAGAGTTCGCCGCCACTGGCGATTTTCTCGAGCGGCTTCAGTTCCTCGCCCTGGTTGGGAGCGATCAGGAACTCGACGCGATCGGCACCATTGGGCGACCAGGGGGCAGATTCGACGCGGATCTCGACGCGGGTTTTCTCCATCGCGAGCGCGGCCAGTTCAGTCGCCACGTTCTTGGAGAGTTGCTTGGCGGCTTCCTTGCGCTTCGCCGTCAGTTCCCTAGCGGCGGCTTCGTAATCTTTGGTTAGCGCAGTGACTTCTTTTTCGAGCCCGACGCGGCGGTCCGAAGATGTTTCGGCGGCAGCGAGGCCCCGGACGGCTTCTTCCAGGAACGAGAGCACTTCTTCGATGGACGCCCCGTACTTGCGCTTCAGCTTCTCAATGGCTGCGAGGCGTTCTTCAACTTGATCCAGGCGGCCCGGGTCGGCTTCGAGGTGATCGATGTAGCGGGCCAGCGCTCGGGTGGCGTCGTCGAGGGCGGTCTTCGCCGGGACGATCGCGGCGGCGATGTCCGAGGCAGTCTCGTCGATCCGTGCGAGCTCGTCGAGCTTCTTTAATATGATGCCGATTTGCGTGGTGACGCTGTCGGGATCCTCGGAAAGCGCTCCAAAGGCGGCTCCGGCGACTTCCTGCAGGCGGACAACGTTGCGCAGGACGCGGCGTTCGTTTTCGAGCTCGGCATCTTCGCCCGGCTTGGGGCTGACGGCTTCAATCTCGTTGCGCTGGAACTGCCACAGGTCGGCCATGCGCAGTTTTTCCTGGGCGGTGCGATCCAGGTCTTCGAGCTCGGCCGATGCCTGCTTCCAGCGGGTGTAGGTTTGGGCGACGAGATCGAGAACCGACTGGGCCTTAGCGAAACTATCGAGCATCGCGCACTGGACGTCAGAGGAAAACAGCTGCTGCTGGTCATGTTGGCCGTGAATGTCTGCCAAATGCGGAGCAAGGTCGCGGAGCAGCGCGGCGGTCGCAGGGCGGTTGCCGGCGAAGGCTCGGGACTTACCGTTCGACTGGATCTCACGCTCGATCAGCAGTTCGCCGTCTTCCAGCTCAATCCCCGCGCCATCGAGGATCACGGCGAGGGCGGGCGTGGGCGTGATTTCGAAGATGCCGGAAATGCGGGCGCGCGAGGCTCCGGCGCGGACCATTTCCGCGGAGGCACGGCCGCCAAGCAGGAGGCCAAGGGCATCGACGACGATCGATTTTCCGCTTCCGGTTTCGCCGGTGAGCAGGTTCAGGCCAGCATGAAAACGCACGCGGACCTGTTCGATGACCGCGTAGTTTTCTACCGTCAGTTCGACAAGCATGCAGGGACTGAACTCGATTCTAGCAGGAGCAAGGTCACAAGACTGTGAAACATTATTTCGCTTGCATGTTTCATAGGTTAGGGGCGTAAAATGGGGGGATGGAAGCCCTGGGCGAGAAAGGTAGATCCTGTTGATCAGCATCCTGGCGCAAGTGGATTTCTGGAGCATGATCGGGGACGCGGGCCCGGTCCCCAAGGCAGTGATGGCGGTCCTGCTGGGCTTCTCACTGTTCTCCTTCACGATATTTTTCTCCAAGTTCGGAGCCTTCCGTGCGGCGCATGACGCGAACCGGCGTTTTTTGGACGCCTTCCGCAAGAACCCTTTGGAGGCCATGGCGACTGCTGTGGCGCAGTACAAGGCGGCTCCGATGGCGGGTGTGTTTGAGATCGGTTACGCCGAAGTCGCGCGGCAGGTGAACGCGCACTCGACGATCCGCAATCTAATCGCGCTGGAGCGGAGCCTGCAGCTGGGCGTCAATGATGAAGTCGCCCGCATGGAAAAGAACATGAGCTGGCTGGCGACCATCGCGGCAGTGTGTCCGTTCATCGGGCTGCTGGGCACGGTGGTGGGCATCATCGATGCGTTCCAGGTGCTGGGCAGCGCAAGCGGCGCGGCCAGCATCAGCGCCGTGGGTCCGGGCATCAGCGAAGCGTTGTTCACGACGGCGCTGGGTCTGTTCGCGGCGATTCCGGCGGCGGTGATGTACAACTACTTCGGCAACGCGATTAAAGAGATGGGCCAGCGCATGGACGACTTCGCGCTGGAGTTCATGAACGTAACCGAACGCAATTTCGTCGAGCGGTGAGGAAGAACCAATGGCGTTTTCCGGGATGGGTTCTGGCGGCGGGCGTGGGCGCGGTAGATGGCGCTCGGGCGGAAGCATGTCGGAAATGAACGTCGTGCCGCTGGTCGACGTCGTGCTGGTGTTGCTGATCATCTTCATGGTGACAGCCAGCGCGATGGAGTTCGGCCTGGAAATCGAAGTTCCCAAAGTGAAGAGCGCATCCACGTCCGTGGAAGATGCGCCGATTGTTTCGATCGACACCAACGGCAAGACCTACGTCCGGGACAAACCCACCAACATCAATACCATCGCTGCGGAATTGCGGCGGCAGTATCCGAAGGCGACCGAAGTCTACCTGCGCTCGGACAAGAATGTCCGAGTGGAACAATACCTGCAAGTTGTGGCGGCATTGGGGGAGGCTAAGCTGAAAGTGAAGACGGTGACCAAGGCCGAGACGATCCGGAAGTAGCGATGACTGCAAACTCCGCCACATGGGACGACGCGCAAGACAAGATTGGGAGTGCGTTCACGCGCTCGCTGGTATTGCACGTGGCTCTGGTGGGAGGGTTGGCCGGGTACGCGTGGTGGTTCGGCAAGGGCGAGGCATTCGGGGATCCGAATGCAGGCGGCGCAACAGTCGGAATTGAAGCGGTAGCCAGCATCCCGTTGCCCAGCCGCGGTCCACAGAATCCGGTGGCGAACGATTCCGAGATTGAAGCTCCGCAGGAGCAGCCGGAAGAGAAGCCGCAACCGAAGAAGCAGGTGGAGCCGGAACCGGACGATGCCGTCTCGCTGCTGCCGAAGCAGAAGCAGACCAAGCAACCGCTGGTGATGAAACCTCGGCTGAAGAGCTTCGATGAAGTAGCCTCGAATCAGCTGACGACCAAGAGTTCGCAGGCGGTATCCAGTTCACTGTATTCGGCGGCGGCCGGATCGGGGCAGATCGGCGTCGGGATGAACACGACGCTGGGGACGCGGTTCGGCGCGTACGCGGCTCAGATTCAGGAAATCACGCGGACCAAGTGGCGCGTGCAGGATGTCGACCGGTCGGTGAAGAATGGTCCTCCGGTGACCGTGCGGTTCGATCTACAACGTGACGGGAAGGCCACCAACGTGCGGTTGATTCGCAAGAGCGGGATTCCGTCACTGGATTTGTCTGTCCAATCGGCAGTGGAAGAAGCCACGTATCCACCGTTGCCAGCAGAGTATGACAAGAGTTCGGCCACCGTGGAATTCACTTTTGAGTTGAAACGATGAAGACACGCTCCATTGCACTGATGATGATGACGGCCTTGGGGTTGTACGTCGGAGTGACGCACCTAACGGCGCAGATTATTGGCGTGATTGTGGCGGGCGATAAGTCGCGCATCGCGGTGCCGGACTTCCGTGGCAAGGGCGCGGCAGCTCCCTTGATGAACACGTTCAACGAAACAGTGTGGAACGACCTGGCGGACGCGGGGATCCTGGACATGGTCGCCAAGACCAACTATCCACTGGATGTGCCGCAGGCGCCCACCGATCTGAAACCGCCCACTGTGATCAACGGAACACAGGTGCGGCAGGGCATGTGGCTGACCGATTGGTCCGGCCCCCCGGTGAGTGCGAACTACCTGGGCATCGGGAATGTGGATGTGAACGGCACAGATCTGGTGCTGCGCGGGTGGCTGCTGCTGCCGGGTCTGGCCGACCTACGCACGGCGCAGGCGTTCGGCAACACGTACTTCGGACCGACGACCCAGGACGGGGCTCGCAAGATCGCGCACGAGTACGCGGCCGACATCTTGAAGCAGCTGGGCGCGGTGAGCCTGGCGGGGTCGAAGATTTACTTCGTGTCGGACCGCAGCGGCAATCAGGAGATCTGGTCAATGGATTACGACGGCCAGAATCAGCAGCGGATGACCAGTCATCGCTCGATTTCGAAGATGCCGACTGTCTCGCCAGACGGCAAGATGGTGGCCTACGCGACGATGGCGAATCAAAGCTGGCAGTTGCGCGTGATCAACACGGAGACGCGGCGGCAGATGACGTTCGTGAATCCGGTGACGTCGACGATTGCGACGCCCGAGTTTGCGCCGGACGGCAAGAAGCTGTGGTTCAGCATGGTGATTAACGAGAGCCCGCTGCAAATTGTGGCCGCGAATATCGACGGCGGCGATCGCCAACGGATTTCGAATGCCCGGGCGATCGAACTTTCGCCGCGCATCAACCCGAAGACCGGCAAGGAAGTACTGTTCATTTCGGGCCGCACGGGACATCCGCAACTGTATAAGATGAACATCGACGGCAGTGGCGTGGAGATGATCACGACGGGCGAAGGCGATGTGGCGAATCCTTCGTGGAGCCCGGATGGGAAGAAAGTAGCGTTCGCGTGGACGCGCGGCTACGATCCAGGAAATTTCAATATCTTCATTATGGATGTGGCCACCAAAGACTTTGTACAATTGACGCGGCAGAATGGTTCGAACGAGAACCCGTTTTGGGCGCCGGATGGAACGCATCTGGTGTACGCGAATCAGCGGGGCCGCAACAGGCAGATTTTCACGATGCTGGCCGATGGCAAGCGGGTCAAGCAGTTGACCAGCGATGGCGACAACCAGCAGCCGGTATGGACCAAGGGTACGAACTGAGGAGAACAAAGCAACAATGAGACGGACACAACTGGTTGTTTTGGCGATCGCGCTGGCCTTCACGGCCGCCTGTAAGAAGAAGACGGCTCCGGTGGCTCCGCAGGCGGCTCCGGTGAAGGAAGCGAGCACGGTGCAGCTCAACCGGCCGGCGCTGACGGCCACACCGCGCATCGACAGCTTCACGGCGGAACCGGCGCGCGTGGAACGGGGCCAGGCAATCACGCTGCGCTGGGCGACGACGAACGCGGAGACGGTGACGATCGATCAGGGCGTGGGCACGGTCACCGCGTCGGGAAACCGGCAGTTGTTCCCGACGGCGACGACCACGTACGCCATCATTGCGCGCCACGGCACGCTGTCCGATACGCGAACGGTGACGGTGGAAGTGACGGCTCCGCGTCCAGTGGAAACGGCGAAGCCGCCTGTGACGCAGGATTCGGCGGCGCTGGTGCGCGAGCTCACCTCGCAATTGCAGGACATCTACTTTGACTACGACATGAGCGATCTGCGAGACGATTCGCGTCGCGCGGTGAACACGGATGCGGACCTGCTGAAGCGGATTTTCGCGGCGGACGCTCGGGTGAACTTCGTCATCGAAGGCCACGCGGATGAGCGCGGGTCGGCAGAATACAACCTGGGTCTGGCGGATCGGCGCGCGCTGGTGGCTCGCGATGCGCTGGTGCAGTTGGGCGTACCGTCGAACCGGTTGCGCACGATCAGCTTCGGTGAAGAGGCTCCGGTGTGCCGCGAGTCGAATGAAGCGTGCTGGCAGCGCAATCGCCGGGCGCATTTGTCGCAAGTTCAGTAGAAACATCCGATCCTTTACAGTCGCGGTTCCGTGTCGACGTTCGTTGACCGGAGCCGCGATTCGCGTATAAAGGGAAGAGGGAGAGACACCTATGAAGTTCACGGTATGGACGCTGGCGGGGGTAGTGCTGGCCGGGCTGTTGTATGCTCCGGCCCCGGCAAGCGGGCAGAACAAGGACATTCTCGCGGTGCAGCGGGATATTTACGAGGTCAACCGCAAGCTGGATGAACTGAAGACCGGTCAGGAAGGCCGGTCGGCGCAGGTGGAGACGCTGTTGAAGCAGTTGGCCGATGCGAACGTGAAGCTGACAGCGGAGATGGCGGCGATTCAGGAATCGCTCAAGACCAACCAAACCGAGCAGCAACGGCGCGTGTTCGAACCGATGTCGGTGTTGAAGACGGATGTTGAGGACGTATCGGGTAGCGTGGCCGGGATGCAGGCGGCGCTGACCACGATGCGCGGCAAACAGGACAAGATCGAGAGCATGCTGACGGACCTGGCTGCGGCGGTGCGGTTGCTAACGACACAGCCTGCGGCGACGGCGGCGACTCCGGATGCTCCGGCCGGCGATCCTGCGGCGTTGCTGTTCTCGGCCGCGCAGCGCGACAAGTTGTCGGGCAAGCTAGAGATCGCGCTGGGAGCATTCAATGAGATCGCGGTGAAGTTCCCGATGGCTCCTGAGGCCCCGATGGCAGTGTTCGAGATGGGATCGCTGTACGCCAAGAACGAACAGTATGACGATGCGCTGAAGGCCTACGACCGGGTACTGGAGCAGTTCGGCGACAATCCGATGCGTAAACAGGCCCAGTTCCAGAAGGCCGAGCAGTTGGGGAACCTGGGCAAGCGCGCCGAAGCGGCTCGCGAGTACGATGCGTTTGCCAAGGCGTATCCGGGCGATGAGGATACGCCGACGGCGCTCGCGCGGGCTGCGGAAATGCGGCGTCCCGCCGCGGCAAAGGCTAAGCCCACTCCCACGAAGGGCAAGCGCGCGAAGTAGACTGGTAAGAATCTTATGACGAAGACTCTCGGCATTCGGCTTTCGGGCATCGCGCTGGCTTTGGCAGGCGCGTTCGCGGCATACACGCAGCAAGGCAAGCAGGCTCCGGTGGCGTTCAACCTGGTGAAGGTGGCCGACGACATCTACGACATCGACGGCGGCGGCGCGGGCAACGTCGGCGTATACGTCACCGACGAAGGCGCGATCGTCATCGACGATAAGTTCGAGCAGCACTTCGACGAGATCATGGCCAACGTCAAAAAGGTCACCGACAAGCCCGTGAAGTACGTGATCAACACGCACCATCACAGCGACCACAGCGGCGGAAATCCGAAGATGCTGGCGAGCGGCGCGGAGATCCTGCTGCACAAGAACGCCCGCGCGAACATGGTGAAGGGCAAGCAGGCGGGCGTGCCGCGGATCGCGTTTGCCGATGAAGCTCAGGTGGTGTTGGGCGGCAAGGAAGTGATCGCGCATCACTATGGTCGCGGGCACACCAACGGCGATGCCGTGATTTACTTCCCCGCGCGTCGCGTGATCCACACGGGTGATCTGATGGCGAATTCGGCGTTGATCGACTACGCAAATGGTGGAAGCTTGGCCGAGTGGGCGGCGACCTTGGATCAGGTGTTGAAGCTGGACTTTGACAAGGTGATCCCGGGGCATGGCCCGGTGAGCGACAAAGCCGGGCTGAAGGCGTGGCGCGACAAAGTGGCGGCGCAGGCCGACGCCGCGAAGGCGCAGATTCGTTCGGGCAAATCGAAGGACGACGTGATGGCGTTCATGACGGCGAACTACGGCTGGGGCGCCATGAACAAACAGATGTCGTTGGACGGCTTGTTTGCCGAAATGAAGTAGTTCCCCGCCCTTTTTCAACCCAACATATCGATAAGGTTGCGGCTGAGTTCCACCTCCGTCCGCAACACGTTTGCATTGGCCTGGAACGCGGTCTTGGCGGACAGCATCGCGACCGCCTCTGTACTCAGATCCACAGCATCGGCAGCCGGATCAACTGCGGTGGCGAGGCGTGCGGCGGTGCGGTTCAGGCTGGCTTCGACCTTCTGCATCCCGGCCAGCGGCGTGGCTAGGTCGATCATGCGATCCTTATCGTCCGAACCGCGCGGAATGTTAGTGCTCGTATTCCGGGTGACGGCGCAGGTAGGAGATGGTGAACGGGCAGATCGGGACGATCTTGAGCTTCGATTCCACCGCCCACTCCAGCGCGGCTTTGGTGATCGCGGCGGCGTGCCCTTGCCCTCGAGCAGCGGGCGGGGTTTCGACGTGGACCAGATAGATGCGGTCGCCCTGAATGCGGTAGTCGAGGAAGCCGGTGCCTTCGGGCAGCTCGGCTTCAAATCGATGGTTGGCCGCGTCGTGGACGATCACAATCTGTGAGCCTACACGCGGCCCGCAAACTCGCGGGTTTCAGTAGCGACTTTCACCTTCTCGCCTTGCTTGACGAACAGGGGAACCTTGATCTCGAGGCCCGTTTCGAGCGTGGCGGGTTTGGTGACGCTGCCGCTCGATGTATCGCCGCGGACGCCAGGTTCGCAATACGTGACGTCGAGTTCCACGAAGGTCGGTAGGTCGAGGCTGATCGGATTCCCGTTGTACATGTGCAAGTGGACGATTGTGCCTTCAAGCAGCAGGTCCAGAGCCTTACCCATCACTTCGGTGGAAAGTGAGAGGGTTTCGAAGCTGGTCTGGTCCATGAAGTACGAGCCGTCGGCATCGCTATAGAGGTAGGATGCAGGCGTCATCACGAGGTCGGGCTCTTTGAATTTTTCGCCGGCCTTGAAGGTCTTCTCGAAGACGGCGCTGGTAAGCAGGTTGCGCATTTTGAGGCGCACGAGCGTCTGCCCGCCGCGCGCGGTGGGGGAACTGATCTCCACGTCGGTGCAGAGGTAGGGCGTGTTTTCGTGCTCGAAGTACATCTTGCGCTTGATGTCGATTGCGTCAATGAGGGCAGCCATGAGTTCTTCCCAGTATAAGAGGGACGCCAAGGGGCGGCTCGATGCGATGCACCGCCAATCGTGATAAACTCTTCAGCCGATCGGTATGCGAGGATCTCCGCCGGTAGCTCAAACGATTGAACGAAGAAGGGGGCTCATCATGGCTGTTCTACGAAGAACCTTGGGGACAAGTTTTGCGATCGCGGTCGCCCTGGCGGTCAGCGCGCCATCCTCGGCTTTTGCACAAGGCGGAGGTGCTGGACAAGCTGGCGGCGCGGCGCAGCTGTACACGCCCGCACCCGGCGCGAAGGACCTGAAATCCGTCCTGTTCAACTGGGCCTGGTATATGGGCATGCTCCGGAGCAGCGAGGAACGCGACCTCATCATGTCGCTGGAATACCAGGGCAAGGGCACCGTTCAAGCAGACGGGCAGCCCTGCAATGTATCGAAGTATCGGACCAGCATCAGCTACCAGACGTCAGGCGAGCGGATTCAGTACACGGGTACGCGGCCCAATGGCCAGGCCTGCTCCAATGTCGAAGTCCTGAGTGGAGCGTATGCGTGGAACGAAGATATTCCTGGCGCCGAGCTGGTCGCGGGGAAAGGCAAGGCAACGCCGATGCCCGCCACTGTCGAAGAACGGATGATTCGCCTGTGGGCGGGTCCGCAGGGCGCGTTCAAGGCTGCGATGGCGGGGATCAGTGATCCGCCGGAAATGGCGCCTCGGCCCCAACGGGTGCCGGCGGACGTCGCGAAGGCCGGGAAGACGTCGGTGGTGTGGGAAGGCAACAAGCCGGTGGTGACGTTCCCGATTCCGGGCGTTCCCAATGCAACGGCGACGGCCACGCTCGACGCGAAGTTCATGCCAGAGCATGTCGTGGTGAAGCAAGGATCGAACACGTACGACTTCACCTACAGCGATTATCGGGACTTCAACAATCCGCTGAATCCGGCCGAGGCGTTTTACGCGGGCAAGATGACGGAACGCAAGAACGGCACCGTGGTGCGTGACATTACGACCACGCTGACGGAAACCGGACAGATGTACGTGGTGATGCCGGTTCCGGCCAGCGTGAAGGCGGCGGTGAAGCCAACGGTTCAGGCTCCCAACTGGACGCTGAATGTGGGCGCCCCGGCTCCGCCGACGGTCGCGGCCGCGACTCCGCGACTCGCCAATGGGAAGCCGGATCTGACGGGAAACTGGAGCGCTCCCCCGCTTCCGGTCACAGGGAGCGGCACCCGCCGGTGTGGTCCGACGCAGGTGAAGGGTGGGGGCATCAGCCCCGACGTCGGCTGCAAAACCGGGCAAGACAACTTCTGGGTGGATTATGAGTGGATCTCGCCTTCGCGCTTTGGCCCGAGCCGTCCGAATTACAAGCCCGAGTTCTGGGACAAGATTCAGGAACTGGATCAGTGGACGAATAAGTACGATCCGGTCATGACGTGTCAGCCGCTGGGACTTCCGCGGCAAGGCACGCCGCGGCGGATCATCCAGACCGACAAAGACGTGATCTTCTTCTACGGCCAGTATGCGGATTACGGCGGCGGGAATACGGAATTCCGCGACATCCCCACCGACGGACGCGCGCGCAACGCGCAGAAGGCGGTTGAAGCGACGTACTACGGCTACAGCATCGGAAAGTGGGAAGGCGATACGCTCGTGATTGATTCCACGTCCTTCGTGGATACGACGTGGTTGGGTCGCGGCGGCCTGTTCCATTCCTCCGACATGCACATCGTGGAGAAGTTCACGCGCGTGGGAAATGAGCTTCGCTACGACATCACGGTGGAAGATCCGGAGTCGTTCATCGAGCCGTGGGTGGTGCCGACGCGCATCCTGCGGCCCGCCACCGGCGACGGCATTATTCCGGAACGCGCCAATTGCGAAGTGTACGAGACGGACGAATTCGCCACGCAGCTTCGCCACTAGACGTTCTTCAATTGACAGACCCGCAGCCGGCACTCCGTTACATTCGTGGCGGAGCGTCGGCTTGCACGCGCGAGCGGAGGAATCGGTCTGCGAGGGCTCCCAAGGTGATCGCGAGCCAGTAGGCGCGGATGGCCTGGACGGAGACGGAGCAACCGAGCAGCAGGGCGCATCGAGGCTCCGTATTCACGACGAAGGGCGGAAGGCCGAGCGGCGCGTAGCGGCCGGCTAGACCGGACTCGGGTCCGCGGACAAGCAGCTACTTTCCGGGCTTGTACCCTTGCCAAACGTATTCGAGCGCTTGCGGCAAGGTCTGGCGGATCACCTTGGAATCCACGTGGCCCGCGTTCTTCCCGTAGACGAACTGGTAGTGATAGCCCTTGGCCTTGAGCACGCCCGCGAGGCGCTGGTTGGCGATCACCCAGTTGCGGCGATCGGCGGAGGCGGAGTTCGCGCCCAGATCATTCTCTGAGACGTGCATCCAGATGCGGTAGGGGCGAACGGGGCTGTTATTGAAGAAGTTCTCGTGATATTCCCACGCCCCATGCGGAGCTTGGGGACCGCGCTGCAGGTCGACGAAGGTGCCGGGGTAGGACAGAATGCGGTGGTACAGCTCGGGCTTGAACCAGGCCATGGTCATCGCCATCGCCGCACCGGAGCTGCCGCCGTACGTCATGCGTCCTTCGGGATCCTTGGTCAACTTCACGCCGGTTTCCTTCTCCACGCGCGGGAGCACTTCGGTCTCGACGAAATCGGCGAAAGTCGCGGTGACGGTGTCGTATTCGAGGCTCCGTTCGGCTCCACCGTTGGCGACCATGACGGCCACCATCGCGGGCAGACGGCGGGCGGCGATCATGTTGTCGAGGATGTTGGCGAGCTGGCGGTTCTGC
>CANIIC010000068.1 GCA_947467395.1 Bryobacterales bacterium
CGACGGAGTTTAACTGCCGCATCGCAGGTGAAGTCAAAGGCTTCGATCCCGGCCAGTACATCGAGAAAAAAGAGATCAAGAAGATGGGCCGCTTCATCCAGTTCGCCATTGCGGCGGCGGACTTTGCGATGGAGCACGCCAAGCTTAAGATCGATCCCGAAGAAGCCGAACGCGCCGGTGTCTACATCGGCAGCGGTATCGGCGGATTCGAAGTGATCGAGCGCGAGCACAAGAATCTTCTGGAGAAGGGTCCGGGCCGCATTTCCCCGTTCTTTATCCCGGCCACCATCATCAACCTGGCGTCGGGCCACGTCTCCATTCGCAACGGAGCCAAGGGTCCGAACTCTGCCACCGCAACGGCCTGCACCAGCGGCGCGCATGCGGTGGGCGATTCGTTCCGCCTGATCCAGCGCGGTGATGCCGACATCATGATCTGCGGTGGTACCGAAGCCGCCATCACGCCGATGAGCGTCGGTGGATTCGGAGCCATGCGCGCGCTTTCCCAGCGCAACGATGATCCCGGTACGGCTTCGCGCCCGTGGGACAAGGATCGCGACGGCTTCGTCATTGGCGAAGGCGCCGGCATTCTGATCCTGGAAGAATACGAACATGCCAAACGCCGCGGCGCTCCAATCATCGCGGAAATGGTGGGTTACGGTATGTCCGGTGACGCCTATCACATCACTTCGCCTTGCGAAGATGGGGACGGCGGCTTCCGCGTCATGCGCAACGCCATCAAAGACGCTGGCATTGAGCCGCATCAAGTTCAATACGTCAACGCGCACGGCACCTCCACGCCGCTGGGCGACGTCATCGAAACCCGCGCCCTGCGCCGCGTGATGGGCGACTATGCTTCGAAGGTTGCCGTCAGTTCCACTAAATCCATGACCGGTCACCTACTGGGTGGCGCGGGTGGGTTGGAAGCCGGCATCACGGCGTTGGCGATCCGCGACCAGATCGCGCCGCCGACCATCAACTTGCACCACCCCGATGCCGAGTGCGACCTGGACTACGTCCCCAACGTCGCGCGTCCCATGGCGATTGAGTACGCTCTGTCGAACTCCTTTGGCTTTGGCGGCACCAACGGCTCGCTGGTGTTTAAGAAATACTCCGAATAAATGAAGATCATTGTTGCGATAAAGCAGGTCCCGCAGCGCGACTCGTCGCTGCGGCCTGCGGCATCTGGCCTGTGGGTCGACGAAGCCAACCTGGGTTACGAGATCAACGAACCCGACGCCTACGCGCTCGAAGAAGCGCTCCAGTTGCGTGAAAAACACGGCGGTGAAGTGATCGTTGTGTGCGCCGGGCCGGAACGTGCCCAGCAGTCGATTCGGGAGGCTCTGGCGAAGGGTGCCGACCGCGGCATTCATGTCGAAACCGACGCGGTGCTTGATACGCTGCAGACAGCCACAATGCTCGCCGACGCGCTGCGCGATGAAACTGCGGACCTCATCCTCACCGGCCTCCAGTCCGACGATCTCGGCTACGGCCAAACCGGTGTGGTACTCGCCGAACTCCTCGACTTCCCGAGTTCGACCATCATCATGCAGGTGGAAATCGACGTCGACACCCTGCGCGTGAGGCGCGAGCTCGAAGACGGCTGGTTCCAGAATATTGAGATGCCGCTGCCCGCCGTGCTCACCATCCAGAGCGGCCTGAACAAGCTGCGCTACGCGACACTGATGGGCATCAAGAAGGCCAAGAGCAAAGAGATTCGCGTCGTGCAGCCCGCCGCACCGGCCGCATCGACCGCCGTGATCGAGAAAGTCTACGCGCCGCAGAAGTCCAAGCAGGCACAGATCTTCACCGGGGATGCGAAGACAGCCGCCACGCAGTTGGTCGAAAAACTGAAATTCGAGGCCCGCGTCCTATGAGCGTCCTGGTTGTTCTGGAAGCCGGCCACCGCATGGCCGGCGAAGCCCTCACCGCAGGCCGCCAGTTCGCCGCCGCGCTGGGCGTGCCGCTCACCGCAGCCACCATCCCCGCCGACCTCACCTACACCGCCGATGGCTTCACTGCGGCCTATGAGGCCCACGCCCGAGCCACGAACCCCGCCTTGGTGGTCTTCGCCCATACCTACCAGACCCGCGATTGGGCTCCCAAGCTGGCTACCCGCTTCCGGAAAGTGCTGATCAGCGACGTGATCGCCGCCCGGGTTGACTCCGGCTCCCCGGTCTTCGTCCGCCAGTTGTTCCAGGGCAAGCTCAACTCCGACGTCCGCGCCACCGGCGACGGACCGCACTTCGTTTCAGTCCAGGCCGGGGCGTTCCCTCCGGTCGAAGCCGAAGCTCCCGAGACCATCTCCCTGACGCCGGCCGTCGAGCCGCGACAGAATCCGGAAAAACCGTTCCGCGAGTCCACCCGTGCGGTAGATCTGACTGCCGCCCCGGTCATTGTTTCCGTCGGTCGCGGCATCAAGGACGAAGGCAACATCCCTGTCGTCCAAAAACTAGCCGACGCACTGGGCGCCGAACTGGCCGCATCGCGCCCCATTTGTGACGCGGGCTGGCTCCCCATGGAGCGTCAGGTTGGCAGCTCCGGGCAGACAGTTACTCCAAAACTTTACCTCGCAGTCGGTATCTCCGGAGCAATTCAGCACTTAGTAGGAATGAAGGGCTCCAAAACAATCGTCGCTATCAATCAGGATCCGAACGCGCCGATCTTTGAGGTCGCAGATTACGGCATCGTCGGAGACCTCTTTGAGGTCGTCCCGGCCTTGGTCGAAGCCGTTCAGCGGGCCAAGTCGTAGGTTCAAAGCCGCAGCTACCGAGTTTGGCCCTTAAGATGCGTCTAGGTAAGGTGTGAGCCTCGCTGGCAAGTAGAAACAGGGGGGTGGGAGCAGACTTCGGAAAAAACTTCCGTCGCCCACTCAGTAATTTCTACCGATCAGCTTGAAGTGTGCAAGTTTTTACGACTTCCCGTGGTTGCTCCCGCGGGCTTCGGCCTCCGCGACTGGGGGACAAGTCAAACGGCTGGTAAATCGGTCGCGGAGCCGGATCGAAATTTAAAAGAAGAAAAGGGGTCTGGGTAAAACCAGAGGAGGAGAAAGAAACAAAATGAACAAGACTTTGATGTTTACCGGTGTGTTGGCGATGACGCTGGCGGGTACGGGTTGCGCGACGAAGAAGTATGTCGCCAAAACCATGGCTCCCGTGGAAGCGCGCGTAGCCACGGCCGAAACCAAGAACGCCGATCAGGACAAACTGATCACCACGCAAGGCCAGGAAATCGACCAGCTGCAGACCAGCCTGTCGCGCACCAATGAACGCGTCACCGACGTGGACACGAAGGCCGGGAACGCCGGGACGGCCGCCCAGCGCGCCGCCGAAGCCGCCACTGCCGCCCAGCGCACCGCTGATGGCGCGGGTACAGCCGCGGGCAACGCGATGACCGCCGCCAACAACAGCATGACGCGCGCCAATGAAGTGGAGCGCACGCTGTCGCAGAAGGTCGATCAGACCATTAAGCTGACCCAGAAGGGTAGCGAGACGGTGCTGTTCAAGACCAACCAGTCCACGCTCGACAAGGACGCCAAAGCCGCTCTCGATGCCTTCGCCGCCAAGCTGCAGGGCAACACCCGCTACGTCGTCGAAGTCCAGGGCTTCACGGATAAGACCGGTTCGGCCGAAGCGAACGAAGTTCTCAGCCAGAAGCGCGCCGAAACCGTCGCCCGCTACCTGATCAACGAACACAAGGTTCCACTGCACCAGGTGAACCTGATGGGTTCGGGCTACACGGCTCCGGTGGGTGACGATAAGACCCGTGACGGCCGCAAGCAGAACCGCCGCGTGGAAGTCCGCTTGTTCACGCCGGAAGTGGCCGCACTCTCGGCCGCCAAGTAGTCCAATTCGTTTGAGTTATGCCCGGCCTCGCAAGGGGCCGGGTTTCGAGTTGGCCGTCGGCCCCTCCGACCCGGCGGCCTTCAGGGTAGGCGCGATACAAGATCCGCGGCGAAGAGATCTGCACGCTTCGCCAGGTTGACAGCCGTCACCAGGTCTTGTGCTCGCGCCTGCTCTGCTTGTGTAAGGAACGCTCGCGCGTTGTTGGCCAGCGCGATCAGGTCCCCGGAGAGCGATTTCCCTTCCACTCGGGCCAACGCCTTCCGGACACGGTCCAACCGGTCGTCCAATTCCTGAGTCAGCCGCCGGCGCTCTTCCGCACTAAAAATCGTGGTGGGTCTGGGTGCCGGCAGTGCAGGAGTTTCCACCACAACGGGCGCGGGCTTCGCGGGAGCCACCACCTTCGGCGGCAGCGGCTTTGGCGGAGCAGGCGGCAGAGTCGCCACCGGCGCCGGCATCGTCGTACCGCCCTCGACGTTCGACTCGGTTTCCGGCAGCGTCTCGGTCACCACAGTTGGCGTAGGCGTAGGCGGGACCTTCGCAGTCACCGGAGGAGGCGTAAACACCTTCGCCGGTTTCTTCTTCCCAAAGAAACAGCCCGAAGTCACCAGCGAACCCGCCAGCACCGCACAGAGTGCAGCGTTGGTGGATCGACCGGTGCGGCGTTGCTTGGGATCAGACATGCGGTGTCAAACCTGCGCTACTAGGGCGGGAAGTTCCAAACGGAACGTCGTCCCGCGGCCGCTCTCACTGGAGAAACTGATAGTACCATTATGCAACTGCGCCGCCCGATACGTCATCGCTAAACCGATGCCACTGCCCTTGGCCTTGCTGGTGAAGTACAACTGAAACACCTTGTCGCGCAGCGCGGGAGGGATCCCAGGGCCGTTGTCAGCCACCTCCAACAGCCAGTGGTCGGCGGATCGCGTGACACGCACGCCCAACTTACCTGCGTTCGGAGACATCGCTTCCACCGCGTTGGTAACCAGATTGAGGACGGCCTGTTTCAATAGGTCCGGATCGCCACGCATCATCGCGGGCTCGGCCGGGACTTCGCAGGTGACCTCAATCTTGCCTACCGCCGCCTGCGGGCGGATCAGTTCCGTTACTTCGCGCACCAGCCCGCCCAGATCCAGATCCTCGAAGTGCACCTCCACCGGACGAGAGAAGTCCAGAAATGTCGTCACCACGCGATTCAGGCGAAGGACTTCTCTGGACAACACCTCCAGCTCCTGCATCACCTCTTCATCCGAATCTCCAAGCCGGACTTTCAACAAATCGAGCCTCAGCAGGATCGCGTTCAGCGGATTCTTGATTTCATGCGCCACGCCGCTCGACAGGCGGCTGATGGCGGACAAGCGTGTCGCCACATCCAATTGCGAGGCCACACGCTCCATCAACACATCCAGATTGCGCGGAGTAGTCGTTTTCTCCCGCGCGCCAATCATCTGCTGGCCCAACAAATCCAGTTTGGTTTCGACGGCCTGAAATTCCTTGGCCAGGTGCCCATCGGATTCACCGGCGCGAAAGTTACCCTGCGTGATGCGATCAATGGTGCGTTCAATGCGCTGCAACGGTCGCAGCGCCGAGTGCGTGGCTAATAGCGTCACGATCAGCGACAGCAGCAGGGCCAGCGCCAGGATCGTCGCCAAGCGCTGCAGAGGAGGCAGCAGGCTGTTGCGGGCCAACAGGCTCGACATCACGATCTGGATCTCCAGCACCGTTTCATCGGCCTCGGCGATTCCGATCGGCCGCGGCGAGAACTCCCAATCCGGACGCCGGCTCAGCAAATCGTAAACTCGCTGGTACCAGGGCAACTTACTCCAAGTGGTGAACAACTCGCGCCGGTGCAGCAGAGTGCCCTGGGCGCCTGGAGTGTTCGACGCCAGAATCTTCCCATCCTTGGCGGCGATGTTGATCTCGAGGAAGGCATCCGAGATCTGGGTCACCGATGACAGAAAGATCGGGAGGTCCGCATCCGTCATAACAATCGAGCCCCATTGCTCCACCGTGCCCTGCGTTGTCTCCGCCACCGGATATTCGGCGGCATGGATACGAATTTGGTCGATGATAAACGCGCTGGTTTGACGCCCGGCAAGCTCCGCACGGCTGACCGTATCCTGCGAGAGCGAATCCACCAGAGCCTGCATCTGCAGAGCGGACAGGACCACCGCGACCAGTGACACCAGGATCAATGTCAGCAGGACGAGGCGCAGACGAAGCGACATGGGGAATTATTCGCCGGGATGCGTGGCGTATTCCTTCAGTTTGTTGAACAGCGTTTTCTGGCTGATGCCCAGCATCTCCGCAGCGCGCGTGCGATTGTTCGCCGTGTGGGTGAGCGTGAGTTCGATCAACGCGCGTTCGGCCTCTTCGATGGTTGATCCGACCGGCAGATGGAGCGCCGTGGGATCGGAGGCCGCCGCCGACGGCACCACAGAACCAGCAGGTGCGTGCGACGAGAATCCGATGCTGCCCGGAAGATGCGACAGTTGCACCGTGCCTTCGCCCGCGATGATCGCCGCGCGCTCCATCATATTACGGAGCTCACGAATATTGCCCGGCCAATCGTGCGTTTTCAGCCGAGCGATCACATCAGGCGAGACGTCGGTCACACGCGTGCCATGCTTCTTGTTCATGTCAGCCAGCAGAGCTTCCACCAGCAACGGGATGTCTTCCTTGCGCTCACGCAACGGAGGCAGCGGAATGGGGAACACGTTCAAGCGATAGAACAGATCCTCGCGGAACTTCCCTTCCCGGATGGCGGCTTCGAGCGGCGCATTCGTCGACGCGATCACGCGCACGTCTAACTGAATCTCGCCTTTGCCGCCCAAGCGACGCACACGTTGGTCTTCCAAAACGCGCAGTAACTTCGCTTGCGTGGCCAACTGCATGTCGCCGATCTCATCCAGCAGCACAGTACCGTTCTGCGCCAGCTCGAAACATCCAGCCCGGCGATCCACGGCTCCCGTGAACGCACCCTTCTCATGGCCGAACAGTTCGCTCTCCATTAACGTGTCAGGCAGCGCGGCACAATTGATGGCGACAAAGGGTCCACCGCGACGGGGGCTCAGTTGATGAATCGCACGCGCGGCCAATTCCTTGCCAGTGCCGCTCTCGCCCGTGACTAATACCGCAGCTTTGCTCGGGGCCACTTGTTGAATCAACGCGAACACTTGCTGCATGGCGGGCGAGCGGCCCACCAGATCGCCGAGGACGCCCCGGTAGCTGAGCTCACGTTCCAGCCGCTCGGCATGCGCGGCCAGTTTCCCTTGGGCCGTTGCACGTTCGAGCAACAATCGCAGCGCTTGGGTCTGTACTGGCTTGTCGATGAACCAGAACGCACCCAGTTCATGAATCATGCTGACTGCGGCTTCGAGCGATCCGTGAGCCGTCAGCACGATCACTTGAGGAGGTTCAGCGACCAGCGTAACGTCGCCGGAACGGAGTTTTTTGATCAGATCCTCACCGTTCAGGCGCGGCATGTTCAGGTCGGTGACCATCACGTGCGCGGGGAACGTGGCGAGTTTTTCAAGAGCTTCCTGCCCGTCCGCGGCGGTTTCCACGGTGTAGCCCCACACCCGAATCATGCCCGCGAGGGCTGTGCGCTGGCTCTCCTCATCGTCCACCACCAGCACGCGGGTCTCGGACCGTTCGATCGGCATCGTCTCTCCTATTGTCGCAAGGAACTACGAATCAAAAGAGAGTATTGTGTCCAATCGCGTTACACGAAACATCTCGCGCACGGATCCGACGGCGCCCTTCATGTGCACGGAACCGTTGGAGTTGCGGACCTTTGAATAGGCGTCAATAAACCGTCCCATGCCAGTGGAGTCGATATGGGTGACGTTGGTCAGGTCAAACGTCAGGTGGTGGAACCCACGGGCGATCAAAGAGTCAACCAGGTCTTCCAGTTGTTGGCAACCCGGCCCGAGCAACAGACGCCCGGCCAGGAGAATCGTGGCCGAAGTCGAGTCGTGCTCCTGATGCTGAATAGTCAGAGTCATGGTCGGAATATTCGAGTGTAGCGCAGCCCGTGCCGTCCGATAAGGTGCATGTTGGCCCTATGCCGGGAGGGGGCTCAGGACAAACTATGTTTGCGATCATCGGGATTATTGTCGTCATCGGCGCCGTCATCGGTGGGTATCTGATGGAGCACGGGAACTTAGAGGTTCTGGTGCAGCCGGCGGAGTTAGTGATTATCGGAGGCGCGGCGCTGGGAACGCTGCTGGTAGCGAACCCGCTATCGACCGTAAAAGGCGTGTTTGGTGGGCTGATCGGCGTCCTGAAAGGAAGTCCCTACACCAAGGCGATGTACCTGGAAACGCTCAAGATGTTGAATGAGCTGTTTATGCAGGCGCGCAAACAGGGCATGGCGCGGCTGGAAGAGGACGTGGAAAATCCATCCAAAAGCCAGATCCTCAGCAAGTATCCGAAGTTTTTGAAAAATCATCACGCGGTGCACTTCGTCTGCGACACGCTGCGCATGGCGATCAGCGGCGGCGTTCCGGCCTTTGATCTCGACCAGATGATGGAAATGGACATGGAGGTGCATCACCACCACGCCACCCAGCCGATCGCGGCACTCAGCACAGTGGCCGACGCGCTGCCGGGCCTGGGCATCGTCGCGGCGGTCTTGGGCGTCGTGATCACCATGGGCTCGCTCGGTGGGCCGCCGGAAGAAATCGGCCACAAGGTCGCTGCGGCGCTGGTCGGAACATTCCTCGGCATTTTGATGTGTTATGGCTTCCTCGGCCCTCTAGCCGCGAACATGACCAAGATGAACGATTCCGACGGCGACTACCTGCGTTGCCTGCGTATGGGTGTCATCGCGTTTGTGAAGGGCTCCGCACCAATTCTGGCTGTGGAGTTCGCGCGACGTAGCGTGCCGGGCGATTTACGGCCCTCGTTCAAAGAGATGGAAACAGCCTGTCGCGGTGGCGGCGGCGGTGGAGACAAGGCCTAGCGCCGGGGATCTATGAGCGAACAGAACACGCAACCCATCATCATCATCAAGAAGAAAGGCGGCCACGGCGGCCATCACGGCGGGGCCTGGAAAGTCGCCTACGCCGACTTCGTCACCGCCATGATGGCGCTGTTCATCGTGCTGTGGCTGTTGAGTTCCAGTTCTCAGGTGAAAGAAGCCGTCAGCGCGTATTTCAACGATCCCAGCGGCACGGGAAAAGAGCGTGGCAGTTCATCGGTCGGCGCGGGCGAGGCCCTCGCCGTCAAGAAAGACGACATGCCGAACTTGAAGGAGAAGCTGGAACAGGCGCTCAAGCAGAGTCCAAACTTCGAGAAGCTGAAGGACAACGTGCAAATGAGTGTCACCGGCGACGGCCTGCGTGTCGAATTGCTCGAGAGCGAGACCGGTATGTTCTTCCAATCCGGCAGCCCCGCACCCAGCGATACCGGCAAAGAGTTGATCGTGAAGCTGGCCGAAGAGCTAGGGCAGTTGCCGAACGATCTCCTGATCGAGGGCCACACGGATGCACGGCCCTTCGGCGCCAAGGCCGACTACACCAACTGGGAGTTGTCCACGGATCGAGCCAACGCGGCTCGCCGCCTGATGGAGACCAGCGGCCTACGCCACGGACAGATCGTACAAGTCCGCGGCTTCGCCGATCACAACCTGCGCGATCCCAACGCTCCCGACGCTGCGTCCAATCGCCGAGTTTCGGTCATCGTCAAATACCAGAACGCGCCCCCCGCGCCAGCCGGGGAAGAAAAAGGCCGCGGTGGCGAAGAGCATGGGGAAAAGGGCAAACCCGAAGCACCCAAAGCCGAGCCCACGAAAGAAGCTGAACGCCACTAGCGCTGTGAGCCGGTCAACTCAACCTCGACCGGCTTCGCCGCCCGCGACCTCCGTCGGATCCACTCCCGCCAGGGAACACGCTGCAGAACCCAACTCATCGCAATCATCGCGACAATCAGAATCCCAGCGGCAATCAGGCTCTGCCACGGCATCAATTGTTCCTTATAGAACCAGAACAGGTTCCCGTAGACAATCTCGATGTGGACCCAATACACGGCAAGCGACGTGCGGCCCAACAGGCTCACGAAGCTGAAGCCGGGACTCAGGTACTCCGTCCAAATAAAGGCAGCCGAAGCCATCAGCAGCGTAGCGCCCATCTTGCAGGCGATCAGCGCAGGGCTGTCCACCCAGAACTCTGCGCTCGGGTAGATCGAAAACGGCAGACTCGAACAATACATCCCGAGTAGGATCATGCTAAATCCGCACAAGGCGCACCACTGCATCACGCGGTTCCATGCGGTGCGGTCGACACTCGGGATCACACTGCCGGCCGCTACACCAAAGGCCAGAAACGCGCCCCACGGAAACACGGAGAACCACTGACCAGGAACAAAATAATCGCGCAGATAGCGCGGGACTCCCGAAGTATCCAAGTCAGAGATGACCGGCGACAACCCGGCCAGCAGGATGCCGCACAGCGCGGCCCAGCGGAAACGGCTCAGGCGATCCCGCGCCAGCGCGACCAGCGACAATAACCCGGTCGTAGCCCCCATCAGATTCAGCACGTCGACCTGAAACAAATCTTCCGGACGCGTGTGCGGGTAGCCGGAGAAAAACAACTGGAGCCGGAACAGAATCGCGAGCAAGAACAAGTAACGCGCTCGCTTCAAGGCCGCGCCCACGCGATGCCACGGGCCTAGATCCGAACGCCGGTCAATGCCCATGCCGAACGTAATCCCTGTAAGGAACAAGAACACTGCGGCGGCCTGTCCGCCCAGGAACTGCGAGTAGATGTAGAAGCCGTGCGAGCGTTGATCCAGACGCGTGAACGAATGGAAGACGTGTCCCTGCAGCATGATCAGTGCCGCAGTCCCGCGCAGCCAGTCCAGGAACACGATCCTGCTGGAGGATGAAGAATTCGAAGCCAAAATTCAGTTTATCCCGGCTGCACAACGATGCGGGCAGTCGCGCGCCCCTGCGCGTTCCCTTCCTCATAGACGAGGATGCGACCGCCAGCGAACAGGTGACCGAGTTCACCCGGCTGGACGCTGAATCGCGACGTCTCGTGCCCCGGCTCGAACATGTGGACGATCACAATCGCACGGCCTTCGGGCCTGAGTCCGCGGAGGATCTTGGGAAACAAATCGCGCTGCAGATAGTGAGAGACAACGATTAGGTCCCACTGCTGCTCGCCGATCTCGAACTCGCCCGCTTCTAGATTCGCAAGATGCGTCTCGACTGCGGGCGCAGCGTGTCGCACTTGTGCGAGTGACTCGGCCGACCAATCGACGGCGGTGACATGCCAACCGCGCTGCGCCAACCACACGGCGTTAGATCCTGTGCCGCAGGCGAGGTCCAGAGCCCGACCAGGCGCGAGATCCTTGGCGTGCCGCTCGACGAACGGCCGGGGTGTCATGCGCTGCGCGCGAGAAGTTTTTCGACGTGTTTCGCCAGCACGTCCACTTCGACGTTGATCTTGTCGCCTGGCTTCGCCGTGCCGAGCGTCGTGTGCGCGTAGGTGTGCGGGATGATCGTCACGTTCACCACCGGGCCGGGTTCCAAACGGGCGATCGTCAGACTGATCCCGTCGAGTGTGATCGAGCCCTTCTCAACGAAGTAACGATCCAGGCCCTGCGGCACGCGGACGCGAATCCACCAGTTGCCGTCTCCAATGGAATCGATCGCCACCAGTTCGCCGGTCGCATCGACGTGACCTTGGACAATGTGACCAGACAGCCGAGTTGTGGGCGTCACCGGACGTTCAAGATTCACCCGTGAGCCCGGACACAGCGTGCCCAAATTAGTTCGGTCTAGCGTTTCAGGCGCGAGATCGGCGGCGAAGGAATCGCCCGTGATCTCGACCGCCGTGAGGCACGCTCCGTTCACCGCGATGCTGGCGCCCAGCGTCAAATCGCTCAACACGTGCGAACAACCGATCACAATGCGCGCACCAGCCGCATGCGGCTGATACGCAGTGACGATCCCAAGTTCCTCGACGATCCCGGTGAACATTACGCGTCCCGCTTTAACCAGGCGTCGACGGCAAATTCATCCGAGCCAATGGTGTGCAGCTTCACGTTTTCGAACTGCAACGCGTCCTTCCTCTTGCGTCGACCAACGCCACCAGCAACCGGCAGAGATTGCGTGCCCCCGAGAATCTTCGGTGCGTAGTAGAAGAAGATTTTATCGACGATGCCGGATTCCAGCGCGGCCCAGTTCACACGGCTGCCCGCCTCCACCATCAAAGACAGATACTTCTCCTTCGCCAGCAACTGCACCACGCCGGGCAAATCCACGCGGCCATCGGCGCGCTCACACACTTCGATCCGCACCCCAGCATCTTCCAGACGCTTGCGGCGATCCGGCGACGCCGCCGATGTGGTGACTGCCAGTAGGTCGCTCTTGCAGGACGTCACTAGGTGCGATTCAAGCGGGAGGCGCAACTGCGAATCGAGAACGATACGCAACAACGGACGGCTGCGCTCCAGACCAGTGCGATCCGTCATGCGGCAATCGTCCGCGAGCACCGTACCTATACCGGTGAGAATCGCGTCGGCATTATGACGCAGCGTCTGGACATGGGTCCGTGCTGTTTCGCTGGTGATCCAGCCGGGTGTGTGACCGGGAACGCCGTCATCCGGAGCCGCGATCTTGCCATCCAGAGTCAGCGCCGCCTTCAGCGTAACCAACGGACGTCCAGTCTTCATGAAGTGTACGAACGATTCATTCATGGCAACAGCAGCAGCAGTGAACTCGGAAGCGAGCTCCACTTCAATCCCGGCGGCACGTAACTTCTCAAAGCCGCGTCCATGCACTTGCGGATTCGGATCTTCCATCGCGGAAACCACCTTTGTGATCCCAGCCGCGATGATCGCATCCGCGCACGGGCCGGTGCGCCCGGTGTGTGAGCACGGCTCCAGCGTGGTGTAAATCGTCGCTCCGCGAGCTTTCGCGCCGGCTTCTTCAATCGCAATCACTTCGGCGTGACGCACGCCCGCATATTTGTGATACCCGCGGCCGACCACTCGCCCGTCGGCGACGATGACGGCGCCCACCACAGGATTCGGAGACGTTGCTCCCGCGCCACGCGCGGCGAGTTCCAGCGCTTCTTGGATGTACTGGCTCATTTAATCGAATAAGGATGCTACAAAATTTTCGGGTTTAAAAGGAAGCAGGTCGTCGATCTGTTCGCCGACGCCCACATAGCGGATCGGCACACCAAGTTCACGGGAGATCGCCACCACGACGCCGCCTTTGGCGGTGCCATCGAGCTTCGTAAGAATGATACCAGTGACTTCGGCCGATTCGGTAAACTTGCGCGCCTGCTCCAGCCCGTTCTGGCCAGTAGTCGCTTCGATCACCAGCAGAACTTCGTGGGGAGCATTCGGAATCACGCGCTGCGCGGTGCGGCGCATTTTCTCAAGCTCCGCCATCAGGTTGACCTTGGTGTGCAGGCGTCCCGCCGTATCGACAATCACGTAATCGATCTTGCGCGCCTTGCCCGACTGGAGCGCGTCAAACAAAACCGCACTAGGGTCGGAACCCGCCTGCTGCCTTACAAACTCGCAACCGGTACGCTGCGCCCACACTTCCAGTTGCTCAATGGCTGCAGCACGGAACGTATCGGCGGCACACATCATCACCTTGCGGCCCTCCAACTGGAGACGCTTGGTGAGCTTACCGATCGACGTGGTCTTCCCCGCTCCGTTGACGCCAACCACCATAATGACCGCAGGCGGTTCGTCAACCGCGGGCACGTCACGTTCGGCGGCCTTCAGCACTTCAAGTAGATACTCACGGATGAGCTTCTTCAGCTCAGAGACATCGTTGACTTGATTGCGAGCAACGCGTTCGCGGATGCGCTCCAGGATCTCGGTAGTGGTGCGCGAACCGAGGTCAGCTGTGATCAGCGCATATTCGAGCTCTTCGAGCACATCGGCATCAATGACCTTCTTGCCATGAACCGCGTCCTCGATCTTCTCCATCAACCCGGCACGCGTTTTTTGCACGCCCGCCTTGAGGCGATCGAACAGGCTGGGGCCTTTCTCGCCGGATGCCGGAGCTGGGGAGGAACCAAAGAGGGACTTAAACATGAGGGGCGCTTGGAACTTCCATTCTAGCAGCGCCCCCCGAAGTGGCTGTTTTACCCCATCTGGCCTTCGTCGGCGGAAGGTCCATAGATACTAGGAACTTTCTCCCCGACCAGGCGAAGATAGACGCTCAACTGGCCTCGATGGTGGATGGTGTGATTCATGACGAAGGTCCGCAGCACGGCGATGCGGGGCATGGTCATGAGAACCTTCTCGCCCATCTTGAGCGACCACGGTTTCATCAACTGCTCGTCAGTTGCGGTCTGGAGCGCGGCACGCGTACCGGACACGATCTTGTCGAACGCCGCCAGGATCTGATCCCGCGATTTCATCTCCAGAGCTTCGAACTCGCCACTGGTCAAGTCCAGATAGTCCCGGCAGATGGTGACGGAACCCCACGAGGGCATCTCCGCGACGTGTCCGGCAAGACGACCCAGCGACATCGACTTCGGGTCAGGCTTAAAGCTCAGCTTGTCTTCCGGGACGCGTTCTAGAACACGACGGGTGGTCGCCATTTCGTGGTCGAATTCAGGCAGTAGGGATTGAGCGATGCTCATGGGCATTCCTCCACGCCGATTGTAGCGAAGGAAGAACTACTCGGGGGCCGACGTTTCGAGGAACGCCTTGAGGCGGTGGCTGCGGCTGGGGTGGCGCAACTTACGGAGCGCCTTGGCTTCGATCTGACGGATACGTTCGCGAGTAACGGCGAAGTGCTGGCCGACCTCTTCGAGCGTATGTTCACTGCCGTCCTGCAAGCCGAAACGCATCTTGATGATCTTCTCTTCGCGTGGGCTCAGCGTCTTCAGCACTTCAGCCGTCTGCTCACGCAAATTCAGATTGATGACAGCTTCCGACGGCGACACAACACGCCGATCGATGATGAAGTCGCCTAAATGCGATTCGTCCTCTTCACCCACCGGGGTTTCAAGCGAAATCGGCTCCTGTGCGATCCGCATCACCTTGCGGATTTTGCCCACCGGCAGTTCCATCTTGACGGCGAGTTCTTCGGTGGTCGGCTCTCGGCCCAGATCCTGCTGTAACGTGCGCTGCAACCGAACCAGCTTGTTGATCGTTTCGATCATGTGCACCGGGATACGAATGGTGCGAGCCTGATCCGCGATGGCGCGGGTGATGGCCTGACGGACCCACCAGGTCGCGTAGGTGGAGAACTTGAAGCCGCGCTGATAGTCGAACTTGTCGACGGCCTTCATCAGGCCGATGTTGCCTTCCTGAATCAAGTCCAGGAACTGAAGGCCGCGGTTGGTGTAGCGTTTCGCGATGGAGACCACCAAACGAAGGTTGGCTTCGATCAGTTGCTTCTTGGCGATCTCAGCTTCCTGCTCACCGCGCTCCACCACCTGCATGGTGCGGCGCAGTTCGCTGGCCGTGGCTCCGGATTCATCCTCGTGTTCCTGGATACGCTGGCTGTGCTGCTTGAGTTCCTTGCGGAGGTTCGCCCCAGCGGCGCCGGCCGCTTCCAACTCACGCTGGACGCGAGCGATTTCCCGTTCAATGGGCCGTAACTCGTCCACGGCACGACGCAAGCGGTTCGCCAGCTGATGTCGCGTCTCCAGCGAAAACGGGATGCCTCGAATGAGGCGCGAGATCGTGACCATCGTGCGCGCCAAATTCCAGCGCAGCGAACGGTGTGTCGTCGGCTTCAGATTGCGGGAAACAGCGTGCAGCTTCTGGCGGAACTGCTGCGCCTTTTTGTACTGCTTCTCAATTTCAGTGAGGGTGTTGAGCAGTTCCTGATTCTGCTGCGCGATGGCTTCTTCAGTGGCCATCAGGTCGGCGACAACGAGCAGGTCGCGGGCCTTATCGAGATCGCCCTGAACTTCTTCGGCCATCCCCAGAATTTTGCGGATCACAATCGCCGAACGGGACAGCGCCTTGCTCACGGCGGCCTGACCGCGCGCGATGCGCTTGGCCAGTTCGATTTCACCTTCCCGCGTCAGGAGCGGAACGGTGCCCATCTCCCGCAAATACATGCGGACGGGATCGTTGGTTTTTTCGTTGATGTCCTGCGGGAGTTCAAGCTCGCCGAATTCTTCGGCGTCTTCGGCCTTTTCGACTTTAGGCTCTTCGAGCATTTCGACGCCGGTCGAGTCAAACTCGCCCAGTTCGTCTTCGAGGTCGCGACTGCCGCCCAGGTCCTCCGTCAACAGTTCGTTGACGTCGTCGTAAAGGACGTAGCTTTTTTCTTTGCCTGAGTCCATCAGATGATCTAGCCGGCTTTTGTCTTCGCTTGCCACGTTTGCGTTCGCTTACGTTCGGACTACATCTTCAGTTTCACAGAACGCGAGCCTTACGCATCGCTCCCGGAGGAAACGCGCCGAAGCGGCCTCTCAAGTTCTTACAGTTTACAACACCGATTCTGCACATCCATGAACGGAAACCCGCACCCTGGACTTGCGCCCGCACTCGATTCCAGCTACGATGCACGACGCCGTTGGTCGCGCTCTGCTCGATCCAACTCTTCCAGCTGCTTGACCTCAGCCATCAAGGCCAGTGCTTCCCCGAACCGTCCTTCTCTTTCGGCCACCTTCACTTGCGCCTTTAGATCCGCGACAGAACGTTTGCGGAAGTCTGCCTGTAATCGTTCCAGGCAAGCCACCGCTTGAGTCCAGGAAAATTCCTCCTCCTGCTCTTCCTCTGTATGATCGGCAGCTAAGGCCTCATGCAATAGCGTCCGGGAGGATTCACTTAGCCGGCCCTCCACCTCCGTAAAAATGCGAGCTGGATCGTCCGACTCCACATGCCGAAAAGCGTCGAGAATCTCATGACTTACGAAGCCCTGCACCAGTTCCGGTGTGAGCTGCGGCAGAATCTGCTGGCGCACCCGGGCACTCGAGAACAGCGAATGGAGCAATACCCGTTCCATCGTGGGCAACTCGGGGCGAGGAGGCGGCGCAGGCGAAGTCGTCTTGCGATCCGTGGCCGCGCGCTTAAACTGATCCAACACCATGCTGGGATCGACGCCCAGGTAGCTGGCGAGATCGTTGGCCACGGCGGCACGCTCCAGCTTGTCCGGGATATTCTTGACCGCCGGCAGCAGGAACTTCAGCGCGTCCACCTTGCCTTCGGCACTACGCATGTCGAACTTCGTGCGCGCCCGGTCGGCCAGCCAGTGGAAGTATCCACTCGCTGAATCAAGCTTCGCCCGATACGCGTCGGCGCCAAAGCGCTTCACGAATTCATCCGGATCGAGCTTCGCCCCGTCCGCGGCACTGCCCAACGAGAGCACCTTCACGTGCATGCCTTCGTCCAGCAGCAGTTGAATGGCGCGTTCCGCCGCATTCTCGCCCGCTTTGTCGGGATCGAAGTTGATGATGACCGAATCGGCATGGCGATGGAGCGTGCGCACCTGTTGATTCGTGAGCGCGGTGCCACAGCTGGCGACCACTTCCTTCACGCCCGCAGCATATACACCGATCACGTCCATGTACCCTTCGACCAACACAGCGCGCTGATTTTTGCGCATGCCGTCGCGGGCGCGATGCAGATTATAGAGGACGGTGGTCTTCTTATAGATCGGCGTCTCCGGTGAGTTGAGATACTTCGGCTGATCCTCTTCCCGCATGGAGCGTCCGCCGAAGCCGATCACCTTGCCGGTCTCGTTATGGATCGGGAACATCAACCGGCCACGGAAGGCATCAAAGTGACCGTTACCCTCATTGCGGCGACGCACTAAGCCCGAGGCTTCCAGTTGCTCGTTTGAGAACCGGCGCTCGGTGAAGCGGCGCATCAGCGCCTGGCCCGACGGATCGGCAAAACCCAAGCCGAAGACATCGATCAGTTCCTGCGAGATCCCCCGACGCTCCAGATACGCGCGGGCCTCAGCGCCAATCGGTCCACGCAGGTTATCGCGGAACGAATCGGCCGCGATCTCATGCATCTCATAGAGCGCGGCGCGCATGCGAGATTCGGCGTCGGAAAACTCGGCGCGCTGCGGCATGGGGATGCCGTAACGATCGGAGAGGAAGCGCAGCGTTTCCGGGAACGTGAGTCCGTCGTGTTCCATGACGAACTTCAGCATGTCGCCCGACACACCGCAGCCGAAGCACTTATAGAACTGGCGTTGTTGATTGACGCTGAATGAGGGCGTCTTCTCCTGATGGAACGGGCACAACCCGGAGTAGCGTCCCGTAGCGCCCTTGCGCTCCAGACGCACGTATTCCCCGATCACCTTCACGATGTCGATGGATGACTTGAGCTGTTCTACGAAGTCCAAGCGGGGTCCCGTCTGATTCCCGATTATGCCACTTATCGCGTGAGGATCGACGCCAACTGCGCAGCGCGCGCGGAGAACGGATCAGCTTCGGCGTAGGCTCGCGCAGCGTCGCCCATCCGCTGCCGCTGCACATCATCCGCGAGTAACCCGAAAATCGCCGGCGCCAACTGCCGCGGCTCCGCGACCATCGTGCCGAACTCCGCCTGCATCACGCTGCGCGCACCATGCGTTTCCAGCGCGACCGAGGCCTTGCCCGCCGCTAATGCTTCCATCAATGTGAGGCCGTAACTCTCGTGGCGTGACGGAAACACGTAGACATCGGCCAACCCAAAAAACGCACGCTTGCGATCCCCGGTGACATGCCCCGGAAACAGAACCTTAACCGACTTCAGCTGCGCAGCCAACGCCCGCAGCTTCGCCATGTGACGTTGCCCCTGCATGAACGCTGCTTCCCCGCAGAGGATCGCGTACAGAGGTCGCTCCCACCGGCCTCCGTTACGCTCCCAATCGAGGAGCGATTCCAACAACAGGTCCTGCCCCTTCTATGGCGATACCCGACTCAGCGTAAGGATTACTTGCGCATCCTGCGGCAACCCCAGTTCCGTGCGCAACGCCTGTACCGCAGCGGGATCGGCAGCTTGCGTCGAATGCCAGTTGCCCCATGGCAATACATGGATGTTGCTGGGCGGACAATCCGGGTAACAATCTAGAATCACATCACGCATGCGCGGCGACGGCACGATCAGTCCACGCGAGCTCCGCACTACAGCTGCCTGCTTCGCCCACACCAGCCCAGCCATGTCCGGCATCAGCCAGCGAAGACGGCGATACCAACGGACCGTCGTCTCCGGCGCAAGTTTGCCCCCGAAGTACAACCGCGTGACGTAATCCACCACGTCGACATGAAAGATGGTGAAGACCCGAAAGCCACGCGCGGCGAGAGTATCGAAGTCGGGCCCCTCAGAAATATCGTTGGCCAGCACCACGGTATTCGCCGGATCGTGACGCAAGATCTCCGCAGTAGTCGCTCGCTCAAACGCCCG
>CANIIC010000069.1 GCA_947467395.1 Bryobacterales bacterium
AAGCCACCACGACCCGCACCGCCCGAAGCACCCAAGCCCGCTGCCGTGTTGGTGATCACACCCGCGGCGTTGAACGTCGCGGCGGTGTTCAGAGTGCTCCACTGCGTGTGGTTAAACACGTTGAAGGCTTCCAAACGGAGCTGCAGGTAGGTGGTCTCGCTGAAGTTGATCTTCTTGAAGACCGACATATCCCACTGGTTGGTGCCAGGGCCACGGAGTGCGTTGTAGCTGGAATCCATGCCTTGACCGCCAGGGGTCGGGGGCGCGAAGCAGGACGCGTTCAGGAACAGGTTCGGCGTCTTGTCGCTGTGTGCCATCTTGGGAGCGCAGGTGAACCGCACGCGAGGAGCCACGTCTTCGCTGCCCGTGAGCGCACGGTTCAGCGCGGCACCGGCAAGGTTCGTACCGTTCAGCACCATGGAGCTGATCGTCACGTTGGTCGGTGCGCCCGAGTTCATCGTGGTCAGGCCGGAGTACTGCCAGCCATCCAGGATGTGCTTGCCAACGCCGTTGTTGGTGAAGCTCATACGCTTGCTGATGCTGGGCAGATCGATCACGTAGTTGAAGGTCAACACGTGCGTGCGATCGACGGCCAGCGGGCCGTAGCAGGCGTTGCGATTGCTGACAATGTTGCCGCAATCCACGCCTAGAGCGCGCGACCAGGTATATGCCGCACCCAGGATCACGCGACCAGCGCGCTTGTTGATCGAGGTCTGCAGCGCGTTGTAGTTGGTCGACGTGCCCGTGGTGTACTGCGTACCGGCCTGGTAGCCAATGTAGGGACGGTAGAAGTTTGAAGGCTTCACCGAACCGTTCGGGAGCAGGTTCGCCGGATTGGTGGCGCTGCCGAACGGGACGTAGTTGAACGGCTCAGCCAGCGTGAGGTGGCGCGACAGCGAACCCACGTAGCTGATGTCCAACACCATGTTCTTCGGCAACTGGCGCTGGATACCGGCGTTGTACTGATACACCGTCGGGACGTGGCCGTCATCGGAGATGCGGGTGACGCCCAACGGACGATACGTGATCGAGTTCGGGTTCACACTGGACAGGTTGCTGTTCTGGATTTCCGGCGTTTCCAGCGTCGGCGGGTTCGTCACGAAGTTGGACGTGTAGCCGACGGTGAAGGTAGCGATGCGTTCGTTGAACGCGCCGGCACCCGCGCGGAAGACGGTCTTGCTGTCCAGCTGGTAGGCCAGGCCGAGGCGCGGCTGCCAGTGCACGCCACGGCTGTTGATCAGACCGCGGGGAGCCGTGCTGCCAGAGAGCACCATGCCGTTGAAGCGGTCGCCGGAGGCGATGGAGCCATCGGCATTCAGGGTGACCTGCTTGGCCGGGTTGAAGGCCGCGAACGAGAAGTTCGCCATCTGGTTGCCCTTGTCATAGAGGGGCTGGATGTAGGCCATACGCAAGCCGTAGTTCAGCGTCAGCTTGCGGGTGACTTTCCAGGTATCTTGCGCGAACCATTCGTACTGATGGTAGGGATACTCGGGCAGCAGGGAGGCGCTGGTCTGGGATAGCGAACGGAAGTTGCCGAGCAACGCGTTGGCGAAGGGATGGTTGGTGTCGCCGGGGTTGTTGGCATCGCGGCTGAAGTCGATGGCACCGTTCAGGGCGCGGAACGGATTTTCGCTCTTCACTGCGAATTCGTAGTACACACCCAACTTGACGGTGTGGTTGCCCGCCAACTTGGTCACGTTGTCCGTGATGTTGTAAACGGGGTTACGGTTCGCATACGGCATACCCGCAAAGTTAGTAATGCGGTTGTTGTTATTTGCAGCCCAACCGGCAACGGTACCGAACGTGAAGTTTGGAACGACGCCGATGGGATCGGAATTCGGGAACAACATGGGCAAGGTGATGCCCGAGTTCTTGCGGTAGTAGATGCTGTCCGCAGGAGGCGCATTGCCGGGAATGCCGTTTACGGTGTAGCCGAAGGTGAAGTCGTTGATCAACGACGGGCTCGCCACGTACACCGCGTTGCCCATCAGCGACCAACCGTAGGTGGGCGCCAGCAGGTCCGACGCGCCGAGGTTGTTGCCCGAGTCGGCGCGGCCGTACGGGTTGTTCGCGGTGGACTTCGAGTTCAGGTGACGGCCATAAACGCGCCACTTGCTGTTGATGTTGTAGTCCACGCGATAGACCTGGTCGAAGGTCGGGGCCGAAGCGACTTTCGCCGTTTCGTAGTTGTAACCGAGGTTGCTGGTGTTCGGCGACGGCAGCCAGTTGAGGGTCTGCGGACCGTACTGGTTGAATCGCGCGGTCGGGATGATGTTGCCGACGAAGTTCTGGCCGGCGGCAGGATCCTTGATCAGGATGGGGTTGCCGTTACCATCTCGAGACGCCGAGAAGTTGCCCTGGCGTTCCAGAGCGGTCGGCAGCATGAGGCGAACCGGAGCGGCAGGCTGGCGCGAACGGCCCCATTCCTGCGAAGCGAAGAAGAACAGCTTGTCCTTGCCGTCGATCAGTTTCGGAATCGACACCGGGCCGCCCAGATTCCAGCCGGTCTGCATAAAGCGGTAGACCGGAGTCGGACGGCTGTTCAGGTTGCTGATGTAGTCGTTGGCGTTCATGAATTCGCCACGCTTGAACCACCAGGCAGTGCCATGGAACTGGTTGCTGCCGCTCTTGGTGGCGACCTGTACTTGCGCGCCGGACGTGCGGCCGAATTCAGCGGCACCGGCGTTCGTCGTCACCTTGAATTCCTGAATGGAGTCCAGGTTGATGCGGTAACCGAAGCCGGCCGGGGTGTTGACACCGGTATCGGTAACGTTCTGGCCGTCAACGGTGAAGTTGTTGGTGCCGGTGCGCTGGCCGTTGAAGCTGCCACCCAAGCCGGTGTCGGGAACCGCGCCCGGAACCGTGCGGGTCAGCGTCGTGTAGTTACGGCCGTTGATGGCGATGTCTACGATCTGGCGACCGGTAACCACGCCGGAACGTTCCGCCGTGACCGTCTCAAGCTGCCCGGCTTGAGCTTCGACAGTGATCGATTCGCCCGTGGCGCCCACTTGCATCGCGATCGTCGGCAGACCGATGCGAGAGTTCAACTGCAGGACGATGTTTTCCTGAATGTACTGGCGGAAGCCTGCGGCTTCTACCGTAACTTTGTAGGTGGCGGGGTTCAGTGGCGTAACGACAAAGGCGCCTTCGCCGTTGGTCGTGACCGCAACTGCGACACCTGTGTTCTGATTGGTGACTGTGACGTTCGCATTCGGCAGAACCGCGTTCGCCTGGTCCGTGACTGTGCCGGTGATTGTGCCCGTGTTTTGGGCAAAGCCACACAACGCCGCCATGATAAGTAGCACTGCTACCTGGAGTGTTTGTCGCATAGTTTCCTTTATTCGTACCAGCTGGGCCTCTCGGGGCTGTAACAGGCTCGTCAGGAATATGCGCGTGGAGGAACTGCTCGACTAACCTGCCCCAAAGCGACCCTAACTTCCTGTGCCCCCAACCCCTTGGACGGCAACAGTGGCTCGGGGTAGTATACCGGATTGTAACGTGGAAAGATAGGGTCTTTCAGTGGTCAGTCTTCTTCGTACCAAGCTCTAAACGCTGGCCTTACGTCTTTGAAGAGGTGGATGAGAGCCATGCCAGCGAGGAACCCCCCGACGTGCGCGAACCAGGCGATCCCGCCGCCCGTGTAGTCCACTTCGCTGATCGATCCCAGGCCGCTGAAAAACTGGACGACGAACCAGTAGATCAGGAAGTACGGAGCCGGTACAGACATGCGCCAGACGAAGATCAGCCAGAACAGGGTGTCGATGTCGGTTTTCCAGAATTTGATCAGGTAGGCGCCCATCACCCCAGCGATCGCTCCACTAGCCCCGATGGTGGGAACACGTGAATACGGGTTGGCGAAGACGTGAATCAGCGCTGCCGCCACGCCGCCTGCGATATATAGAATCAAGAAGTTACGACTTCCCAGCCGGTCTTCGATGTTGCGTCCGAAGACCCACAGGAACAGCATGTTGCTCAACAGGTGCAGCCAGCCGCCGTGCAGGAACATGGACGTCAGCACTGAATACGGATGGGAGGCGATCATGTCGGGCACGATGCCCCACGTCGAGACGAAGTAGGGCAGGGTGTAGCCCAAGGAAAGCTGATAGAAGAAAACGAGGAAGTTCAGCCCGATCAGTCCGATGACCACCGGGGTAGCGCTGTGAATCCGTTCGCTGGAGCGTAGCGGGATCATCGCTGCCAGGCCCGCCGTTGGCCGGTTTTCATCAACTTACGCGCTTCTTCCGCCGTCGCGATGCCGCCGCGGGCGCCCAACTGGGTGCAGTTCAGCGCCGCCATTGCACACGCGAACTCCAGAGCGTCGGGGATCGACATCTTGTTGAGAACAGAGTAGCAAAATGCGCCGTGAAAGACGTCGCCCGCGCCCGTGGTGTCGACGCAATCGACGACGAAGCCGGGGACGTAGAGGGATTCTGCGCCGTCGCGGGCCAGAACGCCTTCGGCTCCCAGGGTCATGGCCGCGAACCGGGAAGGGAGCTTCTTCAGGGCCTCGTACGGGTTTTGGATACCGGTCCAGCGGGCAGGGAACTCGGTGCTCGAAATCAGGTAGTCGACCAGCGGCAGCACTCGGTCGAAGCCGGAATAAATCGTGTCTACATCGCAACTTACGGGGATCCCAAGGCCGCGCGCCACGCGGGCAGCCTGCTCCACCGCCGGGGTGTCGTGGCCATCGATGTGGAGCATCCGGGCGCAGCCGATGTTGGCCTCGGAAATCCTTGATGGATCGAGGGTTAGGCAGTCGGGGCGGCTCCAGAACACGGTACGCTCGCCGGTGGATTGGTCGATGACGATGTAGGCGCTCTGGTTGGCGCAGTTCTTGCGGATCTCGACGTCGGTCAGGTCGATACCGGTTTCGCGGAGGCTCGCGAGTTGCAGTTCGCCGCGCGCGTCGTCGCCGACGGTGCCGATGTACTTTGCCCGGAGGCCGAGTTTGGAGGCGGCAGCCAGTGCGCTCGCGACTTGGCCGCCGCAACTGGTGATCTCCCGGGCGATCCGGACCTTGCCACCGTAGGCCGGGAAGGCCGGGACCAGCAGCAAGGTGTCGGTGGCATTCAAGCCGACGCCGACGAGATCGACCGGCGTCGGCAACTAGATCCCTTTGAGCAGGCCACCGTCGACTTGCAGGGTCGCGCCGGTAATGTAGGAGGCGGCGTCGGAGAACAGGAAGACCGCGGCGGCGGCGAATTCGTCGGGATCGCCGTAGCGGCCCATGGCGATGGTGGCCGAGCTTCGCTTCTTCTGCTCCTCGACCGTGATGCCCGCTTTCTTGGCGTTGATCTCGTCGAACTCGCGGACGCGGTCGGTATCGATGCGGCCGGGGATCAGGTGGTTCACGCGGATCTTCTTCGACGCGAGTTCTTGAGCGAGCACTTTCGAGAGTGCGGGCACCGAGGTGCGCATGATCGTCGATAGGGCGATGTTGGCGATGGGTTCCTTGACGGCCGTGGAGGTCGGCATGACGATGGCACCGCCACCGCGTTCGATCATGGAGGGGACGGCGACGCGGACCATGCGGACCGCGCTCAAGAGCAGCAGGTCAAACGCCTTCTGCCATGCGGCGTCATCCTGGGCCATCGCGACGCCTGCCGGAGGGCCACCGGAGTTGGTGAAGAGGAGATCTACTCCGCCAAAGCGATCGATGGTGGCTTTGTGCCACGCGGTGATCGCGTCGGACGAAGTCACGTCGGTGACGGTGGCGAGCACGTCGGCTCGGGTTTCGGTGCGGATCTTGTCGGCGGCGGCGTGGATGGCGGCAGCGTCGCGCGAGGAGATGGAGACCTTCGCGCCTTCCTTGGCCAACGCACGAGCGACGGCAAATCCCAGGCCGCGGCTGGCGCCGGCGACCATCGCTATTTTATTTGTGAGTCCGGTGTTCATCGGTAGAAACCTCGATTCTACAATGGAAGGGTTGAAGCCTTCTCTTTCTCAGCTGACAAAGATCTTTTTCAAGATCGGCAACACGACCTTCGGTGGCGGCTACGTGACCATGGGCATGATGGGCCGCGAGATGGTCGAGACGCGCGGGTGGCTGAAGCCAACTGAGTTCGATCTGGCGTTCGCTCTAGCACGCGTAACACCGGGCACGAATCTGCTGGCGTTCTGCGCGGCGATTGGTTCGCTGTTGCGGGGCTGGACGGGAGCGATGTTGGGCGTGATGGCGGTGACCGTGCCGTCGGCGTTGATTGCGCTCGCGTTCATTTATGGATTCGAGGCGAGTGAACATCATCCGCTGGCGATGGCTGCGATCGCGGGCACGGTAGCCGCGGTGGTCGGGATGATGTGGTCCACGCTGTGGACGATCGTGAAGCCGCATGTGGGCGGGATTACCAGAAACCTTCAAGTGGTGGTGATTGTGGGTGGCGCGTTTGTAGGCTCGTGGATCTTTGGTGTGACGCCGGTGCCATTGATCACGATGGGCGCACTGGTGGGGTTGTTGTGGAAAGATCCGGGGAAGGCGAAATGAGCGTCCTCACCGTTTACTTCCTGTTGTTGAAGGCGAGTCTGACTTCGTTCAGCGGGCTGGGTTCGCTGCCGATGGTGCGGCATGACTTCGTCGTGACCAGCCATGTGTTGACGGATCATCAGCTGAATACGGCGGTAGTGGCGGGGCGCACGGGGCCAGGGCCGTATGGGTTGTATCTGGTGTGCGTCGGCTACCTGGCGGCGGGGATTCCTGGCGCGTTTGCGGGATTTCTGGCGTTGATTACGCCAGCGTTCCTGATCATCCCGTTGATGAGCTGGGTGGGCGCACGCGCGGATCATCCACGCGTGCGCGGCGTGATTCGCGGAGTGGTGCTGGCTGCGGCGGGGCTGCTGCTTTCGGCAGCGATGCCGTTGACGCAGGACGCGTTCACGGGTTGGTTTTCGCTCGCGCTGATTGTCACGAGCTTCGGCGTGCTGACGTTCACGAAAATTGATTCCGCGTGGATCATGATCGGCGCGGCCGTGGCGGGGTTGGTACCGGCGTTATTTCAGTAGGTCTGCCACGGCGTCCCACACATCGGCGGCGACGGCTTCTTTGTCGCGGGCTCCATCGATCAGTCGGATGCGGCGTGAGTCATCGTTCGCCAACTGAAGGAACGTGTCGCGCACGGTTCGATGGAAGGCGGTGGGCTGCTGTTCCATGCGGGTCTGCGTGGCGCGAGCGAGTCCGGTCTGCACATCGATATCGATGAGCACGGTGCGGTGCGGGACCAAGCCTCGACAGGCGATGCGATCAATGTCATAGACGGCATCGGCTCCCAGGCCTCGGCCTGCGCCTTGGTAGGCGAGCGTGGAATCGGTGAAGCGATCGCACAGAACGATTTTGCCGGCGGCTAGCGCGGGCAGGATGATCTCGTCGACGTTCTGCGCGCGGCTGGCGAACATCAGCAACAGCTCGGCTGTGGGTTTGAGATCGTTGCTGGCTTGATCGAGCAGGATCTGGCGGATCTGCGCGCCGATGCGTGTGCCGCCGGGTTCCTGGGTTTCGACGACGTCGTGGCCTGCGGCGCGGAGCTTCTCCGCGAGGATCTTGAGCTGTGTGGTTTTGCCGGAGCCTTCGGGGCCTTCGAAGGTGAGGAAGCGGCCTTTAGTCGTAGACAAAATGGAGAACCTTCTTCAAGTCTTCCCAAGCTTCGCGCTTGGCTTCCTGGTTATAGGGACGCAGCAGGTAAGAGGGATGGTAAGTGACCATCAGCGGAATATCGTGCCACTTCTGCCAGTTGCCTCGGAGCTTGGTGACGCCCTCTTTGGTGCCAAGCAGCGCCTTCGCCGCGGTGGAGCCAAGCGCGACAATTGCCTTGGGTTTGAGAACCATGAGCTGGCGGAACAGGAACTCGCCGCAGGTCTGCATCTCGTCGGGTTGCGGCGTGCGATTTTCCGGAGGACGGCACTTCACCACGTTGCAGATGTAGACGTCTTTGCGCGTGATCTGGATGCCTTCTTTGGAGGCGGTGCCATCGATCATCTGCGTCAAGAGCTGGCCGGCGCGGCCCACGAAGGGCAAGCCGGAGGCGTCTTCATCGGCGCCGGGACCTTCGCCGACGAAGACCAGCGGTGAGGCTTCGTTGCCGGAGCCGAACACAATCTTGTTGCGCTGTTCGCAGAGGCGGCAGCGGCGGCAATCGGGGCCGATGTCGCCGAGGATCTTGAGGAGCGTATCGCCTTCGGGAGCAAGCGAAGGTAGTGGCGCGGGGCTGGTTGGCATGGCTTGGATGGGTGGAGGTGGCGGCGGTGCCTGCGGTGGTGCTGGAGGCGGTGGCGGCGGAGGTGCCGCCACGCGCGGTGCGGGCGGCGGTTCCACGCGAGCCGCTACGGGCGCGAGTTTTTCGATGTTGGAGCCTACGACCGAGTTCGCTTCATAGACTTTGGGCGCGCGGCGATAGACGTCGGTGACGCCAAGATCTTCGTAGAAGCTGAGATACGCGCGGAGTTGATCGGGAGTCATCGGGCGGAATGGAGCGCGAGGCGCAGGCGAACGATTTGATCGAAGATGCGGTGCGCGATTTCGCTCTTGGGGGCCTTCGCCACGTGGATATTCTCGCCGGAGCGGAGGACGAGGGTGACTTCGTTATCGTTCGCGTCGAAGCCGGTGCCCACTGTTGCGACGTTGTTGGCGACCACTATGTCGCAGTTCTTCGACTCCAGTTTGCGGCGCGCGAACTCGATCAGGTTCTCGGTTTCGGCAGCGAAGCCGACTAGGAGGCGATCGCCCTTTTGGCGGCCACACTCGGCCAAGATGTCAGGCGTAGGTTCGAGGTCGAGCGTCAAGTGCGAAGCGGATTTCTTCACCTTCTGCTGGGGAACGTCGGCGCGGTGATAGTCGGCGACGGCGGCGGACTTGATGATGATGGTGGATTCCGGCAGATGCCCGATCACTGCGTCGCGCATTTCCACCGCGGTTCGAACGGAGATGAGTTCGACGCCAGAGGGCGCGGGGATGTTCACGGGACCAGAGACGAGAATCACGCGAGCTCCGCGGGCGTGCGCATCGGCGGCCAGCGCGTAACCCATCTTGCCGCTGGAGCGGTTGGTGATGTAGCGCACGGGATCGAGCGGTTCCTGCGTGGGTCCTGCGGTGATCAGGATGGTCTCGCCTTGAAGGTCCCTCGGTGCGGGCATCAGCGCAGCGAGCACGGCGTTGGCGATCACGTCGATTTCGGCGAGGCGTCCAGGGCCGACCATGCCGCAGGCGAGCGGTCCAGAGCCAGGCTCCACGATGACGTGGCCGCGTTCGCGCAGGGTGCGGAGGTTGGCTTGCGTCGCCGGATGATTCCACATATTCGTGTTCATCGCGGGTGCGAGAACGACGGGTCCGGTGAAGGCGAGATAGGTGGTGCTGAGGAAGTCGTCGGCGAGGCCGTGGGCGAACTTCGCGAGAATGTCGGTGGTAGCGGGGGCGACGACCAGGACGTCGGATTCCTGGGCGACGCGGATGTGTTCGATGGCGCTGGAGAGAGTATCTTCAGACGCACCTGTGGCTGCGAACAGGTTGGTGATGACTTTATTGCCGGTGAGGGCCGCGAAGGTGAGAGGACGAACGAACTCTTCGGCCGCGCGGGTCATGACGACCTGCACGGCGCAATCGCGTTCCATCAGGGCGCGGGCGAGTTCCGCCGCTTTGTAGGCGGCGATGCCACCAGCCACGCCCAATGTGACGCGATGCGCGGGCATCTGAAGCCTCCTAGGCTTCTTCTTCAGTCGGGAGGTCGCGATTCAGAACGGGATCGCTGTATTGCACCAATCCACGGCGAACTTCTTCAACCGCCATGACGGTGGGCTTCTTCGAGGTGGTGGGCAGGAAGCTGCGGGCGCCGTTTTGCAACTGGCGGGCGCGCTTGGCCGACACGATGATGAAGCGGTAAACGCTCTGTTCCGGATCGTCCGGAATCACGCTCTGCGAACTGGGTCTAAGATTTTCGGCCATCTTCAAAGGTCTCCAGGATCGGACGGATTTGTTGCTCCATCCAATGCCGCCGGCTCCGGTTCGCGCTGACGATGGCGACAAGGTTGTCGACCGACGCCTGCACTTCGCGATTTACCAGCACGTAGTCATACTGCGAATAATTCCGGATCTCCTCAGCTGCTTCACTCAAGCGCCGCTGGATGACTTCTTCAGTATCCTGCGAGCGCGAGCGTAAACGCTGTTCCAGCTCTTTTCGGCTGGGAGGGAGAATAAAAATCGAAACCGCTCCGGGTATCCGCTCCTTCAATTGTCGCGCACCCTTCACGTCGATGTCGAGGATGAGGTCGAAGCCGTCGGCGGTGGCGCGGTCGAGTTCGCTCTGGTGGGTGCCGTAGAAGTTGCCGAAAACGTTGGCCCATTCGAGGAATTCGTCGCGATCAATGCGGGCCTGGAACTGGTCGCGAGAGATGAAGTAATACTCAGTGCCGTCCTTTTCCTGGCCGCGGGGCTGGCGCGTTGTGTAGGACACGGAGAAGCGCAGGTTGGAGACGCGCTGCATCAGGTGGCCAACGAGGGTGGATTTTCCGGAGCCGGAGGGCGCGGAAATGATGAAGACGGAGGACATTATTCGAGGTTCAAAGACTGCTCGCGGATTTTCTCGATCGCGGCTTTCGAGGCCAGCGCGAGGTCGGTGATCTTGAGGCCGATTTCACCGATGCCGCTGGTCTTGGACAGGATGGTGTTCGATTCGCGGTTCATTTCCTGCAACAGGAAGTCGAGTTTCTTGCCGACTTCGCCGCCGGATTCGAGCAGTTGCGTGAGTTGATTCGCGTGAATGCGCAGGCGCGCGATTTCTTCGCCGACGTCGCTGCGGTCGGCCAGCATCGCGGCTTCCTGTACCAGTCGCTGCGGTTCGATCTGAACGCCTTTGAGCAGTTCGCCCAGGCGCTCGGTGAGACGGGCCTGGAATGTGGAGACGGCATTGACGCGGATGCGATCGATTTCTTCGAGCGAGGCGATGACTTGCTGATTGTGCCGCAACATCTCCGTCGCGATTTCGGAGCCTTCCCGCGCGCGGAACGCGTTCAGTTCGTCGAGAGCGGAGCTGAGGGCGTCGAGCAGGAGGCCTTCGGTTTCAGGCGGCGCGTCTCCGTTGCTTTTTTCGCCGAAGATGCCGGGGAGGCGCAGGGCCGCGTTGAGATCGGGCTCGGAGTTTAGGTTGTAGCGCGAGGCGGCGTCGCGGAACGCTTTTAGGTAGTCTCCGAGGAGATCGTGGTTGATGGAGGTGCTTTCGCTGCGCGAAGTATCGGGCAGACTGACGCGCACGTCGGCGTGGCCGCGGGAGAGGCGGCTCTTGACCATGCTGCGGATCGCGTTTTCGAACGGGTCGACGGGGCTGTGCGCGTGGATGTGGATGTCCAGGCCGCGATGGTTCACGGTCTTGACGCTGACGATCACCTCGCCGTTGCCGAGAGGTCGGCGGGCGCGGGCAAATCCAGTCATGCTGCGAAGTGGGTTCGGCAGAGTCTAAGTCTCCTGAGGGGCTTCCGAGAATTGTAGCTCGTACAGGCGGCGATAAATGCCGCCCTGGGCCAGAAGGTCGTCGTGCTTGCCGAATTCGGCGACCTTGCCGCGGTCGAGCACGACGATCTTGTCGGCGCGGCGGACGGTCGAGAGGCGATGGGCGATGACGATGACGGTGCGATGCTCCATCAGGCGTTGGAGGGCCTGCTGGACGAGGACTTCGGATTCGGTGTCGAGATGCGACGTGGCTTCGTCGAGGATCAGGATAGGTGCGTCTTTGAGCAACGCTCGAGCAATGGCGAGACGCTGGCGTTGGCCGCCACTGAGCTTGGTGCCGCGTTCGCCGATGATCGTGTTGTAGCCTTCGGGCAGGCGATCGATGAATTCTTCGGCGAGGGCGTCGCGGGAGGCCACGCGGATCTGTTCGGGCGTAGCGTGTAGCTTGCCGTAGCCGATATTCGCCGCGACGGTGTCATTAAACAGGAACGTGTCCTGGGCGACGATGCTGATGTGATCGCGGAGGCTGGCGAGCTTGAGCTGGCGAAGATCATGGCCGTCGATCTTGATTGCGCCGCTGGTGACGTCGTAGAAGCGCGGGACGAGGTTCGCGAGCGTCGTCTTGCCTGCACCGCTGGAGCCTACGAGTGCGACAACTTCTCCGGCCTTCACGTCGAGCGTGATGCCGTCGATCACCGGACGTTCGGAGGTCGGGTAGCTGAACTGGATGTTTTCGAACGTGATCGCCTGCTTGAAGCGGCCGAGCGTCGCGGCGTGCGGCGCTTCCTTGACCTGCTGATCGCGGTCCAGGTATTCGAAAACTTTTTGCGAGGCTCCGAGGGCCTGCTGGAAGATGTTGTAGATGCCGGTGAGGCGCTTGACCGGCTCATAGAGCATCAGCAAGGCGATGACGAAGGCGGTGAAGTCGCCGGTGGTCATGGTGCCGACTTTGATCTGTTCGCGCGCGAGGGTCAAGAGGGCGACGATGGTGCCGGCTCCGAAGAATTCGATCAGTGGCGAGGCTACGGCTTGTTGCGCGACGTAGCGAAGGTTGCTGGAGCGGAGTCGTTCGGCGCGGTCGCGGAATCTATTGGACTCGATTTCTTCGGCTCCGAAAGATTTGACCACTTGGTGGCCGCTTAATGTTTCCTGGAGCGCCTGGTTGAGATCGGCGGCCGCGTCCTGAGCGCTGCGCGTGCTGCGGCGAAGGCGTTTGCCGAGTCGGGCGGTAGGGACGAGGACAAAGGGGAGAACGGTGAGGCTGAAGGCTGCGAGCTTCAGATCGGTCTGCAGGACGACCGCGAGCAGGAAGATGCCGGTGAAGCTTTGGCGCAGCAGGTCGGCCAAGATGTGTGAGAGCGCGACCTGAATTTTTTCCAGGTCATTCATGATAGAGCTCATCACGCGCGCGGTGGAGTTGGCCTCGAAGAAGTGCGCGTCCTGGTGCACGACGCGATCGAAGACTTCCTGGCGCAGATCCGTGACGGCGCTGAATCCAACGTAGTTCACCAGATAGTTGGCGCAGTAATCGAACAGGCCCTTGATAAAGAAGACGGCGAGGATGCCGACGGCGACCATGGTCCAGACGTTATGGATGCCGGACGGCATAAAGGCGTCGAGGTAGACGTCGTGGTTGAAGCCGGGGATGTTGAAGAGCTTGACGGGTGCGTCGGCGGACTGCGGGTTGAGGACGCGGTCGAAGATCGGGACGATGAGGCGCGCTGTGAGGGCCTGGGAGGCTCCGACGCAGGCCATCAGGAAGACGGAGATCAGCAGGTGTCCGCTGTAGGGGCGCGCGTAGGCGAGCAGGCGGCGGAGTTCGTTGGAGGTCATGCGCGCACCTTCAACGCTTCGGTAGCGGCGATCACTTGGGCCACGCTGATGCCGGGCATGCCTGCCTTCGAGGTGAGCGCGTGTGCTTCGGTGCGCCACGGGGCCCACGTGACGGGGTTGCTGGGTCCGAACAAAACGACCGCAGGGATGCCGAAGGCGGCGGCGATATGCGCGGGTCCGGAATCGTTACCGATGAAGAGCTGCGCTTCAGAGAGTACGGATTTTACTTCGCTGAGCGGTGCGTTGCGATAGACGCGGAATTCGGAAAACGGCGCGACGTCATCGCCAGGCCCTGCAAGGATCACGGGGGTGAGGCCGGTTTGTTGCAGGTGATGGGCGACTTCGACGAAGTTCCGCGGGTCCCAGGTTTTTTCGGGCGCGGACGCGAACGGGTGAATCACGGCGTAGCTGTCGGCTGGAGGGTTTGCCAGCGGCGGGGCAACCAGCTTCGCGCGCGGGATGTGGTTGTGCGGCACGCCGAGCCAGAACATCGCGGAGGCCAAGTGTTCGGCGGTGTGTACGGGGCGTTCTTCACCGAGGATCTGTTGGGCTCGCGGGATGCGGGCGTTGTAAATGAAGCTGTAGGCGTGATGGCCGAAGCCCGCACGGATTTTGGCTCGCGAGGCGATGGTCAGCCACATGCTGCGGGTGCCGCCGTGGAAATTGAGGGCCATACGGGGACGCCAAGCGGCGATCACTTTGGGGTCGGGAGGCAGCAGTTCGGCGATATCGGGGTTGCCTTCAAAGACGCCGCGGAAGCGGTCTTCGACCACGACGGCGATTTCTAGATCGGGGCGATGGTGCTTCAGAAGGGAGATTGCGGGCGTGGTGAGAACGCAATCGCCTAGGGAGCGAAGGCGGATCACGGCGACCCGTGCACGATCTGGCAGGCGCTTGAGGACGTCGCCCATTGCTGGATGTATCTTACGCCTCGACGCGTGCTTCGTCGACCAGCATCACCGGGATGTCGTCGCGGATGGGGTACACACGCTTGCACTCGATGCATTTGAGGCCGGACTGATCGGGCTTCATCTCCACGGTGGCTTTGCAGACGGGGCACACCAGGATGTCGAGCAGATCTTTGCTGATCGCCATAGTTACAAGTAGTGTAGCAAGGCGTGAGGGGCGCGACCTTGTCAGACGCGCCCCCAAGTGAGTTACTTCAATACGCCAGTGAGCAAAGCTGTGTTGGCCGCGTCGCTGATGATGACGATATCGCCGGCCAGGGCGGCAGGGGCGAGGGCGTTCTTGAGTTCAAGCTCGCCTTCGTTGAACGACAGCGTCAGGGTGCCGACGGGGATCGAGGAGGCGCCGCGCATCAGCGTGACGGTGAGTACGGTGCCGTCAGGCAGGTTCACATGTTCGGCTTCGACACGGAAGCTGCTTTCGGTACCGCGCGAGCGGAAGCGGGCGTCGCCTTCGGGCGTGACGCCGTTGATGGCGCCGCCGGTGAGCTTGGTCTGAATGCGCGTTTCCTGCGCATTGGCGGCGGCGGCCGGGGTGGGCTGGGTCAACATCAAGCCCGTCAGTGCAGCGGAAGAAACGGCCACTGCCAGTGTCATTGTTCTGAAAAGTTTCATCTCTTTATCTCCTGTTCGGATTAGAGCTCTTGTGGCTCCATGAAAGAGATCGGGGGCGATGGCGCGAGGAAGTATAGAACTGCGCGTCAAGGGTTTGTGAAGAAAGTGTGTGAAAATGCCAACAAAACCTAGTGTTTTGCGTAGGCGGGGCGTAAGGTTGGAGCGGCGAAGAAAAAGGGCGCGAACGAGTGTCGCGCCCTTTGAGAATAAAACGCAGAGTTAGTTGCCGAACACGCCCGTCATGACCGTGGTTCCCTGATACTGGATCAGCACAACGTCGCCCACGACGACTTTCGGGATGTTGTCGCCGGTGGCCGTGGACAGATCGAGAGCGCCGCGCTTGGTCTTCAGTTTGATGGTGCCCATCTTGGTGGTGGTTCCCGGCAGAACGTCGGTTTTGCCTTGTACCAATAAGACGTCCAGGATTGTGCCATTGGCGGCGTTCACGCTACTCAAATTTACGTTGAAATCTTGGATGGTGGTGCGATCGCGAAATCTGGCGTCGCCGGTTGCTTGAACGCCATTCACTAAGCCGGTGAGCGGCGCGAACAAGCGGAGGTCGGCAGCAGCGGCGGTGGCCACGGAGGGGGCAGTCATGATCAGTCCAGTGAGGGCGGCGACGGACAGCGCGGCTGCCATAAGGGTGTTACGCAGAATTTTCATTTGTTCTCCGATCAACTTGAGTTCGGAGCCTCGCGGCTCTTGAACTCAAGATGGGAGAAAAGTAGATTTTTGTACCCGTTTTGATGTCAAGGAGATGTCAAGAAGTTGTGGTCTCGCCTTGACAGTTAAGTCCTATAACTACTGCTACTTGGGGCTGATTACGCGGCCCGTGATCTGGTTCTCCGCGACCTTGGTAATGACCAGTTCGTGGGGGGCGGTATTGTTACCAACGTACACGTAGAAGGGGACTTTGATGTCCATGTCCTTCTTCTCGATGGGGTGGTCATCGACAATCACGATGATTTTAAAGCGCTGACGATTGACGTCGACGTCTTTGAGGATCAGGTTGAGCTCGCCGACTTTGATCGGGTCGGTACGTTTGAAGAGCGTAAACTCGGTAATGTCACGCGCAGTTTGTGCGGCCAGAGAAAGGGCCATCGTTAGTACGGCTAGGATAGTAGTTTTCATTTACCAGACCCGGCAAGCCGGTCCTTTCACCATAGCTTGATTGGGGCGGCAGGCGAAGGCGCTGGCGAATTCGGGCATGTTGCTGACGACGCCGTTGACGCGGAATTCGGCGGCGGAGTGCGAATCCGTGGCTGCGCGGAGGCGGAGGGATTCTTCCGTGATGTTCTGGCACCACACCTGTGCCCAGCCGAGAAAGAAACGCTGTTCCGCAGTGAAGCCATCGATTTTCTCGGGGACCTTGTCGCCCAGTGTGTCCTTGAGCGCCATATAGGCGACGCGCACGCCACCGTTGTCGGCGGTGTTCTCGCCAAGCGTCAGCTTGCCGTTCAGGTTCACTCCGGGCACGGGGCTGAAGCCGCCGTACTGATCGACGATGCAGTCGGCGCGATCCTTGAAGGCTTTGGCGTCGGCTTCCGTCCACCAATCGCGCAGGTTGCCATCGCCATCGAATTGGCGGCCCTGATCGTCGAAGCCGTGCGTGAGTTCGTGACCGATGACCGCGCCGATGCCGCCGAAGTTGATCGCATCGTCTGCCGCGTTGTTGTAGAACGGTGGCTGCAGGATGCCTGCGGGGAAGTTGATGTCGTTATTCTGCGCGTCGTAGTAGGCGTTGACCGTGGGCTGTGACATGTACCACTCGGTCTTGTCGACCGGCTTGCCGATCTTGTCTAGCTGGCGCGAGAGTTCGAATTGTCCGGCGCGGGCGGCATTGCCGTACGCATCATCGCGGGCGACCCGCACGCTGGCGTAGTCGAGCCATTTTGCCTTGCTGCCGATTTTGTTCGTGATCTTGTGCAGCTTGTCGAGGGCCTTCTCTTTGGTCTCCGCCGTCATCCAGTCGAGGCCTCGGATGTCGCGTTCGAGGGCGCGTTCGAGGGCGACCACCAGTTCCTGCGTGCGGCGCGCACCTTCGGCTCCGAGAGTCTTGTCGATGAAGGCCTGGCCCAAGGCGTCAGGTAGTTGCGAATCGGTGAGGTCTACGCAGATCTTCCAGCGCGGGCGTTGTTCCTTGGCGCCGTTGAGGGTCTTGCTGAAGAAGTTGAAGTGTTCCTCGCGGATCGCGCTGTTCAGCATCACGGTGCTGTTGTTGACCAGCGACCAGGTGAGGTAGCTCTTGATGTTGTCGAGAGGCTGTTCGGTGAGGGTCTTGTCTAGGGCCTGGATGAAGTCGGGAACAGCGACGTTCAGGCTGGTGATCTGCGGGGCACCAAGTTCGGCGAAGAAGGCGGTCCAATCGAAGGAGGGGCCGAGCTTCTTGAGATCGTCGATGGAGGTCTTGTGGTAGACCTTCTCTGGATCGCGGCGCGTCACGCGGTCGAGCGAACCTTGCGCCAGTGCGGTTTCGATGGCGATGACGGCGTCGGCACTGCGCTGCGCGTCGGCAGCGGGCTGGCCGAGCAGTTCGAACATCCGGCGCACGTGGGCGCGGTACTGGTCGCGGATCTCGACGGACTTCGCGTCGGTCTTGAGGTAGTAGTCGCGGTCGGGCAGGCCGAGGCCGCCTTGATCGACGACGGCGATGACTTGAGCCGAGTTCTTGGCGTCCTGTTCGGAGCTGAAGTTGAAGAAGGCGGGCGCGCCGAGCTTGTACATGGTCGCGAGCAACGCAGTGAGGCCGGCCTTATTCTCGAGCACAACGATGCGGTTCAGGTCGCGCTGGAAGGTGTCCATGGAGCGGCGATTGAGCACGGCTTCGTCCATGCAGGCGGCGTAGTAGTCGCCGATCTTCTGCTCAAGGGCGGTGCGGTTGGCGCGCGGGGCGGACGCGGCTTCCAGGACGTTCTGGAGCAGGGTGCGATTGCGCTCTTGCAGCTCGTCAAAGCGACCGAAGCGGGACATGTCGCCGGGGATGGGGTTCTTCCCCATCCAACCACCGCAGGCGTACTGATAGAAGTTGCCGCAGGGATCGACGGCCCGGTTGAGGGAGAGGACGTCGAAGCCGGATTGTGCAAAGGCGGCGCTGGCGGCCAGGGTAGCTACAAGGAGGACAGCTCGCATGTCCTCCATTGTAAGCGTGCGGATGGGTGTTGCTATGCCGAAGCTGCGGTGCTCTGCGAGGTTTGGGACTCCGTTGCCGCGGGCTTCGACTCCAAGCCGAGGCCCAGTTTGGTTCGCAGCGCGGTATCGATCTTCTGGCGCACGGCGGGGTTCTCGATCAGGTAGTTGCGGGCGTTGTCGCGGCCTTGGCCGAGACGTTCGCCGGCGTAACTGAACCAAGCCCCGGCTTTTTCGACGATGCCGTTTTCGGCGCCGAGGTCGAGCAGGTCGCCTTCGCGGGAGATGCCGTGGCCGTAGAGGATGTCGACTTCGGCTTCACGGAAGGGGGCGGCGACCTTGTTCTTCACGATCTTGATCTTGGTGCGGTTGCCGATGACGGTGTCGCCATCCTTGATGGCAGAAGCGCGGCGGACCTCGCAGCGGACCGAGGAGTAGAACTTCAGCGCTCGGCCGCCGGTGGTGGTTTCGGGGTTGCCGAACATGACGCCGATCTTCATGCGGATCTGGTTGAT
>CANIIC010000070.1 GCA_947467395.1 Bryobacterales bacterium
CCAGCTGTTCGTACAACGTCAGGCCCGCGCCTGGAACACGCAGAAGAGCGTCCTTTTCCGTGGGATCCCACGTCATGCGATATTCGTTGGTCATCGACTTGTCGACGAACTCAATGATCACGTCCTGGCCCACGCCTTCAATGTAGCGATAGCGCCAGCGTTCGTACGGGAAGAAGGTAGTTTCACCGCCGCCTTCGGCGATGTCGCGAATACCAGGGCCGCCGGTGGGATGTTCTTCACGTTCATCCGGAGCGCCGAACTTGATGTACACCATGCCGCGATCGGTCTTCCATCCGGGGATACCGGAGGCAAAGCGATCGTTCGCCCACGCGATGCGGCGATAGTGCTCTTCTTTTTCTTCGTTTTCTTCGGTGTCCGGGGTGGGGTCGCGGCGCAGCCAGAACTGCTCAATGAACTGCTGGCGTTCGTCGTCAGTTTCCAGGCGACCGAAGGCAGTGCGTTCCTCGGGCGTGATGATCCAGACGACTTCTTCGTTCAACCACTTCTTGTAGGGAGTCTCAAGTTCCTTGCGGAGCTTGGCTTCGGCTTGTCGCTTTTGTTTTGCGGTTTGCGGCTTGGCGACGGTCGCCTTCGGCGGCTCTTTCTGCTGCTGTGCCAGCAGGGGGAGCAACGTCACGGTCGCAACTGCGGTACTGAACAATAAAACCCTTGACAGCATAGGCTTAACCACCTTGACTCCTGAATTTCCCGGTCTGACTTGATTCTAGCCGAGCGGGGGGGCCGAAGCAATGACGTTGCGGCCTAACGGACCGTTCCCAGGCGGTCCAGAGGCCAGTAGGAGAAGACAGCTTTCCCATAAATAAATCGCCGCGGGACGGTACCCCAAGTCCGGCTATCGTTGGACGAACTGCGATGGTCGCCCAGAACGAAGTATTCGCTCTCCGGAACGGTCATCGGTTCCACGGAGACGGAGTCTCGATATTCCTCGGGAACGTAGGGCTCGGCCAGCTCTTGATCGTTGACGAACACCCGGCCGCGGCTGATTTCCACCCGGTCGCCCGGGACGCCGATGATGCGCTTGATGTAGGACTTAGTGGTGTCGCCCGGATACCAGAAAACCACCGTATCGCCACGATTTACGTCAGTAATGCCGAACCGGTAGGAGAATTTGTTAATGAAAATGCGTTCCTGGTCCACCAGCGACGGCATCATACTGGTGCCTTCGACGCGCACCGGCTGATACAGGAACAAAATCACGATCAGCGCGATGAACACGCTGAGGGCAAGGTCCCGCAGCCAGCGCATGGCGCCGCTGGGGGGCAGCACCTGTTCAGGCGCTGTCGATTCGGTGGGCTGGGCGGCCTCAGGTTGCATCCGTTACCACTATAGACGCAAGTTCGGCGGATCGGTTGGCTGCGAATCGCGAACTGGTACGCGTCTGCCAATTTCACTATTTACGCAAGTGTACTTTTACGCGATACTGTCGCGATGGACATCACATACATCCTGGGGGAGCTCCACGAAGAACGGAAGCGTGTGAGCGAAGTGATTCTCATCCTGGAGCGGCTTGCCGAGGGGATCCAGCATCGCAAGAATCTAACACCCAGCATTGAAGCCCTCCAGCAGGCGGCCAGTAAGAAACGGCAAGTGAGTCCGGAGACGCGGGCCAAGCTGGCGCGGGCGCAGCGTAAAAGCTGGGCTGCCGCGAAGAAGAACACCCAGTCTTAAGCGTGTAGTTTCGTTACGGAGTCCACCTGGAGCCCTGCCAGGAACCCGTCCGGGCTGGCGCTGCAGTGGCGCACCTCGGCAATCACCGCGGAATTCCGCATCCGCAAATGCACCAGTGAACCCGGTTCCAACGCGGTTTGCGTGGAGATCCGCAGCCCATCTTTGGAAACGTCCACGATACGCACGCTGAGATGCCCAGGTACAAACGGCTTCAGCAACCGGAGCAGGGCCGGATCGTCAGTTTGCACCCGACGTTTGTCACGCCGGTCAATTATGTCCTGTTGGGCGGTGCGATAGAGGGTAACCGGTGTCACCCTTCCACGTATACTCCTGAGTGGGGTCGGGTACAATCGCGTAGGATACCGACACTTGCACACCAAACAATCTTAGGACTGAGGAAGTGTTCGTACGGGGAGAAGTGGGGCGGCTAATGGGATTTGAACCCATGACATCCAGAATCACAATCTGGCGCTACTACCAGCTGAGCTATAGCCGCCGTACGAGAACTATGTTACCATCGTCGGCGCCGCTGTGCGCGTGCTCACCCGAAAATTGTCAGGCGGCGGCCCGAAACGTGAGGTTGTAGCGATACGGGCCAAACACCGGATGGTTGCCCATCTTTAGCGGCAGGATGCCGTGATATCGCAGTCGCGCGGGGCCGCCCCACACCACGACATCGCAATCTTCCAGCGGAATCCGCTCGAGCGTTTCACTGCGAGTCAGGCCGCCAAATTGGAACACCGCAGGCAGTCCCAGCGATACCGAAACGATCGGCTGCTGCATGTCCCGCTCATCTTTGTCCTGGTGGGGAGACATCTTGGCGCCCGGGGCATAGCGGTTGATCAGGCAGGCATCGGGCGCAAACTCCGCGAATCCGGCAACGGTTGCCGCAGACACGGCCAAGCTTCGGAATCCCTCTGGCATCGCCGGCCAAGGGCGGCCGGACACGGGGTCCACCGCGCTGTACCGATACCCCGCGCGATCCGTCACCCACCCCAGGGGCCCGCAATTTGTCATGCTGACCGACATCGGCAAGCCACCCGGCGTCGACATCCGCCGGAACGGAGCCTCTTTCGCGATCACTCGAATCCCATCGCGCAAGGTGAGTGCCGCAGAAAGAGCAAACCCCGGGAGCAGTACAGCTCCCGGGGCAATTTCCTTCAGCTCAGTGAAGAGCCGCATCGCTACAATCCAGCTCGCTTCCACATCGCGTCGACCTTCTGCTTGATGTCGTCGGGCATGGTGATGACGTCGGGCCACGGACGCGTGAAGCCTTCGGTAGGCCACTTCTTCGTTGCATCGACGCCCATCTTGCTGCCGTAATTTGCCAGCCGCGAGGCGTGATCGAGGGAATCCACCGGCCCCATCACGAACTCGATGTCGCGCTGCGGGTCGATGTTGTTTAGCGCCTTCCAGGCCACTTCACTGAAGTTCTGCACGTCGACGTCTTCATCCACGACGACAATGCACTTCGAGAACATCGCTTGGCCCAAGCCCCAGATCGCGTGCATCACCTTGCGCGCATGGCCTGGGTACGATTTCCGGATCGAGACAAGGATCAAGTTGTGGAAGATGCCTTCGGCCGGCATCGCGATGTCGCGTACTTCCGGGCAGGTCAGTTTCATCAGCGGCAGGAAGATGCGCTCAATCGCCTTGCCCATGTAGAAGTCTTCCATCGGAGGTGGGCCGACGATCGTGGTGGCGTAGATCGGGTCCTTGCGATGTGTGACGCAGGTCACATGGAACACCGGGTATTCGTCTTCCAGCGAGTAGAAGCCGGTGTGATCGCCGAAGGGTCCTTCGGTCCGCAGTTCGTCGAGTTCGACGTAACCTTCCAGCACGATCTCAGAGTTGGCTGGGACTTCGATATCCGACATTTCGCACTTCACCATCTCGACAGGTTTGCCGCGCAGGAAGCCGGCAATCATCATCTCGTAGAGATCGGGCGGCAGCGGCAGGATCGCCGAGTACATGGTCGCGGGATCGGCGCCGATCGCCACAGCCACGTCCATGCGCTTCTTCGTGCCGGCCTTCTGATTGCGGCGCATGTGTTCGGCGCCTTGCTTATGCGTCTGCCAGTGCATGCCCGTGGTCTGACCGTCATAGACCTGCATGCGATAACAACCGCAGTTCTGCTTGCCGTTTTCGGGGTTCCGCGTGAACACCATCGGTAGCGTGATGTACGGACCGCCATCCTGCGGCCAGCAGTGCAGCACAGGAATGTCCTTGAGCGAGAACTGACCCTCTTTGAGAATCACGTCCTTGCACGGTCCGCTTGAAACGGTCTTGGGGAAAGCCGCGGCCAGGTCGGCCAGCTTGGGCAGCATCTTTAGCTTGCCCAGCAGCCCTTCCGGCTTCTGCATCGCGATCAGTTCGGCAATGCGTCCGGCGATGTCTTCCACCGAATCCACTTCCAGAGCCAGCTCCATTCGCTTCATGGAAGCGAAGGCGTTGATCAGCACTGGAATCTTGGAGCCCGTGGGTTTTTCGAATAACAGAGCCGGACCGTTTTGCTTCACGCTGCGGTCGGCAAACTCCGTGATCTCCAGATACGGGTTGACTTCAAAGGGGATACGCTTCAGTTCGCCAGCCTTTTCCAAGGCGCGAACGAAGCCACGCAGGTCATCGTAGGCCATCTAGGTCTATTATGGAAGATTACATGGCGACGAAGACAGCATTCATCACAGGGGCCAGCAGAGGCATCGGACGCGCGTGTGCATTGGCGCTGGCGGGAACAGGAACCAGGGTGGCTCTGGCTGCTCGGGATATGGTCAAGCTGGAGGAGGTGGCGACGGAAGTTCGCGCACTGGGAGCCGAGGCGCATGTGGTCGCGATCGACATGGCCTCCTTCGACTCCATTAAGGAAGCCATCGCTTCGACGGCCAGGGATTTCGGGCGCATCGACATCCTGGTGAACAACGCCGGGATCACGCGCGATGGGCTGGCGTTGCGTATGAAGCCGGAAGACTGGGAATCGGTGTTGCGGACCAACCTCACCGGCGCGTTCTTCGCCAGTCAACAAGTGATGCAAGGCATGATGAAGGAACGCTGGGGCCGCATCATCAACATTTCTTCGATCGTCGGAGAAAGTGGGAACCCTGGGCAAGCCAACTACGTAGCTTCTAAGGCAGGGCTAATTGGCCTAACGAAGTCGCTGGCGCAGGAGATCGCCAGCCGCAACATTACGGTGAACGCCGTGACGCCGGGCTTTATTGAAACGGACATGACCCACGTGCTGACCGACGACCAGAAAAACAACATGCTGGCTCACATTCCGCTGAAGCGTTTCGGCAAGCCCGAAGAAATCGCCGCAGCCGTGAAGTTCCTGGCGAGCGACGATGCGGGCTATATCACCGGACACGTCCTGAGCGTGAACGGCGGAATGTACATGTAAATGAGGTTCCCCATGAAGCTGACCCTGTTTGCCCTGACCGCTGCGCTGGCCTTTGGCCAGGAGTTTGAAGTTGCCACCATCAAGCCGGCAGCTCCGATCAACGCGGCGGCGATCCAGGCAGGCAAGCTGAATATCGGTCAGCGCATCACCGGAAATCAGGTCGATATTGGCTACATGTCTCTGCGGGCCCTGACGGTGATGGCCTACGAAGTAAAGCCACACCAGGTTACCGCTCCGGATTGGGCAGACGAACAGCGCTACGACATCCACGCGCTGATGCCAGAAGGTACGGATCCCAAGCAGATTCCGGCCATGCTGCGTGCGCTCCTTAAGGAACGCTTCAAGTTGGAAGTGGCCAAGACAACTAAGGACCTGGAGGTTTTCTCCATGGAAGTCGCCAAAGACGGTCACAAGATGCAGCCTTCGCCCGAACAGCCGGCAACTCCCGTGGCGGAACCCGCCAAGCCCGTTGCGGGCGAGCGTAACCTTGAGATTGCTGGCCAACAACTGCGCGTGAACCAAGAGGCTGTCGCCGGCGGTGGCATGAATCTCAACATCGCGGGCAGTGCAGCCGGCAATCAGAAGATGTCTGTGACCCCCGATGGCCGTATGCACTTGGAGATCGAGCGCATGACTATGCCGCAGTTCGCCGACACGCTCACCACGTTTCTTGATCTTCCCGTTGTCGACCACACAAACCTCGCGGGCTCATTCCAGGTCGCGGTGGATATGACGATGGCGGATCTTCTTCGCGTCAGCAGTAAAGTGATGGGCGCCTCTGCGATGGCCGGGGCCCAAGCCGCACTCGCTGGCCGCGGCGGGCAACTCGATCCGGGCACGGACATCATCGGCGCGGTACAGAAGCTCGGGCTGCGCTTGAATAAACAGAAATCGCCCGTTGACATGATTGTGATCGAGAGTGCGAGCCGCACGCCGAGCGAGAACTAGAACGGCAGCGCGGCGCGAATCGCCTCGAGCAGATTCGGTTGATCGCCGCGGAGCACAGTTCCAAGAGGCCGCCAGCGGGCCGCCATGCGCTCGGTGGCGAAGCCCGAGGCGATACTGATCAACGGCACGCCACAGGCGCTAGCCACGTGTCCGGCTGCAGAGTCGTAGCCAACGAACAGCTTCGACCGCGCGATCTGCGCCGCGAACGGGGCGAACGCTCCGTCGTGCGTCAGCATCCCCGGTTGTAATACGCGCTCCACGCGCGCCCTTTCTTCTGCGCTGCCGCCGAAGTCGACCAGGATGCGCTTGCCTGTGGCCGCGAGCATCTGCATCAACTCGAGCTCAAACGCATCGCTGACACGTTTCGAGAGATTCGCACCCACGCCCAAGCTCACGGTGATGTCGAAGGGCTCACCGCTGACGGGCGCTGGAGCGATATACGGCTTGGCCAGCGGATCGCCCATCCATTGCGCAGCCAGGTCTGGCAGCCTGTCGAGGGTGTCCTTTCCAAACGAACGACTCTCGAAGAAGCAGTACTGCTCGTCGGGAGCCACTTGAATCAGGCCGAGCTGCGTGAGTCGCGAATCCGGATCGAGCACCAACCCGTCTTCGATCCACAGACTCGCCGATGTTTCGAGGCGACTGCGCAAGGAACCACTTCTCGCGTAAGGAGCCTCCATGTGCGACACGCGTGGATCTGCAGCGAACAGTTCGTAGTTCTTGCGCGGGCCGACGAAGATAATCGGGGCTTCGGGATACCGCCGCTTGGCCGCGTCCATCAGCACACTGGTGACTGCCACATCGGCGCCCAGGGTTACGCGCGATAGGACGTAGACGCGATCGGCCGTCGCGGGCAGGGGAGTGATGGGCGCCCGGCGAATCCGCTGGTAGATTTCCGGAGCCTCGCGATAGATGACGTCCATGAATAAGGACGCGTACGTCTCGCACAGGCGCGGATCGAAGCGGTCGCCGAGCGGCTCAATGACCATGGACAAAAACGCCCGCCCCTCATCGGCGGCGATCGCTTGATCCAGTAAGCCGGGCGGCACGGGCCGCCCGCTTAGGCACAGATCGAGAAGACTATGACAGATACTTTCCAACCAGTAGCTCCAGCTTCTTCTTTGTCGAATCCGGCACTGTCTTCGGATCGGTGATCAGCGCGTGTTTCAATGCCGAGCCGCACTTGCAGGTGCGTTGTTCAGGCATTGCCGCGACGGCTGCGTGCACCAGTTTGGCCGCGTTGGCCGCGTTCTGCGTGAGGTTCGCGATGATGTCCTCCACCGTGACGGCGTCGTGTTCCGGATGCCAGCAATCGTAGTCGGTGACCATGGCGACGGTGGTGTAACACATCTCCGCTTCGCGGGCGAGCTTGGCTTCCTGCAGGTTGGTCATGCCGATGACATCCATGCCCCAGCTGCGATAGAGGTTCGATTCGGCCAGCGTCGAAAACGCCGGGCCTTCCATGCAGAGATAGGTGCCGCCCAGCTTGACGCTGATGCCCGCGTCGCGGCCGGAGGCAAACGCGATATCGGCCATCTGCGAACAGATCGGATGGGCGAAGCTGACGTGCGCGACCAGGCCTTCGCCGAAGAAGGTCGAGATGCGGCCGCGTGTGCGATCCACGAACTGGTACGGGATCACAAAATCGAGCGGCTTGTGTTCTTCCTTGAGCGAGCCGACTGCGCTAAGGGAGAGAATGCGCTCCACGCCCAGAGACTTCATGCCCCAGATGTTGGCGCGGAAGTTCAGCTCCGAAGGCGAGTAGCGATGGCCGCGCGCGTGGCGTGCCAGAAACGCGACTTCCTTGCCGGCGAGCTTGCCCACGACGTAGGCGTCGGACGGCGCGCCCCACGGCGTGTCGATCTTACGCTCCTCATGCACTTCGAAGCCGGGCATCGAGTACAACCCGCTGCCGCCGATAATTCCAATGGTAGGTTTCATGCTTGTATGAGTTCCAGTAACACGCCGCCCGTTGAAGAGGGGTGAATAAACGAGTATAAATGGCCGCCCGCACCCGTGCGCGGTTCGTTGAGAATTCGGGCTCCGGACGCTTTCAGTTTTTCGATCGCGGCGGGCAGATCCGGGACCGTCATCGCGATGTGATGCAGGCCTTCGCCGCGTTTCTCAATGAACTTTGCGATCACCGAATCCGGGTCGGATGCTTCGAGGAGTTCGATGCGCGATTCGCCGATCGGCAACATTGCGGCGTGAACCTTTTCTGTTTCGACCGTTTCGCGCGAGTGCACGTCGAGGCCGAGTTGGTCGCGATAGAACTTAAGCGCTTCGTCGATGGAGCGGACGGCGATGCCGAGATGGTCGATTTTGCTCATGCGAATGTCGGCAACGTCCGGCGCGGCGCTCTGCGAATCGCCGTCAGTAGTTCATCGACGCCCTTGCCATCGAGTGCGACCACTTTTACGATCTCCGGCGGCGTGCCGGTATCGAGCGCCGTAGCCGCATGAATATTGCTCGCAAGGAGATCGGCTCCCGGTAGATCCGCTTTGTTGATGGCGAACACTTGGGCGACTTCCATGATACCGGCTTTGATCGATTGCACATCGTCGCCGGTGCCGGGAACCAGGACTAAAACCGTTACTTGAGCCAGCCGCGCGACTTCAATTTCGGACTGGCCGACGCCCACAGTTTCGATGATCACCACGTCGTAGCCTGCGGCGTCGAGCAGCGTGGTCAGGTCCTTGGTGGATCGGGCGAGGCCGCCTGCAAACCCGCGTGTCGCCATGGAGCGAATGAAGACGTTCGGGTCATCATGATGCTGCTGCATGCGGATGCGGTCGCCTAGGATCGCGCCACCGGTCAGAGGGCTGCTGGGATCGACGGCGATGACCGCGACCTTCAGGCCTTCGGCGCGGATGATTCGCACGAGTTGATTGCAGAGGGTACTTTTGCCGGCTCCGGGAGGTCCAGTGAGGCCGATGATCAGTGCGCGTCCCGCGTGCGGAGCCAGTTCCGCGAGCAACTCCGATCCCACGGGGGTGTTGTTTTCGACGTGTGTAGCTGCGCGCGCCAGAGCCCGCAGATCGCTATCGAGGATCTGTTGGGCGCTCATCAACTCTTCAGTAGTTGCCGCGCGATGACCATTCTCTGGATCTCGCTGGTCCCTTCGCCGATGGTGCAGAGCTTGGCGTCGCGATAGAACTTTTCGACCGGGTAGTCTTTGATGAAGCCATAACCGCCGTGAATCTGCACGGCTTCGTTGGCGACGCGAACAGCTGTTTCTGAGGTGTAGAGCTTCGCCATCGACGACTCTTTGTTCACGCTGAGGCCGGTGTCTTTCAGCCACGCCGCGCGCAGGGTCAGAAGTCGGGCGGCTTCGATTTCCGTGGCCATGTCGGCCAGTTTGTGTTGAATCGCCTGGAACTCAGAAATGAAGCGACCGAACTGTTTGCGTTGTTTCGAATACTTGAGCGCGGCTTCAAACGCACCTTGCGCAATGCCCACGCCGAGCGCAGCAATCGAGATGCGGCCGCCATCGAGGATCTTCAAGCTGTCGATGAAGCCCTCGCCGCGCTGGCCGATGATGTTCGATGCAGGTACGTGGCAATCGGTGAGGATGAGTTCGCCGGTCGGCGAGCAGCGCATCCCGAGCTTGTTCTCTTTCTTGCCCACGCGAAAGCCCGGCGTGTCTTTTTCGACGATGATCGCCGAGATGCCGTGCGAGGCCTTCTCTCGATCGGTCATGGCCATGACGACGAAGACGTCGGCAGCGTGCGCGTTCGTGCAGAACGTTTTGAGGCCGTTGATCACCCACTCGTCGCCGTCGAGTACGGCCTTGGTGTTGGTGCCTCCGGCATCGGAACCCGATTCGGGCTCGGTCAGCGCCCAGGAGCCGATCCACTCGCCGGAAGCCAGCTTGGGAATGTAGCGCTTCTTCTGTTCCTCGGACCCGGCCGTGTAGATGTGGCTGGTGCACAGCGAAATGTGGGCTGCGGTGCTCAATCCAATGGATGGATCCACGCGCGCGAGTTCTTCGATGATGATTGAGTAGTCAACGTAGTTGAAGCCCGCGCCGCCGTATTCTTCGGGAAACACCGCGCCAAGGACACCGAGGGAACCCAGTTCGCGGAATACGTCCACAGGGAAGTGCTGCGCCTCGTCCCACTCCATGACGTGCGGCAGGATCTCGGCTTCGGCAAACTCACGAACCGTCTTGCGTAACTGCTGCTGTTCTTCCGTGAATCCGAAGTTCATGCGGTCCTAAACGATCTCTTCACGCCGCGCATCCCAACGCACGGTGCGGCCTTGGCGGAAACTTTCCACGGCCATGCGGCAAGCAATCGACACGCGGTACCCGAGGTCGAACGGACAGCTTGGCTCAGAGCCGCTGCGAATCGCATCCAGGAAGCTCTGCATGTGCGCTGTGGGCGTGTGCGGCGTGCGGCCGATCAGTTCCTTCAGGTCGGGACGATTCACCTTCTGCGGGGTGTAACGCACCTGTGCCGCGCGCGAGATGGTGCCGTTCGTGCCGAGTAGATCTTCGGTGATCCCGTTCTGATTGTTGCCAAGGCCGGAGACCCAGCTGATCATTAGATCTTCGGGCTGCTCCAGTGTGACGCTGACCGTGTCCGGAACCTCGCGACCGTCCTTCCACAGATACGTGCCGCCTTGCATGGTGGCCGAACGAGGAATCTCGAGGCGCAGCGTCTTATACCAGAACGCGAGTTGCTGGCTCATCTGCTCAAACACAGTGCCGCCTGAATAATCCCAGAACATGCGCCAGTGGACGAAGCGGTTCGCATCGAAGCCGCGCGGATCGAACGCCGCCCATTCGACTGCGCCTTCGTTCATCTCGTTCAACATCGCAGGCCGCGACCATTGCGGCTTGCCATACGGTGTGTTGCGATGCTGCTGCATCTGAATCGCGGTGATCTTGCCGAGCCGTTGCGGATCGCTGAGGAACTGCTCGACATCGGAAACATGGCCGTTGGAGCAGGCCTGGTGTCCGATCTGCACGACTTTAGTCGACGCTCGGAACGCGGAGCGCATTTGCTTAGCATCCGCCACGGTGAAGGCTGCTGTTTTTTCGAGATACACGTGCTTGCCCGCGCCGATTGCGTCCCGGAACTGTGTTCCGTGCAAGTGCTGCGGAGTGGCGATGACGACCGCATCCAAGTCGCGCGCGTCGAGTAACTCACGATAATCGCGATGGCCCGTTGCGCCGGTGAGCAAGCCTGTCGCCCGATCCAAGTGTTTCTCGTAGATGTCGGCGAACGCCACGACCTCGGTATTGGGGCACACACGGAGGTGGTTTACTAGTTTCATCCCGCGATCGCCAGCGCCGATGATTCCAACGCGTACGCGTTCATTCGCGCCCAGCACACGCCCGCGCCCCGCCGCGAGCGTACCCGCGAGGCCATAGGCAACTTTGCCGACGAAATTGCGCCGGGAATCCATCTGTCTCGAGTGTACCAACGGCCGCTATTCCAGTGTTTTGTGGAACCGGCTGACGCTGATGGACAGAATTGTGACGCCGAACACTGCCAGGGCGACGTAATTCGGCCACAGGACATCCATGCCGGAGCCCTTCAGGTAGATCCCGCGCACTACTTCGAGGAAGTAGCGCATTGGGTTGAGGTAGGTGAAGTATTGAATCGGGGTCGGCATGCTGCGGATGGGGAACGAGAATCCGCTCAGCATCATGAACGGCTGGAAGATCAGGAACGTCGCCATATTCGCCTGCTGTTGCGTCTTCGAAATGGTGGAGATGAAGAGGCCCGCGCCCAGGTTCGTCAGGATAAACAGGAACGAGCCGAGGCTCAACAACAGGAAGTTCCCCTTGAACGGGACATGAAACACCACCAGGGCGGCGGCCATCACCAGTAGCATGTCCCAGAAGCCGATCAAAACGAAGGGCAGGGTCTTGCCGAGGATCAGTTCGACTGGACGGATGGGTGTCACCATCAGCTGTTCCATGGTGCCGATCTCTTTTTCGCGCACCAGCGCCAGGGCGGTGAGGGAGAGCGTCACCAGCATGATGATGTTCACGATCACGCCTGGCACGAAGTAGTTGCGGCTCTTGAGGTCGGGGTTGAACCAGACTCTGGGTTCGGCCACGATGCGCGGAATCGCGGCGTTGACCGGTGTGCCGGCGGAGACGAGTTTCTCCCGCTGCGCCTGGCTCATTAGATCCGACGTGAATCGCCCGATCACTTGGCCGGCGTATCCGGAGACCAACTGCGCGCTGTTCGAGTTGGTTCCGTCGAGCAGGATCTGAACTTCTGTGGGATGTCCACGTTCAATCTCTTTGGCGAAGCCCGGTAGCACGCGCACCACGCCGTCCACTTGGCTGCGGTCGAGCAGGTCCTGCATCTCGGCCGGACTAGTGGGCGTAGCTAAGATGTCGAACAAACCCGAACCTTCAAAGCCTGACAGTAGCTCGCGGCTGTGAGCGGAGCGATCTTCATCCATCCAGGCGATCTTGGCGCGATTTACGTCCATGTTCACCGCGTAGCCGAAGATCAGGAGTTGAAGCAGCGGCGGGATAAACAGCATCGCGCGGGTCTGCGGGTTCCGCAGCACCTGGCGAAACTCTTTCTTGATGATGGCGCGCAGTCGTTGTCTCATGTCAAGCCACCTTCTGGCGCAATCTGCGCGTCGCGAAATAGAACACACCGGCTCCGTAGACGATCAACAGCAGCAAGTCGAACCACAGGAGCCGGAGCCCGATGCCCTTGAGGAAGATTCCCTTGGCGATGTTGATGAAGTAGCGCGCGGGGACAAACAGCGCGACCGCCTGAATCACCACCGGCATGTTGGAGATCGAGTAGATGAATCCTGACAGCAGGAAGGCTGGCAGGAATGAGGTGAATGTCCCCATCTGATACGCGGTCAATTGACTTCGCGATCCAGCGGAGATAAAGATTCCCCACGCCATGCCGCCGAACAGGAAGACGGCGGAGGAGAATAGCAGCAGGGGCATGCTGCCCTTCAACGGCACGTCAAAGATGTAGATGCTGACGAAGAGCGCGGTCAGCATGTTCACGGCGCCCAGCAGGAAGTAGGCCGCGAGCTTGCCCGCCGCTAACTCCGACGGACGCAGCGGAGTGGAAAGTAACTGCTCCATCGTGCCGTTTTCCCACTCGCGCGCGATGCACAAGGAGGTCAGCAACGCGGCGATGATCATCGTGATCACGCCAATCAGTCCCGGCACGATGAAGTGGCGCGAAACCAGATCGGTGTTGTACCAGACGCGTACGCGGGGCTCCACGGGAGGCCGCATGGTTGCTCCTGTCCGAATCGCCTGCGCGTTGTCGCGAGTCTTGGCCGCGTACGCCTGAATCAAGCCCTGTGCGTATCCCAAGGCGATCGACGCGGTGTTCGAATCCGAGCCGTCGAGCAAGACTTGTACTTTAGTTTCTTTGCCCAAGGCCAGGTTTTGTGAAAAATCTGTAGGGATCACGACGCCGACCAGCGCTCGGCGCTCATCCATGGCCCGCTCGATGATCGGATAAGTGCCCGCATTATCGATGATCTGGAAAAAACGCGAACCTTCGAACTCCCGGATTAGATCCCGGCTTTGGGGGGAACGGTCTGCATCGTAAACTACGGTCGGCACGCGGTCGACGTCCAGGCTCAGCGCATAGCCGAACAGCAGGAGCACGATGAGGGGCTGCAGGATCGCGGCGATCAAGCTGCGCGTGTCGCGCACGATGTGGATCAGTTCCTTGCGGGCGATGGCGAGGGTTCTACGCAGGTTCATTCGCCGACCTTCTTGTTCTGGAATTCCAGCAGCGTTACGAATACGTCTTCCATCGACGGGGGGATCGGCTCCAGCGTCATGATGTGGATGCCTGAAGCCTCGAGTGCCTTGCGGACGACGTCCACTCCAATGGCCTGGTCATCGACCTTCACATGCAGGCCCGCGCCAAACACCGCGACGTCTTCGATTCCAGGGCGGCCGCGCAACAGCGTCATGGAACTGAACAGGTCCGATGTTTCCAGATTCAGCAAATGTCCTTCGCCCAACGACGTCTTCAATTCGGCGGGCGAGCCCAGTGCGATCATTTTGCCGCCACCCATCAGGGCGATGCGATGGCAGTATTCGGCTTCGTCCATGTAATGCGTCGTGACGAAGATGGTGTGTCCGGCCTCGGATAACGCGTAGATCAGATCCCAGAAATCCCGGCGGGCCATGGGGTCCACGCCGCTGGTCGGTTCGTCGAGGAACAGAATGGGCGGCTCGTGCAAAATCGCGCAACCGAGCGCCAAACGCTGCTTCCAGCCACCGGAGAGCAGACGCGTCATGGTGTCGCGACGGTCGGCCAAACCGGCCATCTTGAGGACGTAGTCGCGACGCTCGGGATACCGCTCCGGTGTGACGCCGTAGATTCCGGCGAAGAACTCGATGTTTTCTTCGACTGTCAGATCGTCGTAGAGCGAGAACTTCTGCGACATGTAGCCAATGTTCCGGCGAATGTCTTCTGACTGCGTGGCCACGTCGAAGCCTGCCACCATGGCCGTTCCCGACGTCGGAGCCAGCAGACCGCACAGAATGCGGATGGTCGTAGACTTGCCTGCTCCGTTCGGCCCGAGGAAGCCGAAGATCTCTCCCTTGGTGACTTCGATCGATACGTTGTCGACTGCTACGAAATCGCCGAAGCGTTTCGACAGCTTCTCCAGCCGCACCGCCAATCCGTTGCTAGGCTGCACGTGATACTTCCTCTCGCTTCACCAGCGCGACGAAGACGTCTTCCAGTGACGGGGTGATGCGCTTGTAGTCGAACGGTGTCAGCTTCGCCAACTGTTCCACTGAGCCGAGCGTCTCATCTACGAACAAGTGCAGAACCGTTCCCGCAGGTTGCACGGTCACCACACCCGGCTGGCCGGCCAGGAGTTCGCGCGTCTTGCGGTTGTCCTCAGAGGTGATGCTGTAGCACGCGTCTTGTAATTCGTTGCGCAGGGCTGTCGGTGAATCGCAGCGAATCATTTTGCCCAGATGCATCAGGCCCACGCGATTCGCCCGTTCGGCTTCGTCCAGGTAGGCGGTGGCCACGACCACGGTCAGGCCATCGCGAATCAACTGGTACAGAATCGCCCAGAAATCGCGGCGTGAAACCGGGTCCACGCCGTTGGTGGGTTCGTCCAAGAACAGCACGCGAGGCTTGTGGAGCAGGGAACACATCAACGCAAGCTTCTGCTTCATGCCTCCGGATAACTTGCCGGCGGGGCGTTTTCGGAACGGTTCCATGCGGGTCATCTTCAGCAGCTGGGAGGCGAGGTCCTCGCGCTCCTGGCCCAGAATCCCGAACAGATCTCCATAGAAGTTCATGTTTTCTTCTACGGTCAAGTCCGTATAGAGGCCGAACCGCTGCGCCATGTAGCCGATGTGGTCTTTTACGTCATCGGGCTTCTTGGCTACGTCGAGGCCGGTGACGATCGCGCGGCCTTCGGTAGGATCCATCAGCCCGCACAGCATCCGCAATGTGGTGGTCTTGCCGGCTCCGTCGGGGCCCACCAAGGCGAAGATCTCGCCTTCGGCGATGTCCAGATTTAGGTCGTGGACGGCCGTGAGTTCGCCGAACTTGCGCGTCAGATGCTCTGCGATGACGATGCCCATGGTGCTTGGTTAAAGGACGATCTCCGCGTCGACCGGCATGTTGTTCTTTAACTCATGCTCCGGGTTCGCAACCTCGATCTTCACGCGGTACACCAGCTTCACGCGTTCCTCTTTGGTCTGGATCTGCTTCGGTGTGAACTCGGCTTCGGATGCGATGAACGAAATCTTGCCTTCGTACTTCTTGTTTGGGAACGAGTCCGTGCTCAGGGAGACGGCGCCGCCTAGATGCACGCGGCCCAGGTCCGTCTCATTGATGTAGGCGCGTAACCAGGGATGATCCAAATCGCCGATGCTGACGATCGTCGTGCCCGCAGCGACCACTTCGCCCATCTCGGCGGCCTTCACCATCACCACGCCGTCGATGGGCGCCACGATGGTGGTGTCGTTCAGCTGCGCCTCGGTCATGCCGACTAATGCGCGGTTGCGATCGATCTCTGCCTTACGCGCGGTCAGTTCCTGCTCCTTGCGCTTCACCTCGATGCGGTTGGCTTCCGCTGTCGTCACGGCCGCATTCGCGCGAGCCACTGCAGCCCGGGCTGCGACGATCTCTTCCTTGCGCGGACCTTCCTGCACCAGCGCCAGCCGCTGTTCCATGGCCCGCAACTGAGCGGTGGTAGAATCCACGCGGGTCTGCGCCTGATCGAACTGCGACCGCGAGATGTCCTCGCGGCTGAAGAGTGTCCGCGCGCGCTCGAGTTCGGATTTCGCCAAGTCGTTGGCAGCCTTTGCGTCGGTAACCGCGGCCTGCGCCTGCGCGATTTCCTGGCTGCGACTGCCGGCCAGCAGGTCATCCAGACGTGCCTGCGCCTGCGCCAATTCCGCGCGCCGTACCGCGATGTCGCTATCGATGGTGGCCTTCTGATACTCGATGGATGTCTGCAACTGCAGGTAGTTCGATTGCGCGCCGCTTACCGCGGCCAGATCGCGAGCCTTCTGCTGATCCAACTGGGATGCGTCCAGCCGTGCGATTACCTGGCCCTTCTTCACCCAGTCGCCTTCGCGCACTGTTAGTTCCACCAAGCGGCCCGCCGTCTTGAAAGACAGGTCCACCTGCGTCAGTTCCAGGTTCCCCGAAATCTGCAGGTGATTCCCGTTAGCAGCGGCTTGCTGCTGTGTATAGAAGTAGTAGCCGCCGCCGGCCACGGCCAACAACAAAAGGATCGGTAGACGTTTTTTCATCGCTGTACGAACTCCTGAATGTGTCCTGTCGCCACGGCCAAATCCAGCCGCGCCAAATTGTGGGTATACAGCGCGACCACCTGGTTGTCTCGCGCTCGATCCAGACGCGCCTGTGCGTCCGTTACTTCCAGAGGAATCCCGACGCCGGCGGCCACGCGGCGCTGCGCCTGTTCGACTTCGTTCTGTGCCAAGGCCAGGCCCTCGCGAGCCGTGCTCACCTGTGTTTCCGCGTTGCGCACGCTTTCGAGGGCCAGTCGGACTTCCAGCTCGATTTGCTGTTCCAGATCGCGCGTCCGCAATTGTTCGGTGCGCAATTGGGAGTTGCTCTCTTCGCGGCGCGCTTTTCTGCGGCCCGCATCGAACAGCGGAATGGTGACGGTGACGCCGACCGTGCGCGTGCGCTCCAGGCCCAGCTTGGGCTGCCCAATCCCGCCGTAATCGCCGAATGTGCCGACGGTCGGTAGGCGCTCGGCATCCACGGCCGACGTGTTCAGGCGCGCGACGGCCTCTTTCTGTTTCTGTGCGCGCAGTTCCACGCGTCCATCCCGGGCCCGTTGCAGCAACGCTTCCGTCGCGCCGGTATCGGCCATCGTGTAACTCAGTTTGTCGGTCAGTTGCACCGGAACCGAGAGGTCCAAACCCATCGCACGTAGCAGTTGCAGTATGGTTCGGCTGCGGTCATTCTGTGCCACGATCAGTTTGCCGCTATCGTTCGCCAACTGGACCTGGGCGCGTGTTACTTCGATGCCCGTGCCCGAACCGGCGTCTTTCCGGGAACTGGCCTGGTCGACCAGCGCCTTGGACAGCGTCATGTTCGCTTGCGCGGCATCATACGCCGCGTCGGCCCGCAGCGCGGCCAGATACGCCCGAGCCACTTGATCCGTTACCTGCGTCTTGGTGACCTCGACATCTGCCTTGCTCAGATCCACGCCCGCTTGCACTGCTCGGTATCGCTTCAAGCTGGCGAAGTCCAGCACAGACCACCGGGCTTGGGCGCGCGCATCGATCACCGTGAACGGGCCCACTACGCTCGGTAGGGCGAAGCCGGGGAAGTCGAAGTTGAAGCCGAACGTCCGCAGATTCACGGTCTGATTTCGAGCGCCAAAGGTTCCGTCGACGGTCGGCATCAAAGCGGATTTTGCCTGCGAGACCTGGGTCTCCGCCCGCGTGATGGATTGTTCCGCCAGCGCGACGCGCGTGCTGCCTTCCGGACTCAACGCGATTTCGACCGCCCGGCTCATGCTGAGCTGCAGCGTCGCTTGCGCGAAGGCTGTGGCCGTAAATACACAACTGAAGAGCACTCTTCGCATAGTCATGAAAGTTGTTTGGATGCCGGTGTGCGAAATCCGGCGGCAAGGAATTGAACGGTCCGCGCCAGCAGCGCCTCCCGGTCTTCAATGCTGCACAGTCCATTGGTGATGCGGGGGAACAAGTGCCCCCACAAAAGCGTGTGCGTCAGTACGCCCACGGAAAAATGCAGTCGCCAGGCGATGTCTGCCTTGGGCAGGGCCGGGAACGCCCGGCCGAGTTCGCCCGCGAATCGGGTCGCGACCGGTGCCAGATGCACGTTGAAGATGCGGTCGATGAACATGTCGGGGTTGGAAAGTACCCGACCCATCAGCGGGATCAGCGTTTCGGTGCGGATTTCGAGCATCGGCCGCAGGAAGGCTTCCAG
>CANIIC010000071.1 GCA_947467395.1 Bryobacterales bacterium
CGCAGCGCGAGTGGGAAGCTCGCGCCCCACAAGACGGTCGCCGGCAGAACCACCCATAGAGCCCGGACAAGATCGAGTTCGAAGCTAAACCACACATCGGTCGAAAGCTGTGGATTCACGGGCCAGTAGGGCAGCGATTGCGACATATTGTACGCCGCCCACGCCATCGCCACGCACGCCAGCAACTGGCATGCGCCCAGCGCCATGCGCGGCCGTTCGACAATGCGTCCCAGCAGAGTTCCCAGCGCGCTGCCGATCCCGAGGCCGGTGAGGAACACGGCGAGGATAAGAGACAACGCATAGACCGAAGCTCCGAACAGCAACCCCAACATGCGCGTCCAGATCGCCTCTGCGCCCAGCGCACAGAAGCCGGAGATAGCGATGACGATGTACACCACGCGGTCGGAAGGGACGCGACGCTGCGACGGCTCCGCATCGTCCGTCCGCTGCACGAAACCGCTCGACGCGAGGAACGCGATGACGGCCATCGCCACGTTGATCCCCGCTGCGGCGTAGGTGGCAGTCGCCATATCGTGCTGCGGCAACAAATAAAACCCAGCCCACAGACAGCCGAACACGCCGCCTGCGATATTCGTGGCGTAGACCAGGCCCCCGGAGAGCGGCGACGCATCCATGAACCGCGCCAGCGCAGGCAGCGTGGCACCCATCAACATCGCCGGTGGAGTGAGGCACAGCGCCGCAAGAGCGCCTCGCAGCAGGAGCCCCGATGTCCCGTCACCAACCCATACGGTGTAGAGTCCGCCCGCGAAACCCGCGAGGTACAGTACCACCACGCCGGATACGCCGATGCCCAACTCGAGCGCCGCATACACGCGCAACGGATGCCAGCGCGCGGGGATCCACCGAGGCAGCGACACACTCCCCAGGCACATGCCGCCCATGAAGGCAGCCAGCAGCCAACCCAGCGATGCAGTGGAGGACCCGATGATCAACTGCAACAGCGGGAACCACACGACTTCGTAGATTAACGCAGCGACGCCGCTGCCCAATGCGAGCAGCAGCGCCAAGGTTCTGTAGTTCAAGTTTTTCGGGACCGCGATAACGGTTGTTATTTGCCGGCCTTGGCGGCAGCCTCTGCGCGGCGTGCACCCACCAGGATGCCCGTCATGCCGTGGTTGCCTTCATGGCACGCCGAATCGAAGATCATATGCCGGCCATCATCGGTCTTGGCCATGTCGACCAACACCGTCCATGGGCGCGTCCAGGTCTGAGGATCCTCAAACGTGATCTCGCGACGCAGGTTGTTGGCATCGACGCGGGTAAACCGTTCGATGGTCTTGTAGGTCTCCAGCTTCGAGTTGCGGAAGCCCTGCGAATAATTCGTGGTTTCCACGACGAGCGTGTTGCCTTCCCAGTGTCCGCGCGAATCACCGAGATAGTAACGGACGCTGGCCGGCGGATGCTTGCCGTCCATGTGAACAATCCGATTCCCGCCACCAGCGTGGTCGTCTTCCATGTAGATCGCCACCGATTTCGGCGACTGCACAATCTGCAACACAGTGCCCTGAGCGAACAGAGTATTCAATGGCAAGAACGGCATCGTGACGCCCAAACAGCGCGACGACTGCGCAACCGTCTCCGGATTCGCCACCTGCTCCGGTGCATTGCCGAGGCCCAGTCCACCGCCGCCACCCGCTCCGGCTCCGCGGCCCTGCGGAGGGTTCACCAAGGGCGGAATTTTTCCATCCGGAGTATCGATGATGCGCGAGGTCCGTTTGCCGGTCTTCAGGACCGAGTTGAAAACGGCGTTGTAGGCGCCGCTGACATCGTCATCGCCACCGGAGCGCGCGTTACGACCCGGCGCGATGCCCTTGCGGGCATTGGCTTCGGCCACTTCGGCGTCGGTCAAAAATTCTTTACCTGCGTTTGCGGCCGGACGTTCCAGCGGAACATCTTCGGTGACGAACCAGGTGCCCTGCAAATTCGGATCGCCCCAGGGCATGCGCAGCGTCGCGCCTTTCCCCTTGGCCGCTGCCGTACCCTTCGCAGGAGCCGCCTTCGCGCCAGCCTTCGCCTTTGCCCCGCCCGCAGGGGTCTGCGCGATCATCGACACGGCCGCCAACAGCGCCACAGCGCTCCCCGCCGTTACCCAGCCCAGAAACACACCTGTACGGTCTCGCATCGCTTTCCCCTTACTTGATCCCTTGCAGCTCTTTGGGCGTTTCTTTCTTTACGTCTTTGCCCACGTAGTGCGTCGCGTCCCGTTCTTCGCACACGAATTCCATCAACTCGGTATCCGGCATCAACCGCTGATTCACGCGCACAGTGAACGGCTTGGTGTAGGCCGTGGGATCTTCAATCGTGATGTCGATCTGCATCAGCCCCATATTCACTCGCCGCCACCGCTCCGTCATCTTACCGGTGCTGGTCAGAGGGCTGCCTTCCACGTCGAGCCACACGTCATCGCGGAACCCGTTCGTCTCCACCACCAACGTGTCGCCTTCCCAATGCCCCACCGAGTAGCCGTACCACCACGGCGTCGCGCTTGCGGGATCCGGAAGCTTGCGGCCATCCAGCATGATCTGCCGGACATTGCCGTTAGCTTCGTACATCACCACGATTTCGCGCGCCGTCTGGATCACCTTTCGCGGCTGAATGTGCATGTGCAGTTGCGTCAAGCCCAACGGCAGGCAATGCGCGTCGGGGTTATCCTTCGCGTTGTCTGCCTTGCGCTCCGCCCGGAGGGCAGCCGCCCACGGCGTCATCGGCAGACCTTCCTTAATGCCTGCGCCGATGTTGAAGAACTGCGCGACGGGAGGATCGTTGGGTGTAGTCGGAATGGCGAACGGCAGCGGCGCGAACCCGTTGTACGATTTCGCTTGCGTCGACGCCGGCTCCCACAAGCCAGAGAAGTCAGGCTTCCCCGCCGCGGTTTTCGGCGCTGGCGCGGCGTAGTCAATCTTGCCGTCCTTGGTCCGCGGGCCATCGGTCGGATAGTCCGACCATTGCCCTAGGGCCACCAGCGCGCATGCCGCCAGCGATCCACACAATACTCCCGCACGCATCATCAATCGCATGCAGCCTCGCTTACTTCTTCACGTCCACGCCAGGGCGCGGCACTTCGTACGGCGCGCCTTCGCCATTCGACGAACCAAGGAACAGTTGCTGGCCGTCCGGCAATTTCAAGTCACGGCCATTGGCGCGCTTCGACCCGTCCTTAGCCTGGTAGCCATCGATCACAATCTTGTCGCCCTTCTTGAGCGTGTTGCGTGTGATGCCACGGCGCATCAGGATGTTCGGGCTACCGGCTTCAATCGCCCAGCGCTCCGTGGTTCCGTCGGCCAGCTTCACGTCCACATGAATCCAGCTGTGCGGGTTGATCAGTTCTACCTTGTAGACGGTGGCTTCACCGAAGTGCACCGGCTTGTTCGCGTCGAACTCCGCGGCGAAGGCATGATGGGCTTGCAGCGCCGGAGTCCATGCCGCCAGCGTCAGCGCCGCGATCGTTCCCACATAAGACATGATTCGCATAAAAACTCTCCTCGTCTACTTGTCGTCCGGCTTGTTTCCAGAAATGTACCGTTCGTGAACTTCCTCACCCTCGGGAATTTTGCGGGTGATGTCGATACTCATGGTCTTGCCTTCCCAGTGCTTCACCAACTGCTTCTCGCGCAGGTGACCATACAGGGTTTCTTCCACCATCTCCACGCAGCGGAAGTCGCTCAAGCGAGCGTCCGGCTCCAGCCGGCGATACAGCGGCATGCGGATTTTCCACGGCTTGGTGAACACTTGCGGATCCTCAACGGTGGCTTCGTACCACATCACATCCGGATTTCGCAGCGTGATCCGTTCGGTCACGTGCAACTCGTCGCTGTGGAAGTTGCCGGAGCGATCGAACCAACTGCCGTCGTTGAACGCCGTGACGTCGGTCACCAGCGTGTCGCCTTCCCACTTGCCAGTCGAGTACCCCATCCAGCCGACGTTCGGGTATTCGTCCATCTTGTTCAAGTGAATGGTGCGCTGCGCGTTGGCGAATTCAAAGATCATCTGTACTTTGTTCGCGCTCTGTACAATTTCAAACGGAAACGGCATGTACATTGCGCGCGGGATGCCGGGCTGGAAACACTTCAACTCCGGATCGCGATCCGCCCAGTTCTCTTGATTTTCCTTCTGTCGCGCCGCAGCCCAGGGTTGGTACGGAATCACTCCGCCTTCCACCACCCCGATACCAGCAGGCATCCAACCCATGGAGCCCAACGCCAACACCGGAGCCGCCGAAACCGTGGATCCCGGCAGGAAGCCCGGCTGCCCAATTAACGGCCGCGCGGCGTGATCCAATAGATCCCAGTTGGCCGTATTGTTGGCCTGCCAGATGCCATTGAGATTGGGCTTGCCGGCAATACGTGCAGGAGCTGTCGCGGTCTGTGCCTGCAACAGCGAAACTGCCATGAACGACATCCCGGCGATCTTCATAAAGACCCCCGTGTGCTTGCCCCAACGCTGCATGTTCCGAGCCTCTTTTCCTGAGCTATTCTACTGCAAGCGCGGGTTCTATGCACGCCTCCACCCAACCTTGTCCGCACGCCATGGCAAAGAGTGCGCCTGGGTCGCGCTCTGTGACTGGGCCTTTGCTTCCCCGCAGCACGATGGGCCAGTCCTGCATGGAAGGAGCCACCCTACGATACGCCCCTTGTCCGGTGCTCAACACCCGCAGATTTTCGCAGGCCGCCGCGAGCCCAAGCTCACAGCCACGCCTCAACGGTTCCGCGGCTCCCTCCGGGTCCTGCCGCCGTAGATCCTCCCCCGAACGCGCCAGTGCCAGATGCAGCAATCCCTCTTCATTGCAGCCCCACGCCGAACCTCGCCGGCAGAAACCCGCCGTCATATCCGCCAGATACGGACACGCAAACGCCCGGTCATCGCTGCAGGCCTGTCGCCAAAACGGCAGCCACTGGCCAGGGTGCCGGTCACCCACACCCTGCGCCAAACTCATCCCGGCGAACAACGCAGCCGCTGCGCCCATGTACGCGACGTTGCGGCGTCGACCCGTCAGCTCAGGCCACAGTCGTGCAGGATTCACCCACTGCATCGCCGGAGCAGTCGCCACCCGGTCGAGCCACCGGACCATGAGATTCAAAACCGGGACCTGCAACAATTTGTCGTAAAACGCAGGCATTCCGAACATTCCCAGAAGCTGATACAACGCGACTGTGCTGAGTCCGTACAGGCAGCCGAAAATGACGCGCCCCAGTTCCGTACGCGGCGCGGTCGCCGGATCGGTAAACAGGAGATGCATCCCCAGAAACACGGAAATCGGAATGTAGGAATCGTAGAAGAAGTAGATCCCGGTAGCGTAGAAGTACAACAGACCGAACACGTACGTCGACAGCACAGCGGGGATCGTCATCGAGGCCACGCCAAACAACAGCTGTCCGGGGAGAGCCACCAAGTACAGAAGCAGGTACATCCGTGGCGGGTAAAACTGCGTAGTGGCGATCTCCGGTCCCCACGTCAGACTCGTGGTGCCAGTTACGAGCAACGCGATCGAAGCGATGGCCAGTGGGAACGAGGAGGGGTTGAAGATGTGCACCAACTTGCCGTCGCGATGCCACCGCAGGAACTCCTTCGCCGCCAGCCCCGCCGCCACAATCACGAATTGCCAGGCGAACCACTCCGGCTTAAACCACAGAAAGAGGTTAATGCTGAAGACGATCGGGAACGGGCCGAAGCCCAATGTGTAACGGTCCCGCCGCGACCAGCACAACAGCATGTCGAACCCGTAGGCAAACAAGAGCTGCGCGACCATCAACGGCAGCGCGGACGCGGCGGTCGGCCAATACCAGCCCCAGTAGACGCGTACCGTCGTTTGGACTACGACCTGCACGTAGTGCTGTGGTCGCAGAACGACGTCGATCCCGAATGTGCGGGCGCGCCCAGAGACCAGCAGGATCGCCTGCCACACCACCAACACAGCAGCCGCCCCAGCGAACGCAGAAACCAGAGAGGGTGTATCGGGGACGGTCCACGCCAACGCCACTAGAGCCGCGGCAAACGCCAACGGGAACATCCTTACATGCTTGCCTAACGAGACCACCGGAACGCTAGTATAGCGCCACGCCCACCAGGTCGCCGCACATCAGCCGCAAAACTTGAGCGGCATCGGGCGGCAGCCCGGTAATCCGGGCATCTTGGCCCGCGCCAAGGACCTCGGCCAGTAGGCTCTTCTTGAGAGCCACCCATCCGCCGGGCGTTTCGTAACTCACTAGGAAGTGCCCTTCCTGCCGGTCGCGCTGCAGTTGCGCACGATCATAGGGTTCGGCCTTGTGCGCCGCGACGATCTCCTGGTCGGAGGAGCCGAAATAGCGCGCCGGCACTTCGGGAATCGTGGATGCGTCGTCGCCAATTTCGACCAACAGACGCCCGGTGCTTGAGGCGTCGGCATCCGTCCGCCCGAACTCCTGCGCGATGCGGTCGTAGATTTCATCCGCGAAAGACTGCGGGTACTCAAACGACCGTTGCACTTCACGCGGGAGGTGCGGCAGCCTGCGCCAGCCGTTCACCCACGCGAGCTTGGCCGCGCTGGGCTCGTCATGGAAGACATCTTCCAGGCTGAAACGCGTTTCAGCATCGCGCTGCACGGCTTTCAGCGCCATGTGTTCGATCAACGTAGAGGGCAACCCGAACAGGACCCCGTAGGGAGAGCAGCCGCCGTCGACCGGCCGGAAGCGCGGAAGATCCTCACGCAAGGACTGGATCGACTGCGCCATCCGTTCGCCGTACTCTTTGAGTAGCTGCACATGTCGCTCGCCGACAGGCGTATAGGTGACATTACCTTCGGAATCCGTAGCGATGAACACGTGTTCGATCATGCTGTATGCGCCGAGCATGTTGACCCGATTCAGAAACAGCTCGGGATCGGGAGAGATGCCCTGCAAGATGGCGCCCGCCATGACGAGCCGCGTTCGCTCATCGCCGCTCTGCCGCGCATCGTCGTAAGCCCGGAGCAACGCAACTAGACCTTGTACCAGTAGAGCCAAATCGAGCGCATTCGAACTGCGCGTGCGCATCACAACACTCGAATCGTGGAGCGGTACGCCATCCCTGGTGCAATAGTGACGAATTTGTGAAGTCAGATGTCCGCCCAACATCCGCACATGGGCTCGCTGGACCTCCAGCGCGTCGGCTTCCCGAAGCCAGTCGGTGACCTGCTGGGTAACCTTGAAGTAGGGCGCCAACGCATCGGTAATGAGACTCTGCGCCAAGGGAATCAGCCAGCGCGCATCGCGCACGAACGCGGGCTGATGGGAGGGCGAACTTCTCCACAATTCATCGAGCACACCCTGAATCGCTACCAACCGTTCGCCCGCGCGGCTCGGATCTTCGTCCCAGATCCGCAGGCTCAAGAATTGGAGAGACCGGAGCACGTACACGTTGAACAGCGTGTGGGCGTAGTGGATGCGATCTCCGCGGCCCGGCCACTGTGTCTGCCGCCAGCAGTGCACGCCGCGCAGCATCATCTCCACGGGATGAATCAGGTCGTTGAACAGATGCTGGACCTGACGAGGCTCAAAGCCCTCGGCGCAATACGCTGCTTCCAGCTGGCCTCGGAGCAGAGCTTGGTCAGCCGTGACCGCAGGACGAGTAAAGAAGCAGTCTTCAAGCTGGCGCGACAAGAACGCCCGGCCCTGCATATACGGGCTGGGCGTTCGCTGTGCGTTCAGTACGCCTTCAATGCTCTCGACAATCGCTTCGCGCTGCGTCAGAAATAGTCGCAGCAACCCGACGTGTGGCACTAGGCTCTCGCGTATTGGTTGAACCACTCGACCGTGCGATTCCAGGCGAAGTCCGCGGCGGCTTTGTTGTAGCGCTCGGGAGTGGCGTCGCAATGGAAGCCGTGGACGGCGCCGGGGTAGACATGGCCTTCGTTGGGAACACCCGCCGCATCCAGCGCCGTGTGATACGCGGGCCAGGTGGCCGCGGTGCGCGTGTCGAGCTCGCCGTGATGGACCAGGATCGCGGCCTTGATCTTGGCCACATCGGCCGCTTGCGGCACGCCTCCGTAGAACGGTGCTGCGGCGGCGAGGTCGGCGCCCAGGCGGACAGCCAGGGTGTTCGCGATGCCGCCTCCGTAACAGAAACCGGTGGCCGTGATTTTGCCGGTGCAGTCGGCGCGATTCTTCAGCCACAGCGCAGCCGCAACCATGTCTTCGGTCATCTTCGCGCCGTTGACCTTGCCGAAGAGTTGGCCGCCCTGATAATCGTCGCCCGGGAAGCCCCCGACCGAGGTGAGTCCGTCGGGCGCGAACGCCATGAAGTTGGCCATGGCAAAGCGGCGCGCGACGTCTTCGATATGCGGATTGAGGCCGCGGTTCTCGTGAACCACAATGACGCCCGGGAGCTTGGTGGGCGTGGCATTCCGCGTGTCGGCACTAATGGGGCGAACGAGGTAGCCGCGGATGTAGCCGTTGCCGTTCGGAGAAGGAATGGTTTCGTAGCTGGCTTTGATCCGGTTATCGGTCGGAGCAACCTGCTGCGCCGCCGCGTAGTTCGGCATCAAGGCTTCCATGAGGGCCGCGGCGGTGAGACCACCGATGGCGAACTTCTGCAAGCCGCCCATGAAATCCCGGCGGCTCATGCCACCGTGGATGAAGACGTTGTAGAGCTGAACCGCCTCAAGCGGCACTTTCGATTTGGTGGGTTCCATCCTGACTCCTTTGACCAAGCTGATCTGAGTCATTTTACAGCAATGCCGTGGTGAGGGTTGGAGAGAAAAGCGGACGGATGGTAGCGCTAACGGGAATCGAACCCGTATTTAAGCCTTGAGAGGGCTCCGTCCTAACCGTTAGACGATAGCGCCGCGAACTACTTCATTATACGACGGGCTGGGCTGCTTTAGTAGGTTTCGATCGTGGAAGATCGCGAATCCTGCCGACCCATACGCAATCGGTAGACGGCGGCTCCGGTGGCGAGCGTCAGGAACGTCGCGAGCGCGATGTACGGCTTCAGCACGATGCCTTGGTAGGTCATCCAGATGCCGACCAGCGCGAACAGCACGGGGAACGCCGGATAGAGGAAGCTGACCGCTCCCAACTTCTGCCAGCCTTCGCGCTTGCGGAAGATGAAGATCGACAGCACGCTCATCACCGTGAACAGGTTCAGCGTCATGCCGATGTACAGCACCAGTTGCGGGAACGGCGTCATGGTCATCAGCATGGTGCACACGGCTTGCGCGACGATGGCGGCGACGGGAGTATGAAACTTCGGATGAACTTTCGCTGCGATGGCGGGGAATGCTCCGTTGCGGGCCATGGCGAAGTAGACGCGCGGGCCGATAGTGACCATGGCGTTGACGGTCGACATGAGGGACATCGCCATTAAGCCAGCGAACACGCCGGCACCGACGGGTCCGAACAGGTGTGATGCGGCGAAGGAGCCCACGGCCTCCACGTTCTTCATTTGTTCGAGCGGCGACGCGTAGACGAACACCAGGTTCAGAGCCAGATAGAGCGCCGTCACCAGCACCGTCCCGATGCCGAGCGCCCAAGGCAGCGTCTTCGATGGACGATGCAGTTCCTCGGCCACGTAGGTCGCGGCGTTCCAGCCGCTATAGGCGACGTAGACCCATACGAGGCTGATGGCGAACTGTTCGACGATGGGCGTCGAGGTATCGCGCGATGCGATGAACGAAAAATTCGACGTGCTGCCGTCTCCGATGCCGAAGCCGAGGCCGATGAAGGCCAGCAGCACCAGCACCTTGAGTCCGGTGAGGAAGTTCTGCACCTTGGCCACGCGCTGGATGCCGAACACGTTCAGCAGCGTAAACAGAGCTACCAGCACACACGCCACGATCTGCGCGCCGCCGAAACGTAGCGCGTAGTCTCCGGATCCCGCAATCACTGAAGCATTGGCAGACTGCAGCGCGGGGAAGAAATGTCCCAGGTATTCGGAGAACGCCAGCGAGGCTGCGGCGATGGGTGCGGAGAAGCCTGCAAAGAACGAGGCCCACCCGGTCATGAAGCCCCAGGTGGGACCGAAAGCTTTGGTGAGGTAGACGTATTCGCCGCCGGAGCTGGGGAAGTTGATGCCCAACTCGGCGTAACACATGGCTCCCAGGAAGGCGCTCACGCCGCCTAACACGAAGATCCACAGGATCAGCTCGGTGGAGCCCAACTGAGCGGCGAGAAACCCGGTTCCGGTGAAAATCCCGGTCCCGATCATATTGGAGACTACCAGCGCGGTGGCGCTAACGAGTCCCAGCTGACGCAATAGCGCCGGCCGGGAACTCGATGAGCTGGAAGAGGGCATGTTACGCGCCGTGGCACTTCTTGTACTTCTTACCACTACCACAAGGACACGGATCGTTGCGGCCGACCTTCGCCGCGGCGGGCGGCGGTTCCGGAGCAGCTTCCTCTTCGTCGTCCCCTTCGTCCTCAAACACAGGACGCTGACCGGCGAGGCGCAGACGTTCATCCAGCGCGAACTTCACCAGATCCACTTCGTCCGAATCGAGGCGCGCCAGTTCTTCCAGCTTGCGAAGCATGCCGCGCACGCGACCACGAGTGGTCTCCCCGGGCATAGCCAGAGCGTAGGCGAACAGCGCATCTTCGCGCAGATCATCGAACGGCTCGTCACGATCGAAATAGCTGGCAATCTTCTCAATCTCGCTGGTCAGCTGAAAGTAGCCTGAACCACGCAAAGCCTGGCGAACGATAGCCGGATCGCGGTCACCCAGATTCTCCGGGAAGAACTTCGCGAACGGCTTCCACAGCGAACGCCACATGGTTTCGAGCGCCTTCGCGCGAGCCTTGCCGCCTTCCTGATAGAAGGCTTCGAGCACCTTCGTGACGGGCTCCTGATCGGCGACGCCGTACAGGCCGATCGCTGCCCCGCCCCGCTCCGCGATGTCGCGAGTAGTGTCGGTCAGGATCGCCAGCATCTTGTCGCGGATCGCCGCATCTTCGGTGGCATCCGCCATAGCGGCCCACGCTTTACCGCGGACATCGGCTTCCGGATCGGTCTCTGCTAGCTTCAGCAGAGCTTCGCGAGCCTTGGGCTCTACGTCGTGATTGAAGAACGTATGCGCCGCGGCGGCACGCGTATCGGTGTCGGGCGACGACAACATCTCAATGCGTTCGTTCTCGTCGAGCAGGTCGAGCGCAGGGATGTCGGTCTTCGGATACTCTTTGAAAATGTCGACGGGCTCGGGCTGATACTCCGGCTCCGGCGCGCTCAACTGTTCGATGGCGAACTGAATCTCGCGCACCAGTTCGACGTCGCCCGGATCCACTTCGATCAACATCTTCTCGAGCGCCGGCTTGGCAGCCGCGTCGCCGTAGAGGCCCAAACAGAACGCTCCATCGGCGGCATCGTATTCCAGACGATCCAGCAGCAGCGCGAGCACGCGTTCATCGCGCACACGCAGTCCGGCCAGCAGGAACGCGATATCGGAACCGGCTTCTTCGCCCAGTTCTTCGTAGAGTTCCAGCAGAGGCTCGACGGCCTTCTCTTTGAAGGGCAGCAGCGCCTGGATCAGTTCATCGCCGACGTCGTCCGGATTGCGACGGATGATGTCGATGAAGACATCCAGCGCTTCCGGCGCGCTCCAATGCCGCAGTAGGTCGACGACCAGTTGCGAAATATCGATGCGATGCGCTTCGTTTTCTTCCCGGGTAAAAGCGATCACGTCGGCCACGGCCGAGGGGCCACGGTCGACAAGTGATTGCACCACGCGTCTATCGACGCCAATAAAACCAAGAGCCGCTGCATCGAGGAGTTCCCGGGTGGGCACCTCGATGTAGCGGCTCGGATCGTAAACGGACAAGTCTTACTCTTCTTCTTTGACCACGTTGACCGGAAGCTCGATGGAGACTTCGCGGTGCAGACGAACGTGGAACTTGTGTTCGCCCAGGGTTTTGATGACTTCGTCCAGATGGATCTGCTTGCGTTCCAAATGGTGACCCATCTTTTCGAGAGCGTTGACGATATCCTGAGCGGTGACGGAGCCGAACAGATGATCGCCTTCACCAGCGCGCTGATGAATGGTGAGGACGACCGTGGACATCAGCTTGGCGCGTTCCTGCGCTTCGGCGATGGTCTTGGCTTCGCGGCGCAGATGAGCTTCACGCTCCTGCTCCACGATCTTCTTGTTCGATTCCGTTGCGGCCACGGCCATACGGCGCGGCAGCAGGAAATTGCGAGCGTAACCATTGGCAACCTTGACGATATCGCCGCGGTTACCGAGTTTTTCGATTTCTTCTCTGAGGATGACTTCCATGGCTACATTGCTCCTTACAGCGACGACGCGAACGGCATCAACGCGATGTTGCGTGCCTGCTTGATGGATTCGGCCAAACGGCGCTGGTGCGGCGCGCACACGCCGGAAATGCGGCGAGGCGTGATCTTGCCGCGCTCGCTGATGAAGCTAGAGAGCAGGCGCACGTCTTTGTAGTTGATGTCGTCGATTTTGTCGACGCAGAACCGGCACATCTTCTTGCGCCGGAAAAACTGCTTCTTGCCACCGAACGCTTTGTCGCCGCCAGTGGGGCGCTGGTTCGCAGCAACCGGTCTTCCGCCTTTTTGTTCGGCCATGACTATTGTTCTCCTCCAGTGGTTTCTTCGACAGCAGCTGCCACGGGAGCAGCCGGCATGGCGGGCGCAGGAGCACCCGGGATGACCGCGGCCGGTTCAGACGGCATCGTCGGCATCGCCGGAGGCGCAGCGGGCGGAGGAGGCTTGCGCGCAGCACGCTTTTCGCGATGTTTGCGGCGCTTCTCGATCTTCTTCATCTTCTCGTCGATGCGCACCGTGATGAACTTAATCACCATGTCGGTCACGCGCATACGGCGTTCGATTTCGTGGATGGTCTCAGGCGTCGCCGAGAACTGCAACAGCACGTAACCGCCTTCCGCGAATTTCTGTACGCGGTAGGCCAGCTTGCGATTGCCCCACTTCTCTTCTTTTTCAATGGAGCCGCCGGCCTTGGTGATGATTTCCTTCACCTGACCGATGTATGCATCCACCTCTTCGGTGACTGCATCGGGCTTCACGATGAACAACTCTTCGTAAACTCTCATGCTTCCTCGTTTGGTAAGCCTCCAGCGCGGCGATTGAACCTCGCCATGGCCTTTTCGGCGCCTTCGGCAATTATGGATTCGACGGCTTCAGCAGCGCGGCCTACCGTTTCTTCCACTTCCTGCATCTGTGCCCGTTTAAACTGCCCAAGCACATATTTGGCTCCGTCCCCGAATGTCTTGCCCGGATGGATTCCCACCCGAAGCCGGACAAACCGGTCCGTCCCCAGCGTTCCGATCAAACTTTTCACTCCGTTGTGCCCTGCCGCCGATCCATTCATCCGGATCCGCAACTGACCCCACGGAAGGTCCAGTTCGTCGTACACCACTAACAAACGATCCGGTGTTAAGTCGTATCGTTCCAGCAGTCCCTTTACCGCCGGACCGTTCACATTCATGAAGGTCTGCGGTTGCGCTAGTGCGACTGGCTTGCCGGCCACGGCTCCCAAGCCGACTAGCGACATATTCTCTTTACGGCTAACGCGGATCGAATTCGTTTCCGCCAGCCGGTCTATGACCAAAAACCCTAAGTTATGCGGCGTGTGCTTGTACTCGTCGCCAGGATTGCCCAGCCCGACAATCAAATATTCGGGCTGGCTCATAACTCAGCACTTCGCCGGGGGCGAAGTTACTTCTTTTTCTTGGCGTCGGCGGCCGGAGCAGCCGCTTCTTCCTTCTTGCCCTTCTTGATGACTTCCGGCTCAGCCTTGGCCGCTTCGTCCTTGGCCGCTTCGGCCTTCAGGGAAACGACGTGCGAGATCACGGCGTCGCCGGGGCTCAGTAGTTCCACGGAACCGGTCAGCGGGATGTCGGAGGCGCGCACACTGGCGCCGATCAGCAGTTCCGTCACGTCCACGATGAACTCTTCCGGGATATCGTCCGGCAGACACTCGATTTCGATTTCGCGAGTGATGATTTCGTGCAGGCCGCCCTGGATCTTCACGCCCTTCGGGTCGCCGTGCGTGTGCACCGGCACCAGAACGCGGATGCGCTTGGCCAGGTCGATGCGCAGCAGGTCAGCGTGCAGCATGCTGTCCTTGATCGGATCCAACTGCCAGTCGACGATCATGACCGGGGTGTTTTCCACGCCATTGATGTCGAGGTTGAAAATCGTGTTGTGACCCGACTTGCTCTTCAAGATCTTGACGAGGTCCTTCGGATTCACAGCCACGGCAACGGATTGATCCGTAACGCCGTACACAACGGACGGCACCGAGCCGGTAACACGCAAGCGGCGGGCTTCATTCTTGCCGCGCGAGCTACGCGGTTCAGCAGCGATCGTAATGTCTTTTCTCATGACTTCTTCTCTTTTCTCTAGATCCTAAACAAACAGGGTGCTGACCGAACCATCCTCGTGAATCGAACGGATGGCCTTGGCAAGCAGCGGGGCTACGGACAGTTGCTTGATTCGCGAGCAGTTGTCGGCCTGGCCGCGCAGCGGGATGGAATTGGAAACAACAACTTCGGTGATTTCGGAGGCTTCGATGCGTTCGACGGCGGGACCGGACAGAACGGCGTGAGTTGCGCAGGCACGCACGGATTTCGCCCCTTGCTTCAGGAGCGCTTCAGCGGCCTTGACCAGCGTGCCCGCAGTGTCGATCAAGTCGTCGACAATCAGGCAGTGCTGACCGGCCACATCACCGATAATGTGCATCACTTCCGCCACGTTTACGTCCGTACGGCGCTTGTCGATAATGGCCAGCGGGGAACCCAAGCGCTTCGCAAAAGCACGAGCGCGTTCCACACCACCGGCATCGGGCGACACCACCGTGACACCTTCCCCACCCATTTCACTGAAATAGTCGATCATCACCGGCAGTGCAAACAAATGGTCCACCGGGACGTCGAAGAATCCTTGAATCTGGGCGGCGTGCAGGTCCAACGCCAAAATGCGGTCGGCACCGGCACGTTCGATCAGGCTCGCCACAAGACGGGCCGAGATCGGCATACGCGGACGGTCCTTACGGTCCTGTCGCGCATACCCATAATAGGGTAACACTGCGGTGATGCGTTCTGCTGAGGCGCGCTTGAGCGCGTCCATCATCAGCAGGAGTTCCATCAGATGGCGATCGGTAGGCGTGCAGGTGGGCTGAACGACGAAGACGTCGGCGCCGCGCACGTTTTCCTGGATGTGCAGATGCACCTCGCCATCGGAGAACTGCTTGACGTTCGCCGAAGCCAGGGGACACCCCAGCTCATAGCAGATCTCACCGGCCAGAGCCGGGTTCGCGTTGCCCGAGAAAACCTTGAAGTGGTTAAACCGCATTTGCCGTGGCTGTTCTACTCGTACTTGCTTTGGGGCGGCCATATTGCTTCCCCCGTCACGTGATCCCGTAACTGCGTCCGCCACAGCGCCTGGTAACGCCGCTGGCTGACGATTTCCGCCGCGATCGCCGGGAAGTTGCCCCGGTTCCGCTGCCATTCAGTCAGTGCCTCGTCACGCTTCACGCGCGATGGAAACACCGCAAAAAAAGCCGACCCGCTTCCGGTCATTCGAGCGTGAATCGCTCCCAATCGCCGCAACCTGCCCGGTAGGGACTTCAACTGCGGATGCTGGAGGCAGATCGCGGCTTCGAAGTCGTTGGCACTCAGCGAACTGGCCGCTGCTGCCGAACGCACCTCGCCCAACGTTCTGACGAAAGCACGGAAACTATTGATTATAGTTGACGAACCCGTTACAGTCAAACCCCGGCTCAACGCCCGGTAGGCATCGGCTGTAGAGGAGTGAACCGTGGGGCAAACGATCAGCAATGGCTCAGGCTGAATGTCGGGCAACGGGTACAGTTCAGTGCCCCGCCCCAGCCCCAGAGCAGTGCCTCCGGTGAGGAAAAACGGGACGTCGCTGCCCAACTGGGTGCCGATATCGGAGAGGGTGCCCAGATCCAGTCGCCGCCCGGCCTTCCTCCCGGCCAGGATAGGCAGCGCCAGCAGCACAGCCGCCGCGTTCGAGGACCCGCCGCCCAGGCCGCCGCCCATCGGGATGTGCTTGTTTAGACGGAACTTCACCTTCGCCCGGACGCTCATCGCGTCCAGCACAGCCGCAGCCGCCCGGACCACAAGATTGTCAGGGATCGCCAGAGGATCGTCCAGGATCAGTTCCGTTTTACGCGCGGGTTCGTACTCGATTTCGATCGTATCGGCGAGCGAAATCGTCTGGAACACCGTCCGCAGTTCGTGAAACCCGTCGTCCCGCTTGTGCAGGACGCGCAGATCCAGGTTGATCTTCGCGAGGGAGCGAAGTTTGGCGCGACGGACCATCACCGTCTAGTAGTGGACCAAGCTCTCGATGCGGTGCCCGGGCAGCTTGGAACGGCCATTCAGGAAGTCGAGTTCGATGACGAACGCCAGCGCGGCCACTTTGCCACCCAGTTTTTCGACCAATTGCGCCGCCGCGGCAGCCGTCCCACCGGTGGCCAGCACGTCGTCCACGATCAGCACGTTCATGCCCGGCTCGATCGCATCCTTGTGGATTTCGATGGTGTCGGTGCCGTATTCGAGCGCGTATTCCACGCGTTCGGTGGCCGCCGGCAGCTTCTTCGGCTTGCGGATCGGCACGAAGCCGACGCCCAGCGCGTAGGCCAGCGCCGGTCCGAAGATGAAGCCGCGCGCTTCGATGCCCGCCACGCGATCCACTTTGACGCCCTTGGCACATTCATGCAGGCCGTCGATGACGCCCTTGAGGCCAGCGGTTTCCTTCAGCAGGGTCGTGATGTCGTAGAAGAGGATGCCCGGCTTGGGATAGTCCGGCACCTCACGGATGAGGCTCTTAAGGTTGTCCATGGATGAATGAGGGGTCTAACGAATCTGAAACCCTTCAATCTTAGCACCGGCGGCCAGATCTTCCACTTCCACGGACAGCACCTCAGCCCGGGGAGGACCAATGCGCAGTTCGGAGGCGAAACGCTTCAGCCGAGCCAGAGGGCCGTGCGCCATAGCCTCCACGCGACCGTCCGGCAGGTTCCGCACCCATCCGGTGATGCTGAGTTCACGCGCAACACGGGTCGCGAAGTAGCGATAGCCCACTCCCTGCACCTTCCCCGTGATCAAGTACCTACGAACACCGACCGCCATCTTCTCCGGTGATTCTACTGAGATTCTGTCCAAGAATCTACTCCAGAACTACAAAAAAGACCTGAATCGATTAAAGTGGGGAATTCCTCATGTTATGATCCGAAAACCGAAATAAATGTTAGCTCAGTCAATACTCTGGGGACTGCTGTGCGGGAGCCTGTACTTCCTGGTGATGTGGCGCATCCGCAGCCGGCGCCTTTCCGAACAGCGCAGCAGCACAAAAGCGCTGTACGCACTGAGCGAAGAGATCGTGGCGTCAACCAGTGCTGCGGACTTGGCGGCGAAGCTGGAAGCCCGACTGCCCAGCCTGGTGCGAGCCAGCAACACGCATGTGTTCCTCGCGGATCGCGGCGCGCGCAACCTCAATCACCTGAGCACGCCCACGCACCCCGAGACTTTCTCGGTCGGCTTTGACGACACGACATACGCTCTGGCCAAGGGTTTGATGTTGTGCTACCGCAATCGAACGCCGCTGGTCATTGCCGATGCCCACAACAACTCCCTGGTGACAAACGCGGACGGCAACACGCCGCGATCTCTGCTGCTAATCCCGTTGGTATCACACGAAGAAGCGCTGGGAGTGATTCAGATCGGCCGCAGTGATCGCAGTGGCCCATTCTCGGCCGAGGACCAGGCAGCCGTGCAGCACGTCGGCAATCAGGTGGCCTCCGCTTTGAAGTTACAGGAGCAGCAGAGCCTGCGTGAGCAGTTGTTCCGAGGCGAAAAACTAGCCGCAACCGGAACAATGATCTCGGGAATTGCCGGTGAATTAAAGTCACCCATCGAGTCTATTTCAAAGCTCAGCATCAGCCTGATGGAGACGCTGAAGCGCCGCGACGACATTCCCGCAGTGGAAGCTGGGCTGGCGAAAGTAGTTACTGAAGCGTCGAAGGCCAACGAAATCGTGGGCCGCATGACGTCGTTCACACAAGGCGGCGACAGCGCTCCACGCGAGATTGACCTGAATGCGACAATCAGCCGGTTGACCCGCAATCGCGAGGCGCTGTGGTCAGAAAGCGGCCTGAGCAGCGAGATTAAGCTGACGGGTGGTTCCCTGCCCCTGCTCGGTGCCGAAGGCCAGTTGGAGCAATTGTTTCTGACGTTCCTGCTGTACGTGGAGGCTCGCGCAGCCGCTTCGGTGGGACGCGCGTTTTTCGTCAAGAGTAGCGAGACGGCAGGACATCTTCGCGTGGAAGTCGGGTATGCCGCACCTGCCAGCGATGCGGAA
>CANIIC010000072.1 GCA_947467395.1 Bryobacterales bacterium
CAACACCACCGTCTCTCTGCTGCCGGGCCGCTACAAGCTGACCGTTGCGGCGAAAGACGTTGTCGGCGAGAACGTATCGAACCACGAAGTCGCCCTGGACGTGCCGGAGTTCAACGAAGAGCGCCTGTCGGCGAGCTCGCTGATCCTGGCCGACCAGTTGGAAAAAGTTCCAACGCGCAGCATCGGCGCCGGCCAGTTCGTCATCGGCTCCAGCAAAGTTCGCCCACGCGTGAATGAAACCTTCAAGCGCACGGAGACCCTGGGCATCTACATGCAGGTGTACAACTTCGAACCGAACGAAGACACCCGCAAGCCGGAAGGCAGCGTCACCTACGAAATCATCCGTAGCGGCTCTGGCGAAAAGGTTCTGGAATTCACCGAAGACGTAGCCACGCTGACCGGCGGCGCCTCGCAGTTGGTGATCGAAAAGCGCCTGAAGTTGGACGGCTTCCAACCAGGCGAATACACGGTCCAAATCAAAGTGACCGATCGGCTTCGCAATGAGTCGCTGAGCCCGACGGCCAAGTTCAAAGTCATCTAAATCCCCGCCCTCCGGCCTCGTCCGGGGGGCGTTTTTCGTAGCCCGGTAGTAGGGTACGATAGTGTGTCGGTGTAGTCGATAGGTTCGTCGCGCACAGGCAGCGCGACAGGGAGCTTGAATGAGCCTACAAAGGTTGGCACTCACCTCGGTCCTGGCATTCGCCACCGTGTCCCTGCCCTCCTACGCCCAGCCGTCCCGATCCCCGTTCGTGCAAAGCACCGGAGCCCTATTGGGCGAGGTTCGCAATGCCGCCGGCATCAGCCAGATGGGCGCGACCGTTCTCCTGTACGACCGTTACGAGAATCTGATTCGCCGCGCCATCTCCACCGAAGACGGTCGCTTCGCCTTCGCCGGCCTGAATCCCGATTCCTACACGCTGCGCGTCACGCTCGCCAGCTTCTTCCCGGCCATGCGTCGCAACATCACCGTGCTGCCTGGAGCGGAGAATCTGCTGCGCGTCAGTTTGGCTGCGGTGCTGAGTTCGGTAGATATAGTCCCCGGAGCACCGAATCGCGCCACGCTCATGAGCGATGACTGGAAGTGGGTGCTACGCGCGTCGCAGTCCACACGGCCCGTTCTGCGCTTCCTGCCGGTCCAGCCGTCTACTTCAGCCTCCGCCGACACCCCGTCGATGTTTTCGGACACTACCGGGGTAGTTCGCTTCACCGGCGGCGACAGCAACCTGGTGAACAGCAGTCTGCAACAACAGATGGGAACGGCGTTCTCGGTGGAAACCTCTGTGAACAGCACGGATCGTGTTCGCTTGAGCGGCACCCTGGGCTATGCTGCCTCCGGACTGCCCTCCGCTGGATTCCGAACCACCTACTTGCGGCGTCGCCCCGGCCAACCCGGGCCGCAGGTTTCGATGACCGTGCGTCAGGCGTATCTGTCGGCGGCGATCAATGGCAGCACTGGCAACACGCCCGTCCTGCGCACCGCCTCCGTTTCGAGCATTGACTCAGTGGACCTGCTGGACGGCCTGCGCGTAGAATACGGCTTCAGCCTGGATTCGATCACGCTGTACGGCCGCATGAACTACTTCAGCCCATTTGCCCGCGCGACCTACAGCCTGGGCAACGGTGCCGTGATGAAGGTAGCCTACAGCTCCGGATTCACCCCCGCGGAATTGATCGCGCGCCAGCCCGAAGGCCAGAGTGACCTCACGCAGGACATCACAGTACTTGCACAGGCCCCGCGTATTTCCCGCCGTGAAAACAACGCCGCGGTGGAGCGCAACAAGAGCTACGAAGCGACCTATGAAGTGGTCGACGGGAACCGCAGCGTCTACGCCATGGCGTTCCGCGAAGAAGTGAACAACGCGGCCTTCCTAATGTCGGGTGCCACCGACCTCGCCGGTTCCGCCAACTTACTGCCCGATTTCAACTCGCGCGGCACGGTGTTCAACGTCGGCGGCTATCAACGCACCGGTGTTGCTCTGGGACTGGCGCAGATCGTGAACGACTTCCTGGAATTCGCAATCGCCGGTGGACAAGCCGGGGCGCTGACTGCGGACGAAGGCACCACCGCCTCCGGTTCGATCCGGACCCACATTCAAACGACCTCACGGCCTTGGATCACCATGCGCATCAACGGCTCCATGCCTCGCACCGGCACGCGACTGTCTGCCAGCTACGGCTGGACCGACTTTCGCACGCTGATGCCGACGCATCAGTCACTGACCGGACATAGCGATCAACAGGTTGGTTGGAACGTCAGCACGCGCCAGCCGCTGCCTGGGATGCACGGCGTCCGCATGGAAATCATGGCGGAACTTCGCAATGCGCTGGCGCAGGGTTACTTGGGTTTGAACAGCTCAGACGGCCGCAAGGCAGTCCTCACCAACACGCCGCGTCAGATGCGCGGCGGACTCGCCTTCATCTTCTAATCCAGCTAAGACCTAGGCCGGCTGCTGCATCGTCATGCAGTGCAGGGTCCCTAAGCCCAGCACCAGATCCCGGCACGGGATCCCCACGACTTCGCGATCCGGAAACAGCTTCTGAATCGTGTTCAACGCGACAGAATCGTTCTTGTCGGTGAAGGTCGGCACCAGCACCAGTCCATTCGCGATGTAGAAATTCGCGTAGCTGGCAGGAAGCCGCTGCCCGGCGAAGATCACCGGCTCCGGCATCGGCAGGGTCACCACGCGTAGATCCTTGCGTGCCTTGAGAAGCGCCAGGTTCTCCCGCAGCAACTCGTAGTTCGGATCGGCCTTGTCCTTCTCGATCACCGTCACCACGGTCGTCGCGTCCGTGAAGCGAGCAAGATCATCCACGTGACCGTGCGTATCGTCACCCACGATGCCCTTGTGCAGCCAGATCACATCATTTACGCCGAACCATTCGCGGAACACCTTCTCATAGCCGCGACGGCCCAGCCCCGGGTTGCGCGCTTGCGTCTCTTCGTCCAGCAGGCACTCTTCGGTGGTCAGCAGCTTCCCTGCTCCGTTCACGTCGATGCTGCCACCCTCCAGCACGAAGCCCGTCTCCAGACGAGGCAACTTCAACTGCTTCGCGATGGTCTCCGGAGCGCGTGCGTCGTCCCGCGAGTTGTCGTACTTCGCCCAGCCATTGAAGCGCCAATGGGTGATTTCGATCCCAGCCTTGGAGCGCACAAACAGCGGACAGTAATCGCGCGTCCAACTGCGATTCGTCGTGTGATGGAAGAATTCCACGCCGTCCATCGTCACGTCGGCCTGCTTCAACATGCGGCGGACACTACGTTCCACCGCATCATCGGCCACCAGGATGCGAACCTTCTCCACGCGCGCCAGATGCCGCACGATCTGCGAGTAGATCCACGGAATCGGCGCAAATTTCCCCGGCCAATCCGTCTTCTCATGCGGCCAAGCGAGCCATGTGGCTTCGTGCCGCTCCCACTCCGCCGGCAGTCTACGCTTCATTTGCCGGACCACCTGTTAAGGATCGGTCCATACGCGTCAATACGGCGATCGCGGAAGAACGGCCAGTTGCGGCGCGACATCTCAGTCTCGCGCGGGTCACATTCGACGATCAGAATCGCCTCCTCCTCTACGGGAGCAACCGCAATCATGCGTCCACTGGGATCACTGACGAAAGAAGAGCCCCAGAAGTCGATCGTGCGATCGTGGCTTTCGCGTCCGATGCGATTGATGCCCGCGACGTAAATGCCGTTGGCGATGGCGTGCGACCGCTGCATCGTGTGCCACGCCTCGATCTGCCACGCACCTTCAGCCTTGTCCTCAGGCACCCAACCGATAGCGGTCGGGTAGATCAAGATATCCGCGCCACTCATGGCCGTAATGCGAGCGGCCTCCGGATACCACTGGTCCCAACAGACGAGCACGCCGAGCTTCGCAAACGGCGTCTCAATCGACCCAAAGCCAAGATCGCCCGGCGTGAAGTAGTATTTCTCGAAATACGAGGGATCGTCCGGGATGTGCATCTTGCGATAGATGCCTGCGATGGACCCATCCGTTGAGAGCACCACGGCGGTGTTGTGATACAGACCCGCAGCGCGCTTCTCAAACATCGATGCCACGATGACCACGCCCAGTTCCTTCGCCAGCTTACCCATCACGTCCGTCGTCGGACCCGGGATCGTTTCAGCCAGGTCGAAGTTCGAAAGATGCACCACCTCGCGGCAGAAATACTGCGAACGGAACAGCTCCTGCAGCAGCACGATCTGCGCACCGCGAGCCGCTGCCTCACGCACTTTCTCCACCGCTTTGGCCAGGTTGTCTTTAGGGTCCGGGCAGCTCATCTGCACCAGGCCCAGACGGAAGGGTTGCTTGGTCACGTTTCTATTTTCACGCATGCGGCTCGTATACTCAAAAGTTCATGCTTGTCGAAACGGTTACAAGGGCCGGACACGAGTGCGGTTTCGAGCTGGTCGGGATCGCCCCGGCCGGGCCCATCGCGGATTTCGAGCGGTATGAAGCATGGGTTGCCGAGGACAATGCCGGCGAGATGCGCTATCTCACCGACCATCGCGCCGCAATGCGGCGCGACGTTCGCGAGTTGCTGCCGTCCGCGAAATCCGTGATCTGTGTCGGCAAGCTGTACAACACGCCGAACCCGCCGCCCGATGCGGATTCAGCTAACATTTCGCGTTATGCGTGGGGTTCGCGCGACTATCACGACGTGCTGAAGGAGTCGCTGGAAGCCCTCGTCGCGCAATTGCTCCAGCAGGAACCCTTCGAATACAAAATTTGCGTCGATACGGCCCCGGTCCTGGAGCGCAGCCTTGCTCGTGAGGCTGGTCTTGGTTGGATCGGCAAGAACACGTGCCTGATCAATGAACCGCTCGGCTCCTGGTTCTTCCTGGGCGAGATCATCACGTCCTTGGAACTGCAACCCGCCGTCCCCCCGCCCGATCGTTGTGGAACTTGCACGCGTTGCATCCAAGCTTGTCCCACGCAGGCCCTGATCCCGGGCGCCACTGGAACCACTCTGGATTCGCGACGCTGCATCTCCTACCTGACCATCGAACTTCGTGGCCCTACACCCGAAGAACATCATGCCGACATCGGCGATCACGTCTTCGGCTGCGACATCTGTCAGGAAGTGTGCCCCTGGAATCGACGGGCGCCGGTCACTAAGGAACCAGGCTTCCAGCCTCAACCGATCTCATTCAACGCGCTGGCCACACTCACGCCCGAGTTATTTCGCGAGCGATTCCGATCCACGCCCATCGCACGGACCAAATTGTCCGGACTACAACGCAACGTTGCGATTGTCCGGGACAACCGTCAGAGCAAGTAGCTCAGCACTTCGTCGACAGCATGCTCGATGGGTCGCTCACCGCTCACAATCACATGAGCATGAGCCTTGCTGGGTAGGACGTATTCCAGAGCCATCGGATGCACCGAAGCTCGATACTGTTCGATCACGCTCTCTTGCGTGCGTCCCCGCTCCCGAATATCGCGTTCCAGGCGACGTCGCAGGCACTCTTGCTGAGCGGTCTCGACAAATATCCGCACTCTAGCCAGATCGCGCAAACCCGCATGATGCAGCGCCAGGATCCCCTCCACCAGAACAAACTGCTGCGGCTCGACGATCTGAGGCTCTACGGCACGCGTGTGTTGATCAAACAGATAGACAGGCACATGAGCGGGCGACCCGGTCAATAGAGATCGAACATGCAATTCCAGCAGCGGCCAGTCGAGCGAATCGGGATGATCATAGTTCTGCAGCGCCCGGTCTTCCAGCGTCAGCCCCTCTTGCGCGTGATAGTAAGAGTCCAAGGCCAGCACGGAGCAGCCGCTCAACCGCGCCTCAATCGCCCGCGCGAGCACCGTCTTCCCCGCGCCAGAGCACCCCCCGATCGCAATCAACACCCAGCGGTCTCCGCATCACGCCGCGTCACCAGCAGCACAACCAAAGCCAGCAGATACATCGCCGCACCGATCCACAATGTAGTCTGTAAACCGAGGTAGATCGCGAGCACAACGCTCCCGACCGAGCCCATCACGCTCGCGGCAGCATTCAGTGACCACGCCCATCGCAACGACGGCGCGTGCCACCGCTCCAGTAGCCGCAATCCGCTGGGGAACGGCATCCCCATGAAGAACGCAGGCGGGACAATCAGCGTTATCGCCAGCGCGATGCGTCCAAACATCGGCCATGCTGCGGCCACCTGCACGATCGGCGTCACCACAAACGACAGCTGCACGATCAGGAGCGCCACGGCGCACAACACCGCCTGCAAACGTCCCATCGATGAGGCCACGTACCGGCCACTCACGTAGCTACCAACACCACTCGCCACCAGCATCGAGAAGACAATGACGGTCAACGCTCGCGTAGGCTGTCCTAACAACAGCATGAACTTCTGAATCAGCGCCATCTGCACCAAGATGTAGCCGATACCCAGGCAGACAAAATAGAGCAGGAACGTCACTATCCCCTGTTGCTTCGGCAACCGGCTGCCCAACAACATCCGAGGCAACAGCATCACCAGCAAAGTTGCGAGAACACACAGCCCCATCAGCCCGAACAGCAACGGCACAGCCTGATTCACTTTGAAATCCGCGCTCCCCTGATTCGCGCGACCCAAGTAGTCCAACAAGTCGCGGGTCTGCACAGAGTAGAAGAAGAAGGGTCGGTCATCGGTGACCGGCGAAACATCATACGGATACGACCGCCAGAATTCGGCAAGATTCGCGCTGGTCAACATCTGCGCGAACGCTCCACTGGTGCTGGTTCCAGGAAGATACAGCAGTTCCATGCCATACTCACCCGCGATGTGTCCCACGCGTTCCAGATCTGCGGCCGTGAACGGCTCGCGCGAGATCAGCAATGTATCGAGCGTACCCCACTTGCTGACATCCTGCCCGCGTTCCCGCACGGCGATCACGTGGCGCGCGGCATCCGCCGTCCCTAACCGGCGCAATGCCTCCATCCCGAGCGACACCACCCGCAGCGACTCACGCGGCGGATCGCCCCCCCAACGGCTGATCGCGAGCACGCCGTCGTCCGTGAGATGCGACAGATAGTCTTCGAAAGCATCGGCCGTATAAAGGTTGTTTTCTGAAAGCGCAAATGCACCTGCTGCTGTCGCGGCCCAAGTGTCCACCAGCGTGGCCTGCAGGACCTGATATTTGTCATGACTCGCACGAATGAAACTGCGCCCGTCCTCCACCGCGATTCGAACTTCGGGACGGTTGTACAGCCCGTGGCTCTCCGCACGCATCTGCCCGCGCATGATGTCGTTGGCGATGATCGGGTTAATCTCCACCCCCGTCACATCCTTGCTCCCCGATGCAAGCGCGCGCGCCACGTCATAGCCCCCGCCCGCGCCGATCACGACCGTCTTTGCGCCGGGGCGCAACAAATACGGAAGGCCAGCTCCACGATAGAGAAGCGTCTCCTTCTGCTCCAACGTCAACGGATTCGCCCAGTCTATGTTCGGGATGGAAGTCGCCGCATCCGCGTCAATCCGGATATCCCAGTAGCCGCTCTCTTTGGTCCCGACGTACGTCAGCCCCACGCGCGAGAAGCTGTTCCACTTCGCCATGCGCTCCGGTGGAAGCTTCTCTCCCTTGGCCCACTGAACATCGATGAAGTGGGCGGTACCATTCATGATCATCAGCGTCACCAACAGCAGCGACACCAATACGGCCGACGCCCGAAGCTGTGCTTCACCAGCGCGATTGAACCAGATGGAAGCAGCAACGCCGTAAATCACGCCCGCAGCGATCACCGTGTTGGGCCCACCGAAGAAATCCAGGAACGGAACCAGCAACAGGCAACCCGCCGCCGCGCCAAGCAGGTCGAACAGGTACGCACGATCGATGCGGCTGATCGCCTCTCCCATCGAAAGCGAGACCACAGTTCCAGCAAAGAAGAATGGCACGGAGCTCGCCAGATATACGGCGATGAGCGACCCCAAGGTAATGTCGCCATGCCGCGTGAGAATGAACCAAAGCAACGGGACAACCAGGACGCTGTTCAAGAACGTCAGCCTCCCTAGCTCCGAGGATAAATTCCCTGGCCGGTTAGCGATCACATAAGAAAACACCCCGCCCGCACCGAACCCGAACAGAGCCAGCGAGATCGCCAGAAATGCGAAGTGATAGAAGAAGACTACCGAGAACAGCCGCGTTAGCGACAATTCCAATAGCAACGTGGCCATCGTCGTGAACCCCAGCCCCAGGTAGAGCTGCGTCCACTGCGGTCCACTGGCCGCGGATTCACCGGAAACACTTAGGCGAGCCAAGTTCTCACTCTAGCAACTACATCATCACAGGAGGCGGCGCAGGATCTTCCGGACGCCCCGCCTTGGTGAACGGGATGCGAATGATCGCCGCAGCCAAGCCGAGCAGCACCACGAAGCCCAGCCCATAGGTGGGCTCTTTCAAAATCTCCGGCAGCGACCAATCGTAGAACCGGAACGTCGCCACCAGTAACCCTGTGAGTGCTTCACCAGCAATCAAGCCGCTGGCGATCAGAATGCCGACGCTTTCCATACGCGTCTTCTGCGCTTCATTATGTCCCGCGCGTTCGCTGAACCAGTCCGACACGCCACGCACCATGCCACCAAAGAAGATCGAAAAACAAGTCGAAAACGGCAGATACATACCGACCGATACCAGCATTGGACTCGGCACCCGCAGCAGGATCAGCGCCAAGCCGAACATCGCGCCCGCAATCACCAATGGCCACGCCATGTCGCCGCCGACGATGCCCTGCGTCAGCACTGCCATCAAGCCCGCCTGCGGCGCCGGTAAGCCCGGATCCCCAAAACCCGTGCCGCCGCGCTTGATATTGTCCGCGTTCAGCACATAGAGGGGGTACCACATAACCAAGCTCGACAAGACCACAGCGACCAATTCCACGATCTGGATTGTGCGCGGCGTACCGCCCAGGATGTAGCCGGCCTTGAAGTCCTGCAACAGTTCGCCCGCAACCGCAGCCGAGACGCACACCACCGCAGCCACCCCGAGCACGACCGCTACGCCCTCTTTCCCGCGAACACCCAGCGCCACCATCAGCAACGCCGCGATGATCAACGTCGAAAGTGTTAAACCCGAGATCGGATTGTTGGACGAACCGATCATGCCCACCAAGTTCCCTGAGACGGTCGAGAAGAAGAACCCGACAATCAGCATCACCACGGCCGCTACGCTTCCGGCCATCACGTTGCCAGAGATGTAGATGTACAGCGCCAGCATGAACAGGAACATCACACCGATCAGCGCCAGCACTGTCTTCGACCCCATATAGCGTTCGGTTCTGGCGATTGTCTCCAACGGAGGCGCGCCCGTGCGCACTTCGGCCAGCGCACGTCCCAAGCTCGACGTAAGCTTGCGGCCCATCTTGATCAAGGTGTACGCCGCGCCCACCAACATGCCGCCTACAGCCACAGGACGCACGATATAGCGCCACACCGCAGCCGCCTGCGCGGCCCATCCTTCATCCCCTGCGCCTGCCGGGATGAACTCCGATACGCGAGGCCCCAGGAAGTACATGAATAGCGGCACCAGCATGCCCCACGCGAGCAACGCGCCTGAGAACTGCAACGCTGCGAGCTTCGGCCCAATCACGTAGCCGACGCCCAAGTACGCCGGACTCACCGTAGGTGCACCAAACGTCGATACGCCGCCCGTCTGGATCACATTTGTGGATCCTGCCGGCCCCAGGCGTACCGAACTCACTCCAGGGGTTCCGATCCGAATCACGAAGTCTTTCTCAACCGCGTATAACTTCATCTCGCCCAGCAACTGCACCAAGGCGCCGATACCTATGTTCCAGAACAGATACCGAGCCGCTTCCGCCCCGCGCTGCCCTGCCTTGTGAATCTCCGCTGCCGCGACCGATTCCGGGAACGGCAACGATGGATCTTCCACCATCACACGCCGAACGAGCGATACGAACAGCACACCCAGGATCCCGCCGACCACCATCATTGCAGTCGACTGCCAATACGAATGTGCGAAATCGAACTGCGGCCACGCGCCCGCGATGACGAACGCCGGAACCGTGAAAATCGCACCTGCCGCAACGCTCTCACCAATCGAGCCCGCGGTGCGCGCGAGGTTCTCTTCCAGCACAGAGCCCTTCCAGATGCGCAGTACTGCCATGCCGATGACCGCCGCCGGATACGTTGCAGCGATCGTCACGCCCGCGCGCAGACCGAGATAGGCGTTGGCCGCGCCCAGCACCACACACATCACCAAGCCCAGAATTACGGCTCGAGCCGTGAACTCCGTCATCTTGGTGTTTTCGGATACAAAGGGCCGGTGCTTGTCCTGGCTCGGGGGAAGAGACGTGGGCTGGCTCATGATGAATGATGGTACCGCAGCCCGGCACGCTAAAATGAGGGCTACATGAACGCCGTCTGCCTCCTCAGCGGGGGTCTCGATTCTGCAACCTGCCTGGGCGTCGCCCGCTGCGAAGGCTTTGACTGTTACGCACTCTCCTTTGACTACGGCCAACGCCATCGCGTCGAGCTCGAAGCGGCGGACCGCGTCGCCCGCCATTTCGCCGCCCGAAAGCACCTCACCGCGCGCATCGATCTCCGAGCTTTTGGCGGCAGCGCCCTGACCGCCGATATCGACGTACCCAAGCACGACTCCGTAGACGACCTCGGCGGCGGCATCCCCATCACCTACGTCCCCGCGCGCAACACGATCTTCCTCAGCTACGCGATGGCATGGGCGGAAGTGCTCCAGGCCTCGGATATATTCATCGGAGTGAACGCCATCGATTACTCCGGTTACCCGGACTGCCGTCCGGAGTTCATCGCGGCCTTTGAGACCATGGCGAATCTCGCGACCAAGACCGGCGTCGAAGGAACTACGCATCTCCGCATTCACACGCCACTCGCCAAGCTCGACAAAGCCGGCATCGTGAAGCTCGGCGCGGAAGTCGGCGTCGACTTCTCGCAAACGCACAGCTGTTACGATCCCGATCCAGATGGACGCTCCTGCGGTAACTGCGATTCCTGTCTGCTGCGCAAAAAGGGCTTCCGAGAAGCGGGCGTAGCCGATCCGCTCATCTACGTGATCCCATGAAGATCGCCGAAATCTTCTATTCGCTGCAAGGGGAAGGCACTCTGCTCGGGGTTCCGAGTGTGTTCGTTCGCGTCTCCGGTTGCAACCTGCGGTGCAGTTGGTGCGATACGCCGTACACCAGCTGGAATCCCGAAGGTCAGGAAATGTCGAATGCGGCGATCCTCGACGAGGTTCGCAAGCACGGGGCACAGCATGTCGTGCTCACCGGCGGAGAACCGATGCTGTTTGCGCCTGTGGTGGAGCTCTCACGCGAGTTGAAGTGGCTCGGCCAGCACATCACGATCGAGACGGCCGGAACCGTCTATCAGCCGGTGACCTGCGACCTCCTGAGCATCAGCCCCAAGCTCGCGAACTCCACGCCAGCTGAGGAACCTCACCGCTCGCGGCATGAGAAGTTGCGCTATCAGCCGGAAGTTCTGAAGCGCCTGATGCACGAATTCAACTACCAGCTGAAGTTCGTCGTCGCCTCAGAAATGGATCTCGCCGAGATTCAGTCGATCCTCAAAGAAACCAACGCCGATCGCAGTAAAGTGCTACTGATGCCCGAAGGACGCACGCCCGCGATCACGCACGAGCGGGCGCTGTGGATCGCGGACATCTGCAAGAACGAGGGCTTTCGCTTCAGCCCTCGCTTGCATGTCGACCTGTGGGGCGATAAACGCGGCGTCTAGCGCTTCACGCTCAGGAAGAGCGTCTGCGGTAAAGCCACACCGCCTAATTGAACAGTCATCGGCTGGTCGCCATCCGGGACATTCGGAACAACAAAGTTGAACTGATACAGCCCCACGAAGGGCGCCACCAATCCCTTGTAAGGGATCTGTGTCACCTGTACGCCTCCGACCGTCATCACCAAGGGATTCGCCAAGTCTGTAGCGCCACCAGTGATTTGTCCCGGCACCACTCCCGGCGTCGTCGCACCGAATCCAACCCCGTAGGTCGTGATGGTCTGCCCCGGGATCGCCGGATGCGACGCCACGCCTGCGATGTTCCCCACGTAGGAACCATCAGGATTGATCGCCGCCAGAAATTGCTTCCCATTCACCAAAAACGCAGCCGACGGAGGAGCCAGCAGCCCCGGAGCCGAACGCAATTGCTGCAACGTCACCGGAGCGCTGGTCTTGTCGCAATTCGTGACGGTGATCGCCATCGGCCCGGCTCCAGCATTCTCCGGAGCCTGCACGTTAATCTGACCGGGACTGATATAGGAGACAAACCCCTCTTGTCCATTGATCGTTACCTTCACTTGGTCCAGCGATTTCGGGGCGGTGCTGCCATTGAAATCAGCACCACCCCACTCTCGCGTCACGGTTGAAAAATTCGAGCCGTACACCTCCAGCCAGGAACCGGGCGAAAAGTCTGCGCGAGCGCCAAAGGCTCCCGCCGAGATGATGTTCGTGATCGCAGGTGTCTGTGAAACGCACGCGACAGCAGGAGCGAGCACGGCCTCCGTCGTATAGACGCGATCGCCCCCATCTGACGTTCCATTCCCATTCACGGCATTCCCAGCGGCGTAGAAATGAATCGGACCAGATGCAGTCGCGGGCGGCGTCCAATTAAACGTCCAGATACCGGTCGTGGACGGAGTCGTGTGCTCCACAAATTCTACGGGCGCACTCGATGAACAATTGCCGTTCGTGCTTCTTGGTGCCCCATTCTCACACAACACGGCCGATTGCCCGGCAACGGGCACGAATCGCCCGGCCTGAGCAGTCGCCAAATTCGTCTCCAGCCGAGCAGTGGCTTGGAACCCATAGCGTTTGTTCACCGGATCACTCACTCGAACCGTAACAGAGACCGGAGTTCCAGGCGTATACCTCGTCGGAGAGAAAGAGATCGTCACACTGCCGCCATTGCCGGCCACGTTGATCGGGCCACCGTTAATCGAAGAGGTGTGACACCCAGCCGAAGCGCACGCGAGCCTGGAATCACCAGGAGCGGCCGTATAGCGGGGATCCGGACCACTCGACGATGCCCACAACACCACCGGCATCGCGCCAGCCGCGAGCGCGTAAATTACCCTCATCACTTGTCGAGCATTCATCTCAATTCATCCCCTTTACACTCGTTGTAAACACGCCAGTGCTTTTTTCGACGCGGTGCCAAACGGGATTTGGTACAACTCTTTCTCATCCCACCACCGCGCATCTTCGGGAATCCGGCCCCCCACCGCTTCCCGCACCTCAAACACATATTGACTCGTTGTGATGGCATGGCGGAACGTCCCCAACGTCGCCCCGAGTCGCACACCCTCAAATGGTTCCGGCAAGTCCCAGAATCCGTTCACCCTCGGACTCGGCACCAATAGAATATTTCCGTTCTTCCGCACCACCACCAGCGTCCGATCCTTGCGAATCAACTTCGCTTTAACCTTCGCCGGGGGCAGCTCCGCCTGTAACCCAGCGGCCTTCGCCCCGCACCACTTCGCGACCGGACACTCCTCACACTTCGGCCCGCGAGGCACGCAGATCATCGCGCCCAATTCCATCAGCGCCTGATTCCACGCCCCCGGCTCATTACGATCCAGCAACGCCTCCGCCTCATCCTCGATCGAAACATCGGCCGAACCCGCCATCCGCATCACCACGCGACGTACGTTCCCGTCGATGGCCGGATGCGCCAGCCCAAACGCGATGCTCGCCACCGCGCCGGCCGTGTAGTCGCCCACGCCCGACAGTTCGAGAATCGCCGCATGCTCGCGAGGGAACCCGCCCAAACCCACCATCTGCCGAGCCGCCTTCTGCAGATTCCGAGCCCTCGAATAATACCCCAGCCCCGCCCAATGCGTCAGCAGGTCGTCCTCAGGCGCAGCCGCAAGCTCAGGAAAGGTAGGAAAACGGCGCAGAAAGCGCTCGTAGTAAGGAATGACGGCCGCCACGCGCGTCTGCTGCAGCATGATCTCGCTGATCCAGATCGCGTAGGGATCGCGCGTCCGCCGCCACGGCAGGTCCCGCTGCTCCTCATGAAACCAGCGCAACAGCGCTTTTCGAATCGCCGGGTAGTTCAACTTTCTTATACTAGAGTATTCACCCTTCCTTCGCCGTGAACGACTCCATACGCATCCGCAACGCACGCGTCCACAACCTCAAGGGGATCTCCGTCGAGATCCCGCATGAGAAACTGACCGTAGTCACCGGCGTCTCCGGCTCCGGAAAATCTTCGCTCGCCTTCGATACCGTCTACGCCGAAGGCCAGCGCCGCTACGTCGAATCGCTCTCTGCCTACGCGCGCCAGTTCCTCGAACGCATGGAGAAGCCCGACGTCGACGAGATCGATGGCATCGCCCCGCCCGTCGCGATTCGCCAGAAGAACACCACGCGCAACCCTCGCTCGACCGTCGCCACCGCCACCGAGATCTACGACTTCCTGCGCGTCCTATGGGCCCGTGCCGGACGCACCTACTGCCCCACCTGCAAAGTCCAAGTCGAACGCGACACCGTCGATCAAGTCGCCGCCAAGTTGAGCAGCCTGCCCATCGCTTCGCGCTGGTACGCCCTGTTCCCGCTGCCTCCGGAAAAGAAAAAGGATCTCTCCGAAGAACTCCGCGATCGCCTGTTCGATCTCCGCAAACGCGGCTTCACCCGGCTGTTCCACAACAACCAGGTCTTTGAATTCTCGACGCCCGAATCCCTGCTCGAAATCGACTTCCGCAAGCCGACCTTCGTTCTGGTCGACCGCCTGTCGATCACCGACAACATGCGCCAGCGCGTCGTCGATACGCTCGAAATCTGTTATCGCGAATCCGGCGAAGCCATCTTCCAATCCGCTTCGGGCGAAGAAATCATCAAGTTCAACGAACGCTTCGAGTGCAAGACCTGCGGCACCCAGTTCGCCGTCCCCGAGCCGGGCCTGTTCAGCTTCAACAACCCGCAGGGCGCCTGCAAACGCTGCCAGGGCTTCGGCAACACCATCGATTACGATCTGGACTTGATCATCCCGAATCGCACGCTATCGATCCAGCAAGGCGCCGTCGATCCCTGGACCAAGCCGCAGCACAGCTGGTATCTCACCGAATTCCGACGCGATGCGAAGGGCAAGATCCGCTTCACAACCCCGGTCAACGAACTCCGTCCCGACGAAGTGGCCGTGCTCCACGCTGCCATCCAGGATTACTTCAAGGAAGTCGAAAAGAAGAAATACAAAGTCCACGTCCGCGTCTTCATCAGCCGCTATCGCGGCTACACGCTGTGCCCCGATTGCGGTGGCTCCCGCCTGCGCCAGGAGGCTCTCTACATTCGCGTCGGCGGCAAGACGATGGCGGAAGTCGTCCACCTGAACATCGCCCAGGCCAAGGACTTCTTCGACGGCCTGCAACTCACCCCCGAAGAAACCGCGATCGCCGAAAAGATCCTGGTCGAGATCCAGCAACGCCTCAAGTTCCTGAACGACGTCGGCCTGCAGTACCTCACACTCGATCGCCTCTCCGCCACGCTCTCCGGCGGCGAAGCGCAGCGCATCCAGCTCGCGACCTGTCTCGGCTCCCGGCTCGTGGGAGCCTGCTACGTCCTCGACGAACCCTCCATCGGACTCCACTCGCGCGACACCGCGCGCCTGGTGGGCATCCTCCACGAACTGCGCGACCTCGGCAACACCATCCTCGTGGTCGAGCACGACCCCGACGTGATGCGCTCCGCTGACCACATCCTCGACCTCGGCCCCGGCGCCGGCGAACTCGGCGGCCAGATCGTCTTCGAAGGCACCTTCGATCAACTCATGGCCCCGGGTAGCGATTCACTCACCTCCAAGTACCTGCGTGGCGACCTCAAGACGTCGTACCTCAAGACCCGCCGCACTATCAACCCGAAGCGCGTCATTAAGTTCATCGGAGCCCACTCCAACAACCTCAAGAACATCGACGTCAGCATCCCGCTGAACATGATGGTCGCCGTGAGCGGTGTCTCCGGCTCCGGCAAGTCCACGCTGGTGCATGACGTGATCTTCCAGACGCTCGAAAAGCGCATGGATCGCGGAGCCGCTACCGCCACGCAGTCACCCGAAGACTGGGGCGTTCCGCCCGAAAAACAGACCTGCCGCAAAGTCGAAAAGGCCGACCTGCTCACGCAAGTCGTGCTGGTCGATCAGTCCCCCATCGGCCGCACCCCGCGCTCGAACCCGGTGACTTACATCAAGGCTTTCGACATCATCCGCGAACTGTTTGCTTCCACCGTCGAAGCAAATCGCCGAGGCTACACAGCAGGCCACTTCTCCTTCAACATCCCCGGCGGCCGCTGCGAGACCTGCCAGGGCGATGGCACCGTCACGGTAGAGATGCAGTTCCTGGCCGATGTCGAACTGGTCTGCGATGACTGCAAAGGCACGCGCTTCAAGAGCACCGTGCTCGATGTCCACTATCACTCGTTGAACATCCACGAAGTCCTGCAGCTGACAGTGAAGGAAGCGATCTCCTTCTTCTCCGGCACACCCAAGCTGTCTCAGAAACTGAAAGTCTTGGCCGACGTCGGCCTCGGCTACCTGCGCCTCGGTCAGTCCGCGACCACGCTCTCCGGCGGCGAAGCCCAGCGCGTGAAACTCGCCGCTCACCTGTCGCAAGCCACCAGCGAAGGCACGCTCTACATCTTCGACGAACCGACCACCGGACTGCACTTCGATGACATCACCAAGCTCCTCGATGCCTTCGAACAACTCCTGCGCAACGGCGCCAGCATCCTGATCATCGAGCACAACCTAGAAGTCATCAAACGCGCCGACTGGGTCATCGACCTAGGCCCCGAAGGCGGTGACGCCGGCGGCCGCATCGTAGCCGAGGGGACGCCCGAGGAAGTGATGAACGTCAAGGGCTCGCACACCGGCTATTATCTGGCGCTCGAAGCGTAGTCCCCATCGGCGTTCATCTGCCGCCCCAACGAAAACAGGGGAGCAGCCGAAGCCACTCCCCTGCCTCACACCTATCGCATCAGCCTAGAAGCTGATGCGACCAATCAACGTGCCCGACCGCGGCAACTGGAACAACTGACCAACCACGTTGTTCGCCGTCGTCGTCGGCGCCGTGTTCGGACCCGACACTGTCAGGTTCACCACACCGAAGCCGCCCGAATACTGCCCCTGCGCGTTCTTGCTGGGAGCCGTACCCGGAGTCGTGGTGCCCGGGTTGCCGATCTGCATGCGATTGAAGATATTCACAAACTCCGCACGCAGGCTGAACGTCACGCGTTCCGTGATCCGGAAGTTGCGACCCAGGTTGAAGTTCTCCAGCGGACGCCGCGCAGCGCGGAAGTCGCCGTAGTACGTGCCCGTCGCCGGCCCAAACGCGCCGTTCGCCGGATTCGCCCAAGCCTTCGGGTTCAGCACCACATCCGTGTACGGATTGATGCAGCCGCAGTTCAGGTCTTTCAGGTACAGGGGTTCACCGGCCACGCGATACTGCTCGCTGCCGCCGATGAAGTTCGTGTTCGTCGCCGCAGGAGGCGTCAGCAGCAAGCCGCTGGCATACTGCAGGAACGCGCCCAACTGCCAGTCCTTCGTCGCCAGACCGATCCAGCGATTCGCACCCAGCTTCGGCGTCGTGTACAGGATGTTCACGTTGAACAGGAACGGCTGATCCGTCGACTGGTGCGATTTGTTCGAAGCCAGGAACAGATTCGGCCGAATGTTGGTCAAGGACTTCGACCACGTAAACACACCGTTCACCTGCAAACCATGCGACATGCGCTTCGTCGCCTTCATCTGCAGCGAGTCATACCATGTCTGGCCGGTCGCCGAGTTCTGCATCGCGATCGTCGAGAACTGCGGGAACGGACGCATGGCGTTGAACAGCGTGTTCGTGGCAGCATAACCGGCATACGGCCGACCCGAGCCTACGCGATTGATCACCGCGGTCGAACTCAGCGCGCTGCCCAGCAGGATGTTGTCCGCGGGGTTGTTGTACGGATCCAGGCCCGCCGCTTGGAACGCCGCCGGCGAAACCTGATTCAGGTAGCCCAACGGACCCGTCCACCACACGCCACGATTGGCCACCCACGACGCTTCGAGCACGAAGTCCTTCGAGATCTCACGCTGCACGCCGAAGCTCCACTGGTTCTGACGCGGAGGACGCGCCGCACTGCGATCCAGCGAGGCCAGGAACGTGCTCACGGTCTGCCCCGCCAACGGAGTCTGGCTCGCGCTGAAATTCGGCCACACCGGCTGCGGCATGGTGCCCGGCTGATTCAG
>CANIIC010000073.1 GCA_947467395.1 Bryobacterales bacterium
ACTTCATGGCCGCTGCGGCTGACGATCGTCCCAGGATTGTCGATATCCAGTCCGTCAATCGCCGTCGCAAAACGGTTGGAGTAGCTCTCGCGCCGCACTTCGCCATCCGTGATGATGTCGAGCCCGGCACGCTCCTGGTCGCGAATCGCTAGCAGCGTCGCATCGTCTTGCGCCTTCTCGAGCCACTTCAGATCCACGCACCACAGATCTTCAGCGCGCACGCGGGGCGGCATCTGCTTCGCCAGCATATCGCGGCGGATAAGCCACTCGGGCTGAACATAGGAACCTACTAGGGAAGTCGGGATGAGGGTCATGGGATTTAAGTGGTCAGTCTGGGACTACTTCTTGTCTTGCGCTGCTCCGCCCACACTTTCGGTGTAGTGTTGCAGATCCTGCTCGCCTTCAACGCAGGCGTATTCCAGTGTTTCGTAACCTTCTTCGGGATTGCGCCGAAGGTCAAATCCAATCTTCCATGGTTGCGTGTAGACCTTGGGCTCCGTCAGTGTCGCTTCGTAGCGGATGGTGTCCGCATCCACCGGCGTGTAGCGTTCGACCACGTGCAGATCGGGCCCGTGGAAATTCGCTTCCATATCGAACCAGGTGCGTTCGTTCAGATTCGTGACATCCACCACCAGCGTGTCGCCTTCCCAATGCGCGCGCGAATCACCTTCGAACAGCTTGATCGCGGGATCGGGATGCTTGCCCTCCAAATGGAGCACACGGAAGGCGTGGAACGCCTCAAAGTTCAGCAACACGGCGTGATCGGATTGCAGAATCTGGAACCCGAACGGCGTGTACATCTGGCGAGGAACACCGGACAACCAGCAATGCGCCTGTGGATCGTCCGCCAGGTGGTTCTTCACCATATCCAGCTTCTTCTCGAGCGCCCAGGGTTGATATGGGATCTTGCCGTTGGGGGGATCGATTACGACTCCAGGACCAGCCGGCACCTCGAAGGTCGCCTTTTCATGCGCCTCTAAGTCGTACGCCGTGAAGAAGACGGCAGTCTGCCAGTAACCCGTCATATTGGGCTTGCCATCGGACAGCCGCGTGAACGGACCAGCCTTCGCCTTGGCTTTCGCTTTTCCCGCCTTGGGCGCGCCGCCATTCTGCGCGGAAAGGGGACCTTGAATTGTCAGAGCAGCCGCGGCGATCGCGGCAAATAAGAGCAGCGTCTTCATTTTTGTGGCCGCTTCCCTTCATCTTCCAGATACACGTGGCATTCGTACTCAAACAACTGCGCGTTCGGCTCACGATCGCGATACAACGGCATGCGAATCGTCCACGGGCGCGTGTACACATCGGGATCGGTGAGCGTCGCCTCGTAGGTCATAACGTCGTCTGCGATGCGCGTCAGGCGCTCCACTACGCGCAGATTCGCGCTGTGGAAGTTGCCCGATTGATCCAGCCACGTATCAGCGTTGAAGTTTCCGTTGTCGATCACCAACGTATCGCCGTCCCACTTCGCGCGGGAATCGCCCATCCAGAACTCTGCTTCCCCATAGTGGCCTTTGTTGGTCACATACACGTGGCGAACGGCATGCGCGAACTCAGACGTAATCGAGATCTGCGCCGGCGTCTGGAAAATCTGAATCGGGTACGGCATGTACATCACACGCGGCACACCCGGCAGGAAGCACTTTTTCACGGGATCCGCCGTCGCGCGAGTCTTGTAGTTCGCATCGCGCTGGGCCAACATTTCCGGCTTGTACGGAATCTTGCCATCAGCGGGATCCACGACGACGCTAGCGCCTGCCCGGATGCCCCACGAAGCGCTATGCGCCTCCAGGCTCTCGGCGGCAGCGTTGCGAGCCTGCCAAATTCCCTGTAAATCGGCGTGACCGTCTCCCGCACGTGGCGCTTTGTAGGCCTGAGCCCACACCACCTGCGAACCCAGCGACGCCGCGATCGTCAGGACCGCGAGCCGCAAGATCACTTCTGGTCCTCGCCTTCGCGCACCGGAGCGCCGTCACCAGACGAACCCGCGAACATGCGGCGTCCATCCGACAGCAGAACCGAACGCGCATTCATTGTGCTGGAACCATCCTTGGCACGGAAGCCATCCACGGAAACGATCTCGCCCTTCTTCAAGCTGCTCTTGGTCCAACCGCGGCGAAACAGGCCGTTCGGGGGGGCCGTTTCACACTTCCAGGTGGTCACTTTCCCGTTCGCGTCCGTCACGTCGACGTAAACCCACGAATGCGGATTCACCCAGTCCACGTGATTCACCGCGCCCTTGATGACCAGCGGAGCATTGGCGTCGTACTCTGCAGCAAAGGAATGATGCGCCTCGATCGGCGCAACGGCCAACCCAATAAAGACTGCCACTACAGCAAGAGAAGTGCGAAACATGATTAGAAACCTCCAACAAAAGGCGCTAGGCGGCCTCACCTAGATTACAGCATCTTTACTGGGTGCGAAGCGTGCTCCCATCGCCCAGCCCGGGGGTCGCCAAAGGACCGAATGAAGTCGCGCTCCGCGACGTGAATAATTCCGCAACCAGAGCTCTCAACCAGCGGCTGGCTGGGTCATGAGTGTAGCGTTCGTGCCACTGTTGCACCACCAGATACGGTGCGATCGGCACCGGCAACGGCAGGACATTCAGAGGCATCACCTGGGAAATGTGCATCGCTAGACGCTCCGGCACCGTAGCCACATAATCCGATCCCGCCAGCACCGGCGCGACGCCTAAGAAACTGGGGATCGTTATCCCGATGTCGCGCTTCATGCGCCGGGACTCCAGTGTCTTCTCCAGGATCGCGTGGCCCGTGCCGCAAACCGTAACCGCGATATGCTTCTCGGCCAGGTACTCGTCGGCGTCCATGGATTTCTTGATCCTCGGGTGTCCCGCACGCACCGCGCACACCAAACGATCCTTGAACAGCCTCTGCTGGCAGAAGCCCGCCCCCATTGGGGCGATGAAGCCGATCGCAATATCTGCCTCGCCGGACTCCAGAAATCGAGGAGTTGCGTCACTGATGCGATGCAGATCGATCCGCACGTTCGGCGCAACCTTCGCCAAGCCCTTCATCAGTTCGGGCAGGAACGTGATCTGCGCAATGTCGTTTGAATGGATCCGAAAACAGCGATCCGATGTGCGCGGGTCAAACACTACATGATGACCCAGCGCGCTCTGCAGCAACCCTTCGGCCTGCTGCAAGAGGGCGATCAGTTCGACTGCGTGCGGCGTGGGCTCCATGCCGGTGGATGTGCGGACAAACAGTGGATCGTTAAAATGCCGCCGCAGTTTCGCCAGGCTCATGCTCACCGCGGACTGGCTTAATTCCAGATTCTCAGCCGTCTGCGAAACACTGCGCGTGCGATTCAGCTCGCTTACGATCGCCAACACTCGGAGATCAATATTTTTCACGGGGTCCTCTGGACTGCGGATCAGGATACCACGGTTTGCATGCAATAATGTCCGGGCACTAGGACGCCCAAATCGGGGCAGCCCACGGCTGCTTCACGGAGTTCCAGAGGAGAGGAAGGACCCGCAGGACCCAGCATGCGCAAACGCCAAGTCCTGCGGATTCGCGGGCTCAACGATTAAGGGGGGATTCAATCGCCTGAGCTCGTGACAGGTAGAAGGATTATACGGGTCGCACATGGGGCGGTCGATAGACTAGAGTTGATAGTAGGTATCTGCAGGTTTGATTGGAAGCCCCGGCACCGCATGCATTACGCTGAAATCGGTCATGAAGCGCACGACTCCATATAGTTCGCCCAATACGGCGACGCCGGACCAAGCCACCTCGCAAAGCGAGCGCGCTACCCTCACGCTGCGTGAAATGTTGGTACAGGGGCGCTTTCTCCCCGGCGAACGGTTGCGGGAAGTTCCGCTGGCTAAGGAATTGGGCGTTTCCAGAATCCCTCTGCGACTGGCTCTGGAGCGATTGGCCCACGAAGGCTTCGTCGACACGCGCCCCACCCGCGGCTTCACAGCCCGTCAGTTCGACATTGCCGACATCTCCGACGCCATCGACCTGCGGGGCGCGATCGAAGGCATGGCCGCGCGCTTTGCTGCCGAGCGCAATGTCCGTACCGAAGAACTCGCGACCCTGCGCAGCACCCACGAAAAAATGGCGGAGCTTGTCCGCAACGGCAAACTCACGCTCGAACTGGTTTCCGAGTACATCGCCCTGAACGCTGAATTTCACGCCGAGGTCTTGCGCCTCTCCGGCAGCCGCCAACTGCAGCGCGCGCTGGACCAAATCTGTTGCCTGCCGTTCGCTTCGCCCAACGCCTTCTTGCGGCGTCAGTATCTGGCCCCCGAATCCCGTGACCTGTTCCAGATGTCGGTGGAACATCACCGCGCCATCGTTGAAGCCATCGAGTTTCGCGAAGGTGCCCGCGCCGAAAGCCTGGCCCGCGAACATGCACGCATCGCCCGCAGAAACCTGGAAAGCGCGCTGGCCAACAAGACGCTGGGCGAAGTCCCCGGCCTCCAACTGATCAAGCTTTAGGCCCATCAGGCCGCCTGATACCCTCTATCAGCGCGCATCCATCGACTCCACTGCTGCTTCGCCACTATCCTTTGTGTACGCGACTGGATGCGTCATGGCCAGCAGGTTTTCTCCTCAGTTCGTCACCGGATCAAGCGGCGCCGCCGTGCGCTGGAAGAGTATTGCCGGCGTATGGTTGAAAAATGAGAGAACTCGCTTCTACCTCATCGCACTGATCGATGAATCTAGCGGACAAGCCGTGGCCCGCCTGGCGGCCGCCGATTCCTGTCACGAAAATCTTCTCCTGCTGCGCCAGTACGTGGCGCAAATCGGCCGGCCCCGCACTGTCCTCACCAACGGCAAGACGATCTTCCGTGGCAATCCTCGCGGCACCTCCGCCTCGGGCAACAGCCGAATCCAGCGAGTGCTCACCGAACTCAGCATTGAACAACAGGTGGAAGCCACAACGTCCCGCTCCGCTACTGCCTCCCGCTTCTTCCGCTTCGCGCGCAAACACCTGGCCCTGGAACTCACCGCAAAAGGCGCACAATCCCCGGAAGCTGCGAACTATTTCCTGGAAACCAGCTTCCTGCCGCGCTGGAACCGCCTCTGCCCCGTAGCGCTGGGCACGGACGCGCATCGTCCCGTTGAGACAGATCTGGAGCTCGCCTTCAGTGATGTGGCCGTACGAAAGTTACAAGCCGGCCTGATCTGCTACCACGGCGAGTATTACTTGGTAGAGCCCGCGGTGGGCGAATCCGTACGCATCGAGGAGCGACTGGACGGCTCGCTCCACGGCGCGATCGGCAATACCCCAGTCCGCTTGCTCCCGCATGCGGCTCCTCTCTCCGTAGCGCCCCCGATCCGTATCCGGGAGCGAATGCGCAAAGCCGCGATCCCGAAGAAGCCACCCTCCAACAAACGCTGGATGGACGACTTCTTCCAGCGCCCCCCGCGACCCCTTTGGAGCATCCTCAAGCCGTCGCGATTCGGAGACTAAAAAAGAGGAAGGCCCGAGGGTTACCCCTCGGGCCTTCTGTTTCTATTGCTGCTCCGGCTCAAAACGGAAGCGACAGGTCGACAAACTTCTTGCCTGACCAGAAAACACCTGCCTCAAAAAAGTTACCCGCCGCTCATCGAGGCATCAATGGTGATGTAGCTTACTTGCCGACCAAGTGAACAATGTCCTTGTTGTTTTCCTGGCAGATGTATTCGATCAGTTCGCCCTTCAGCAGGGTCGGGCGGGTGGTGAAGCTCCAGGGACGGGAGAAGGTCTTGGGATCCTCAATGATGTGTTCGATCACCATGTGGCCGAAATCGGGGCGCGTGATGCGCTCGGTGACCTTCATGTCATTCGAGTGCGGCACGCCGGACTGATCCAACCAGCTCTTGTCGGTCTGCCCGACGGTCTCGATCACCAGAGTGTCGCCTTCCCACCAGCCGATGGAATCGCCCAACCAGGTTTCCACCACGCTCGGATCATGCACCTGACGGCCCATGAAGACCTTGCGCCACACGTGCGCGCCACCTTCATAAAGAAACGCCACGGTTTCGGGAGTCTGCAGAATGGTCCAGGGATACGGGGTCGTGCTCATGCGCGGCACGCCGGGAGGTAAGCAGAGGGCTTCCGGATCGTCCTTGCTGATGTCGCCCTTGTGCTTCTCGTACACGGCGCGAGCGGCCGGCAGCATCGGAACGTCCACGCGGCCCGCGAGGTCCACGTTTTCATTGATCGCGTTCGGCGACCAGTTCCCCGTCATATCGGGATGGCCATCCGCAGTGCGCGGCGTCGGGCCGACGGGCGGCCATACATTCTTCACCGTGGAATCGGCCGGTTTCACCGCCGGTCGAGCGCCAGGGGCACCGGCGGCCGGGGTCTGCGCGAACGCGGATCCGGCGATGGCCAGCGCCAGCGTCAGTTTCAAAGCTTGAGTTACGATTTTCATTGGTTTAAAGGAATTGCCCCCTCGTAAGAATACTGAGGCACTGCTAGCCCGGTCGATGGACCAAGACTGATATCGCGTATCAGTGCTGTTGATACCAGGGCGCGTACCTTCTTTATGTTACTGCGGAACTCGCAGTATCCTAAGTTTTCGCTTACGGCGCCACGCAATGGAAGTTCGCCGCATCGTCAATGCTGCCCTGGCCCGAATACCGTGCCACCTGCGGATACATGCACAGCGGACGCGTCCGCTGCACCTGCCCGCCGACCACCCGGCTCGCCTTCATCGTCACAGGAGCCTTGCCTTTTTCCACCCAATCCACCAGCGCCGTCATGGGGTCGAATTGGTCCGGCCCGACGCCGCCGCTGCAATGCGACATGCCCGGCACCATGAACAGCCGGAAAAAATCCGTCGTCTGGGGGCCATTCTTAGCCACCGCGTCTTCGAAATACTTCACGCCCATCAGCGGTTGCAGAATTTGGTCGGCCCAGCCGTAGGTCATCAGCAGTTTGCCGCCTTCCTTGCGGAACTTTGAAAGATCCGGATTCTTGGCGTCCGCCTTCTTGCTCCACTCATTCAACAACGAAATATCGCGATCGAAATCGAAGGTCTTGTAGTCGTAGTCCGGCTTCGGCGGCGTGTGCACCAAATACCGCATGGTGTTTTCCGCGAGGTTGAAGTCGGCGGGCTTGGCCGTCGGCTGCGCACCCAGGATCATGTTCATCCAGTTACTGTTCGCGTTCACGACCGCTTCACTTCCCGGCATGTAGCCGGGAAAGAACGGCTTGCCGTTACTGACGGGACCGCCGTACACCCTCATGATCTCGTCGGCCTGCGCTGCGGTCAGGCAATCGGAGTCGTCGGAGCCCGCCTGACACGCCGGCACATCCTTACGCGCATCGAACGCACACTTGCGCGGATCGTCGATCAGGCCGTCCTTCAGCCCGTCCACCGCATCGCACCGCTCCATCACCTTGCCCGCGACCATCGTCATCTTAGCCGCGCTCACCGGTGCATCACTCAGCGCCCGTTGATTCCACATCGCACCGATCGTGAAGCCCGTCTGGTCCACCCACGGAGCATTCGCGATCACACCGTCAAAATCCTCCGGATACCGCTGGGCTTCGATCAGCCCCTGTCGACCGCCGTTCGAACACGAATTCCAGTAAGCCTTCGAGACCTGCTTGCCGTAGTAATTCTTCGTGATGTCCTTGGCCGTCGTCGCCGTGAGATGCACCGCGCGATATGCGTAGTCGATCGCCTTCTGGGGGTTACTCAGCACGAAGGTGCCGCCCGGCTCTTTGCGCGAATCGTGCCCGGTGTTCGTTTGCGCGAACGCGAAGCCCAGTTGCAACGCGGCATTGCGCTGGGACACGCGCCCGGGGTCTTCCATGTTTTCCCCCGCATGTCCGCCGTTGCCGATCATGTAGAAGCGACCGTTCCACTTCGCCGGCAGGCTGACCTCAAACGCGATCTCCGGCGCCAGCAGGCCGGTCACTCGGCAATGCAACGGCGCGGTCGCGTCAGCAGCAACCGTCGTCGCCGTAATCTGAACAATCTCTTTGGCATGAAAGCCGCCCAGCGCTTCGCACGCCTTGTGCGGAGCTAGATCGGCCTTCGAGTAATCCACCATCGCGCTCTTTAAATCTGCAAACACCTGCGCGTGCATGGGCACACCCGCGGCGAGCAATAGAGTCAAAGCAAGTTTCCGCGTTAGTCGCATTCATACATTATGAACGCCACACGAACCGTTGGATTGTTGGGGAAGTGGTGGCCAGGGACGGGATCGAACCGCCGACACGCGGATTTTCAATCCGCTGCTCTACCAGCTGAGCTACCTGGCCGGGTGGAAACTACAGGAAGGCTACTCCCGTAATTCTACCACGACTCTAGGGAACGTTCACCTTCATGATCATGTAGCGGATGTTCTTGGCGTCTTTCCACCAGTGGGGGATACCGGGGGGCACGACCATGACATCACCCTTTTTTAGGTGGTGCTCTTCGCCGCCTTCAATGGTGCCGCCCAACATTTCGCCTGGGCTAGTCTGTTTGCTGTTCTTCAGGGCGCCTCCGGTGACATAGACGGCTTCGCCTTCGGTGATGTAGACGATGTCGTACGCTTTCTCGTGCTGTTCGGCGTCGCCACCCACGTCGCGACGACCGCCAGCCACCATGTGGGCGGAATCGCGGGTAATCAGTGCCGCGCGTGGGGTCAGTGCGGGACCGCCTTTCGCCAGCGCCTCGGCGATCGCCTCCGCGGACATATAGGTCACTTTGGGGGCCGGCTGCGGACCTTTCGCATTCTGAGCCACCAGAACACCAGCGGCAACGCCGACCAACAAGGCGAGGGCAAGAAGATTCTGCTTCATAGGACGCTATTATGTCGCACCGCAACTCCGTTGTCGCGGAAGGGTTAGACTACGTTGTACACGGGGAACTATGATCTTACGAGCTTTCATTTGGGCTACCTTGTCCGTAGCGTCTGCGATGGCCGCGTTCGGGCAAGTTTCGAACGCATCGGTGAGTGGAAGTTACTACTTCCGGCACGTTCTACTGGTCACCGACGCATCCGGCGCGACAGCCACCACCAGCGCCGGCACCATCACCTTCAACGGAACTGGCGGCTTCACCTGCGTAGCGCAACAACTGGTGGGCTCGGCTGCACCGGTCGCGTTGAGCGGATGTAGCGGCACCTACAACGTGAAGTCCGGCGGCGTGATGACGTTGACCAACCCGGATCGCGCGGGCGCGACGCTCAACGCCCGGCTCGGCGTCGGCGCGATTGTCGGAGCCTCCACCGAAGCAGGACCAACGGTCTACGATCTGTTCCTCGCCATCCCGGTTGCCGCGACAGGCGCGACCACCGCGAAACTGACGGGCGCCTACTATGTCTCGAGCCTCGAATATCCTGGCTCCATCACGAACGTGCGCAACACCAATTTCAGGATCACCGCGAACGGCTCCGGCTTGTTTACGGAATCGGCGGTGTTCGGGCAGGCCCGTAATCTGAACAACCGCCTCCTGACGCAGACGCTGCCTCCGATCACCTACTCGGTAGCCTCGGACAGCACGGGGACAGTCACTTTCCCACTCGCCAGCGGCAACAACGAAGTCACCCAACTAATCTCTGGCACGAAAAACATCTACGTCTCCGCAGACGGCAACTACTTCATCGGGGGCTCCATGACGCCGGGTTCACACGGCATGGTAGTCGGGGTGAAGGCTGCTACCAGCTCGAGTTGGAGCGGCTTTTACTACAGTGCCAGTTTGCGACTCGACGTAGATCGTTTGCGCTACACGTCCACGACTTCGGCTGTCAACGCGACCGCCTCAGGTGCTGTCTTCGGCCGCCGTACGCGGCAATCCGATGGACTCTTCGACACTTCGGCGTTGATCACACATTCGCTGGGCGCGGACGGCTCCGGCGCGTTTACTTCAACTACTGGGCGCGTGAACGTCTCTGCATCGGGCAACGCATTTTCGACTAGCGGCGTTGACACCCTCGACTCCTTCACCTACGAACTCTCTTTCGGCGTGCGGATGCCGACGATGACCGGAGCGGGCGTTTTCATTGATCCTCAGCGTGTGTTGAACGGTGCGAGTTTCGCGCTAGGATACCCGGTTTCTCCCGGCGGCTTTGTCACGTTGTTCGGCTCGGGCCTGGGCCCGCAGACGGCTGCGGTCGCCAAAACACTGCCCTTCCCAACAACGCTGGGGGGCGTCACAGTCACGGTGAACGGCAAGCTCGCGCCGCTATACTTGGTCTCGTCCGGACAGATTAGCCTGGTTGTGCCGTACTCAACTACGGGAAACACAGCGACGATCGTCGTCACCAACGGCACTGCTTCGAACACGGTCGAGGTCCCCCTGGCGCTGACAGCTCCGGGAATCTTCAGCCTGACGCAGAACGGCATCGGAGACGGGGCGATTCTACATGCGAACTACTCAGTCGTGAATGATGCGAATCCGGCTTCCGTGGGCGAAGTGGTGCAAGTGTTCCTGTCCGGCATGGGCGCAGTTACACCTTCGGTGATCGAAGGCGCTGCGGCTCCGACTGCAACTCTCACAAATGTCGTTTCGCCCGTCGCGGTCACCATTGGTGGCAAACCAGCCGAAGTGTCCTTCAACGGCCTCGCGCCAGGATTGGCCGGCCTCTACCAACTCAACGTAAAAGTCCCCTCGGTGCCGCAAGGGGTAAATAGTCTCGCGGTGCAGACGGTGGAAGGCTTCACCGACATGGTGAACATCCGCGTCCGCTAGATCACTTACCGATACAGAAGGTGGAGAAGATGCGGTTCAGGATATCGTCGGCAGTGGTCGCGCCGGTGACCGCATCGATGGGATTCAACGCCGCGTAGAGGTCCAGCAGGAGCATCTCATGGGGCAACCCGAGTTCCGCTGCCATGCGGGCTTTCGCTAACGCTTCCTGCGATTCGCGCAGCAACTGTTCCTGACGGAGGCTGGTGATGAAGCCGCCATCCTGTTCGAAGTGGCCTTGCGGACAGACCGTACGGACGATGGCGCGGCGCAATTCGTCGACGCCTTCGCCGGTCAAGGCGGAAACCTTCAACGCACGATCATAACCTTCCGCCGAGGCGAGATCGGCTTTGTTGGCGACCACCAGACAGCGGCCTTGCGATGCAGCCTTTTCGAGCAGGGCCTGATCTTCCGCGGTCAAGTCATCGGATGCGTCGAGAACAACGATCGTGAGATCGGCATCCACCATCGCCTGATAGCTGCGTTCAATACCCAGCGATTCCACTACATCCTGCCCTTGGCGAATTCCCGCAGTATCGAGCAGACGCACGGGGATGCCTTCGAGCGCGGCGGTTTCCGAGACCACATCCCGCGTGGTTCCGGCGATGGGCGTGACAATGGCGCGATCCTGCTGGAGCAGCGCGTTGAACAAGCTGCTCTTGCCCACGTTGGGACGGCCGACAATCGCGAGCGTGAAACCGTCGTGCACCAACTTGCCATAAGCGAAGCTCGCCGCGAGCGTCGCGACTCCATTCAAGACAGGGTCAAGGCGGCGCAGAATCTCCGCAGTGGGCGCAACATCGATGTCATCTTCGGCGAAATCGATGCCGGCTTCGAGCAACGCGACCAGTTCCAGCATCTGATCTTTGAGCGGCTTCAACTTGCGAGATACGGAGCCTTCGGCTTGCTGCGCTGCGACGCGAGCCTGATACAGCGTGGTGGAATCGATGAGATCACGAATCGCTTCGGCCTGCGGCAAATCGATGCGGCCGTTGAGATAGGCGCGCAGCGTGAATTCGCCGGGTTCCGCCAAGCGGGCGCCGAAGCGGCAGGCTTGATCGAGCGCATGACGCAACACCACAGGTGAGCCGTGACAGGCGACCTCCACCACGTCTTCCGCCGTGTAGGAACGCGGTGAAGCGTAGTAAGTGACGACAACATTGTCGACCGGACGACCGCTGAAATCGAGCAGGTCGGCTAGCGTTGCGGCCCACGGAATCCAATTCGGAGTCTGCCGGAAACGCAAAAGACCTGAGGCGACGTTGCGCGCCTCAGGTCCTGAAATTCGAAGAATACCGATGCCTCCGCGACCAAGCGGCGTAGAGATCGCAGCGATAGTATCGAGGAGTTGCACTACTGCTTAACGACGCGGACCGCGATCACGGCCACCGCCGCCACCGCGCGGACCACCACGGCCACGATCACCACCACGATCTCCGCCACGTCCACCGAAACCACCGCGACGTTCGCGCGGGGCATCGTCTTCAGGACGCGGGCGCGGAGGACGAATCGGCTCCGGCAGCGTAGTCATGTCTTTCGGAACAATCACAACCTGACGAATGGGGCCTTCGCCGACGCTCTCACTGCGCACGTCGGTCTGATCGCGCATCGCCAAATGCAGGATGCGGCGTTCCCGGCTGTTCATCGGGCTGAAGTGGAAGGGCTGATGCGTTTTGCGAACCCGCTCGGCGGCGGCTTCGGCACTCATGCGGAGTTCCTGCACGCGCAGCACGCGATGATCGTTGGCATCGAAGCACAGGCGGGCGTGTTCCTCGGAGGCCATGCCCAGGGCTTCCATGGTCAACTGCTCCAGCGCGAGCAGGACTTCGGCTTTGTTGCCCAGCAGAATGTCGACATCGGGGCCTTCGAAGCGCACCACGAAGTCAGGATTTTCGAAATCGGGGTGGAGGCCTTCGCCGCCGGTGATGTCGTAGGTCAGGTCGAAGTCGGCATCGTCCAGGACCATGTCCAGGAATTCTTCGATGCGGGCTTCAGCGTCAGCTTTGGAATACTTCTTATCTGCCACCGTGGTTCCTCTATCTCTTTTTGGTCGGTGGAACTACCACGGCAACTGCGGGCGCCGCTGTATTCCGGTTCAACAGCAACTGCTGCGCGATGCTCACTACGTTACTGGTCAACCAGTATAGTACAAGCCCGGAAGAGGCTGGCCAGAACATAAACCCGAATAGCAGGGGCATGAAGAGCATGATCTTCTGCTGAGCAGGATCCATGCCGGGGCTGGGAGTCATCTTCTGCGAGATGAACTGCGTAACCACCAGGATGATAGGCAGAATGCGGATGCCGGCGGGCAACATTTCCGGCTGTGAAAGATCCATCACCCATAACCATTCGGCTCCGCGCATTTCGATGGCGATGCTGAGGGTTTTGTAGAGAGCGTAGAAGAACGGGATCTGGATCAACATCGGCAAACAGCCGCCAACGGGGTTGATCCCATGCGCCTTATACAGGTCCATCAGTTCCGTGTTCTGATCCGCCTTACGGGGATCGTTCATCGGGAGGCCCTTGTATTTTTCGTTGATCTTGTTGACCAGGGGCTGGATGGACTGCATCTTCTTCGACGACTTCATGCTGGTGATCTTCAGCGGGAAGAGCGCCATGTTGATGAAGATGGTGAGCAGCACAATGGCCCAGCCGTAGTTGTGCGTTACGGAAGTGGCCAGCCACTTCAGGCCGTAGAACAGCGGCTTGGCGATGAGGCCGAACCAGCCCCAATCAAGCAACTGCGGCAGGCGGGGTTCGACCTGAGCCAGGAGGTCGGCGTCTTTCGGGCCAACGAACAGCTGGAAGGTATTGTTACCGCTGCCGCCGATGGCCGCGCCCACATGGGCTTCGTCTTTGCCGTCGGCGCTGGCGAAGGTATCGGAATATGTGGTCAGTTCCAGCGTGCCGGCGGAAGCGGGCAGGGCTGCAGCCGCGAAGTACTTATCTTCCAAACCGGCGAAGGCGTAATTGCCGCTCACCGAAACAGGGCCATTCTTGGCGTCAGAAGCCTGCTGCTTTTCCAGGCTACTCTTGGACGCATCAAAGTACAGCGAGCGAGCGTCGGCCGTGGGATTGATGCCCGTCGCGTCGCCGAAGCCTCCGCGCCATACCAGCGCGTGCGGCAACAGGACGCCGTTTTCAATCACCTGTGAGGTGACCTTGACCAAGTAAGAACTCTTGGTGAACGTGAAGGTCTTCTTCGCGGTGAGGCGGCCATCGGAATATTCGAAATCGACGGTCATGCCGTCGGCACTGCGGGTAACTTTATAAAGCTTGTCGTTGGGATTGTTCGACGGCTGATTCTTGAACGTGAGCGAGAACGGCGCGGGAATCGCTTTGTCGCCCGTAGTCTGAACGGCCTTCTGGTTCACCAATTCGAGGGCTTGGCCGGCGTTGCTCTTGAACTTCTTGAGGACCCAGTTGTGGACCGTCGCGCCGCGGTTGGAGAACGAAACTTTGTGAAGGTCGGTTTCGACAGTGAAAGCTTCCACCTGTTCGGCCTGCACTGCGCCTGGAACAACGGCAGCAGCGGGAGCGGCAGGATTCGCAGCCGTCGCGGCAGCAGGGGCCGCAGCAGGTGCGGTCGCGGGAGCAGCTTTCGGAGCATCCGTGGCCGCTTGTTTCGCGGGCTCAGCGGGCTGCGGAGGGGCCAGGTAGTTGCTGACCGCCAGCACCACGCCCATGAGCAGGAAGGCGATCAACAGCCGTACTTCCATCGACAACTTTTGCATACGCGGGAAGCCCGATCCTTAACGGACCGGGTCAAAGCCTCCTTCATGGAATGGATGGCAGCGGCCAATGCGGCGCAGGCCCATCCAGACGCCACGCGCGGCGCCGTGGGCGGCGATGGCATCCATCATGTACTCAGAACAGGTGGGGTGAAACCGGCAGGCGGACGGGAGCATAGGGGACACCCAACGCTTATAAAAACGTAGGAGGGCGAGGGCGAGTTCCTTCATGCTTTAACCCGATCCATCAACTTATCCAGCGCTTTGCGCAGCTCGTCGGCTGAGGCCGTGAGCATGGCGCGACGCGGGTTGACGACAATGTCGAAGTCGCCGAGCGCGGCGCGGCGGAGACGGAAGGCCTCGCGCAGGCGGCGTTTGAGACGGTTTCGTTCGACAGCTCCGCCGACCGCGCGAGGCACGGTGAGGCCGAGGCGCGCACCGGTACCCTGCTCGGGTCTGGCCACGAAGAAGGCGGCAAACAGAGGACCCGACAGGCGGACGCCGTTGTCATAAATTTTGCGGAATTCGGCGGAACGGAGCACACGCGCGGACTTTGGGTACGCGCGCGCGTCAGATTTAGGCGTACCGGACAGCTCTTTCGTCGCTGACAGTCAGCTTGTGGCGACCGCGTGCGCGGCGGCGCGCCAGCACGGCGCGGCCATTTTTGGTTTCCATGCGCGAGCGGAACCCGTGTTTTTTCGCGCGTTTACGATTGTTCGGTTGAAATGTGCGTTTCGGCATCTTGGCTACTCACAACTGCGCATCGCCAGAAGCGACGCAACTAGTCCGTTTAGATCCTTTTCAGTATAACAGACCGTAAACGGCGCGTCACAGTTCGCGGCGTCCGGCGAAGGTCAGGGTGTCGAGCTTGAACTCGACGGTCCGGAACGGGCCCGCGACTCCGGGCAGGTAGAGTTCGAAGCGAATGGTCTTGTCGCTGAGCTGGAGTTGCGGGCGCGGGAAGGCGATGCGCAGATAGGGATCTTGAGAGGACGGCGGAAAGTAGCCGGTCATCTGGATCTTCTTTTTGCCGACGCGAAGCACGGACTCTTTTTCGAGCTGATCGAGTTCCTGAGCCTCGGCGTACTCGCGGCGGTTTCCGACGCGGATCGCGAGGATGATCTGATCCTTGCTGTTCTCTGCGAGCCAGGCAGCGTATTCGTCGGCGAAGGGGTCGAAGTCAGGAGTCTTGCCCTTGAGCTTGAGCTTCGCGATGGCGCGGCGCTCGCGTTCAGCTTCGGCGAGTTGCACGGGCTTGGCGGTCGCAAGATAGACGGGGACAGCAGGGAGGTTCGGGCTGGAGCCAGTGGCAAACAGAGCCCAGGGTGAATCGGCGAGCAATTGACTGAGTTCGACGTCGGTCCAATCCACGGGAGCCTTCGCATCCCAGAAGGGCGCGGCGAGCAGCAGCAGAGAGAGCAACAAAGCGGGCACCTGCCTACGGTACCAGCTATGCTGGGGCCATGCGAGTGCCGCGCGGGGTGCCTTCGATCGACGGTGGGCGACCGTTGCCCGATGTCACCGAGGCTTCCCCGGAACTGTTAGCGGTGGGCGGCACGATGACGGTGGAGCGGCTGCTGGAGGCCTACGGCAAGGGGATCTTTCCGTGGTCCGTGAATCCGGTCACGTGGTGGTCACCCGATCCACGCGCGATCTTCGATCTGAAGACGGTGCATATCCCGCGACGGCTTCGTTCGCTGGTGAAATCGCATCCCTATCGGGTTTCGTTCGACGAGGCCTTTGAGCAAGTGATGCACGCGTGTGCCGATGTCCCGCGGGCGCAAGAAGAGACCTGGATCACGCCAGGGTTTCTGGCGGCGTACGCGGAACTCCATCGCGCCGGGTATGCGCACTCGATCGAATTGTGGCGAGGAAACGAACTGGTGGCGGGCGTGTACGGCGTTGCGATCGGGGGATTGTTCGCGGGCGAGAGCATGTTTCATCGCGAGACGAATGCGTCCAAGCTCGCGTTGATTCTGTTGCAGGAACGGTTGATCCAGAGCGGCTACGTGCTGTTCGATACGCAGATGGTGACCGAGGTCACCGAGATGCTGGGGGCCCACGAAATCCCCCGCAAAAAATATATGGAGCGCCTACAAGAGGCGCTCCATGTGTCGGCCAAGTGGCCTAGCTCTAAGGGGGGCTTAGAAGTTTAACCGCAGCGAGAACTGAGCCTGACGCTGGGCGCCCAGACCGACATCCTTGCTGACAGTCGAGTTGATCACACCGAAAGCGGAACCCGCGGCGGCCGAGCTGAACGACTGGCCGGGCTGCAACTGATTCGTTCCTGTGCCCAGCGCGTTTGAGAGAACGGCCGGAGGATTCGCGAAGTTCGCGCGGTTCAATGCGTTGTAGAGTTCCGCGCGGAATTCCAGGTTGACTCTTTCAGTCATCTTGAACTGCTTGTGGACCGTGAAGTCGATCTGGCTCAGGCCCGGACCGTGCAGTGCGCCGCGGCCCAAGTTGCCGAAGGTGCCCGGCGTCGGGATTGAGAAAGCGGCCGGATTCAGGAAGAAGCGGCCGTCCCCGGTCTTCAGGAACGGATTCACACCCGCCACCACATTCGGGCGACGGTTGTTGCGGAAGGCGCCACCGTAAGGATTGTTGATGACCGGAGTGGTCAGCACCGTACCGTTGGTTACGATCGGAGCATTCACAAACTGGCCGGTTCCGTTGACCTGATAGACGATGTCCGGACGGGACATCGTGATGTCCACCGGAAGGCCGGTGCGTCCATTCCACACGCTGCCCACTTCCCAACCGCCCAGCACGCGTTCCTTGAAGCCGTTGAACTTGAAGGGCAGCTGATACAGCAGGGAGAGATTGGCGCTGTGGCGCACGTCGAAGGCGTTGTTACCGTGGTCCTGATTGAAGTTGAACGGATTCTGCGCCGTCTGCGCTTCGTTGGAACCGGCAGTGTTGCCGATGCTGTGGCCGTAGGTCCACTGGAAGCCCGCCGTCAGGCCCTTGCTGAAGCGACGGTTCAGGGTCGTCTGCATGGAGCTGTAGTTGTCCGTGCCGCCGCTGGTCTTGTAGTCGATCTGGGCAAAGCGGCTGCCGAACTGCAGAACCGGGGAACCAACGCCGGTGGTCGGGTTCATCGTGACACCGGTGATGCCGTTGGTCCAGGCGCGCAGGAACAAATTGCGTCCCTGGCTGCCCACGAACGCCACTGTGAGCACCGTGTGGCTGGGCAGTTCCTGCTGCCAGGAGGCCGTGTAGGACAGGATCTTTTCCGGGATCTTGTAGTTCGCGGCGTAAGCGCGCGGCTGGTAGCCGAGCGTCGGGCTGTTGATGTCGTAACCGGCCAACACCTGCGCCGGAACGATCGGGTACGCGGCGTTGGTCAGAGTGCGGCTGGCGCGATCGGAGTCGATCGGCTGGATCTGGTCTTCCGTCTGGCCGGGGCCATAGTAGTAGCCGGCACCGATGCGGAATACCGTCTTGCTCTTGAACTTCTCCGGCGACCAGGTAAAGGCTAGGCGCGGACCGTAGTTGTTCTTCGCGGACTGGTACCACGGCGTGCCGTTCGGCATGATCTGCCCGGAGGTGGCGTTGAACAATACGCCCAAGCCGCGAGCTTCATGCAGCACGCTGTAGAATTCGTACCGTAAGCCGTAGCTCATGGTGAGGTTCTTGCGGATCTTCCATTCGTCCTGCACGTAACCGATCAGGTAGTGCTGCTTCACCTGGCGATTGCCGGTCACACCGGGGTGCCAGGGGTTGTTGGAGCTGGCGTCGCCGAGCACCTG
>CANIIC010000074.1 GCA_947467395.1 Bryobacterales bacterium
GCCTGAGATTCGCCCGCGAAGGCGTCCTTCAGATTCTGGTGAGTCTTGGTTCCTTTGAGTGCTGCCATGTTTCTCTCCTAATGGATGTTCTACTTCTGCGCGCGGGCGCAATTTTCACAGAGCCCACGCAAAGTCAGTTCGCAGTCGCGTACCGTGCGGCCGCCTAGCGTGCGGCGGTCGCGAGCCGGTACGTCAAACCAGGCGATGTCCTCAACGGCACCGCATTGGTCGCAAATAAAATGGTGATGTTTCTCGATGTGCGCTTCAAAACGCGCTGCCCGCGAATCGGCGACGACTTCGCGCACCAAGCGCGCCTCCACCAGGCTGCGCAGGTTGTTGTAAATCGTGGCGCGCGATGCGCGGGGGTCCTGGCGATTCACCGCCTCGAACACTTCTTCCGCCGTCGCATGCACCGGGCTCCGCATCAGGAACTCCATGACGGCATAACGCTGTGGAGTCGAACGCAGTCCGGAACCAGCCAAAACATCGCTGATTTGCTGGCGATCGGGGGTGGTGCGGGTCTGCCTCACAGAACTTAGATTAAGTCTAACTTAAGGTTTTGTCAACTCCCCTTCCGGCTCAACTTCCGAGGCGTCAATTCTGGTATCTTCAATGGTCGCCGCCCTCGCTTCGGGCGTCACGTGAGACCAAACCCATGACTCAATCCGTAACCATCACTGTCAACGGAATTACCGAAACCCATGAGGTGGAGCCCCGGCTGCTCCTCATCCACTACATACGCGATGTGCGAGGGCTCACTGGTCCGCACATTGGATGTGAAACCTCGCTGTGCGGGGCTTGCACCATGGAAGTGAACGGCAAGGCGGTGAAGTCGTGCAGCCTATTCACCGTTCAGGCTGATGGGGCCAGCATCACCACGATCGAGGGCTTGGCCATCGACGGGAAACTGCACAAGATGCAGGAAGCGTTCTGGAATGAGCACGGCGCGCAGTGCGGATTCTGCACGCCGGGCATGATCATGACGACCAAGCAACTGCTGGATCGCAACCCGAACCCGACCGAAACTGATATCCGGCACGGTATCGAAGGCAACCTGTGCCGCTGCACCGGGTATCAGCACATTGTGAAGGCTGTGCAAGCGGCCGCCGCGGTGAAGGCGTAAGGAGAGATCGCCATGGCTACGACAACGATCATCAAGAAGCACGAACCCTCGATCGGCAAGCGCCTCCGTCGCAAAGAAGATCCTCGCCTGATCACCGGCACGGCGACTTACGTCGAAGACCTGCAAATGCCCGGCATGCACTACGCGATGGTGGTGCGGAGTCCGCACGGGGCCGCCAACATCAAGTCGATCGACACCAGCGCCGCGGCCGCGATGCCGGGCGTTGCCGCGATCTTCACGGGCAAGGACATTCTGCACATCGCGGGCGTTCCCTGCGGGGCTTCCCTGCCGGGCCTGCGTGTGCCGGATCACAAGATCCTCGCTCAGGACCGCGTGTACTTCGTCGGCCATCCCGTGGCCGTCGTCGTCGCGACCGACAAGTACGTCGCGCGCGATGCGGCGGATGCGATCGAAGTCGACTACGACGTACTGCAAGCCGTCGCGGATCCGGAAAAGGCCTTGGCCCCGGGCGCCCCCGCCGTGCATCCCCAATGGCCGGACAACACCGCGTTCACCTTCCATCAGGAGGGCGGCGATATTGAGAAGGCCTTCAAAGAGGCCGACGTCATCGTCAAGGAACGGATCGTCAGCCAACGCCTGATTCCCTCGGCGATGGAGCCTCGCGGCGTCGTGGCATCCTGGCACGCGGCTGAGAAGTCGCTCACCCTGTACACCTCCACGCAGGTCCCCCACTTGGTTCGCACGTTGATCGCGCAGATGCTCGGCATCGACGAAAATCGCGTGCGCGTGGTTGCGCCGGAAGTGGGCGGCGGCTTCGGCTCCAAGCTGAACGTCTACGCCGAAGAAGCCCTAATGAGCTTCGTCTCGATGAAGATCGGCAAGCCGGTCAAGTGGATCGAATCACGCCGCGAGAACTTCCTCACCACGATTCACGGCCGCGGCCACGTGGACTATTACGAAGTCGCGGCGAAGAAGGATGGCACCATCCTCGGCATCAAGGTGAAGCTGATCCAGGACCTCGGCTCGTATCACCAACTCCTCACCCCGGCGATCCCGACGCTCAGCGTGCTGATGTTGCCGGGCCTGTATCGCAGCAAGAACATGAGCGCTGACATCATCGGCGTCTTCACGAACTGCGTCCCCACCGACGCATATCGCGGTGCAGGCCGCCCCGAAGCCACGCACGGCATCGAACGGATGGTGGACATCCTGGCCGCCGAACTCAAGATGGATCCGGCGGAGATTCGCCTGAAAAACTTCATCCGCAACGAAGAGTTCCCGTTCCCCACCGCCACCGGCCTGATTTATGACACCGGCGATTACGCGGCTCCGCTGCGCAAGGCGCTTGAAACAGTGAACTACACCGAGCTTCGCAAGGAGCAGGCCGAAGCTCGTAAACAAGGCCGATTGATGGGCATCGGCATTTGCACCTACGGCGAAATCTGCGCGATGGGCCCTTCGCCGGCGACTCCCGCCGGAGGCTGGGAAAGCGCGACGGTGAAGATCGAGCCTTCGGGCAAGGTCACCGTCATGACCGGAGTTTCCCCACACGGTCAGGGCGAAGAGACGACCTTCTCGCAGATCGCGGCCGACGCACTGGGCATCGACGTAGAAGACATCCTGGTCCAGCATGGCGACACAGCAATCGTGCAGTACGGCATCGGCACCTTCGGTAGCCGCGCGACGGCCGTCGGTGGCGCGGCGCTACACTTCGCGCTGCAGGAAATCATCACCAAGATCAAGAAATTCGGCGCGATGCTACTGGAAACGGAAGACATCACGTACTCCGACGGCCAGTGCACCTGCAACAAGACCGGCAAGAGCATCAGCATCAAGGAAATCGCCGGAGCCGCGTATCGCGCGATGAAACTCCCGGCGAACACCGAGCCAGGCTTGGTCGCGACGTACTTCTGGGAGCCGCCGAACTTCACCTTCCCGTTCGGCGCGCACATCATGGTCAGCGAAGTAGAGAAAGAGACCGGCAACATCTCGATCAAGCGCTACGTCGCCATCGATGACTGCGGCAATGTCTTGAATCCGCTGATCGTCGACGGACAGGTCCATGGCGGCGTGGCTCAGGGTCTGGGACAAGCTCTCTGGGAGCAGGCCGTCTATGATGACAACGGGCAGTTGGTCACCGGTGAGTTCACCGACTACACCATGCCACGCGCGCACATGATGCCGTGGATCGAAAGTGGCCACACGGTCACGCCGACCCCGGTGAATCCGTTGGGCGTGAAGGGCGTGGGCGAGGCTGGCACAATCGGCGCATCGCCGGCTGCGGTGAACTCCGTGGTCGACGCGCTGTCGCCGCTCGGCGTGCGGCATATCGACATGCCGATGACACCCGAGAAGATCTGGAAACTGGTGAACGGGAGGAACGCATGATTCCCCATCAATTTGATTACGCGGCCCCGAAGTCGCTCGACGAAGCATTGAAGGCCATCGCCGATGGAGCCAAGCCGCTCTCCGGCGGCATGAGCCTGGTGCCGATGATGAAGCTGCGCCTTGCAGCTCCGGATCGCGTCGTGGATCTGGCTCGATTGAAGGAACTGAGCTACGTCCGAGAAGAAGGCAGCGCACTGCACGTCGGTGCGACCACCATCCACTACGACGTGGAGAGCTCGGCCGCGGTGAAGTCCAAGTGTCCGCTGCTGGCCGAGACCGCCGGCTTCATTGGCGACGTTCAGATCCGCAACATGGGCACCATGGGCGGTAGCGTCGCGCACAACGATCCTTCGGCCGACTACCCTGCGGCCTTGCAGGCTCTCGAAGCGAAGATCGTCCTGAAGGGTGCGAACGGCGAGCGTACCGTCTCCGCAGCCGACTTCTTCGTCGATACCTTCACCACGTCGCTCGAAGAGGGCGAGATCGTGCGTGAAGTCGTGGTCCCGGTGGAAGCCGCAGGCACCGGCACCAGCTACGCCAAAGTTCTGCAGCCTGCCAGCGGCTTCGCGATCGTCGGCATCGCCGTGCGCGTGCGCAAATCGGGCGGCAAGATATCGATGGCGCGCATCGGCGTCACCGGGCTCGCCAACTGCTCCTATCGCGCCACGGCCGCTGAGAAGGCCCTCGAAGGCACGGCAGGCTCCGACGCCGACATTCAGGCGGCGGCAGCACTCGTAGCCCAAGGGGCAGACGCGAACTCCGATCTGCACGCCTCCGCCGAATACCGGACGCATCTCGCCAAGGTCCACGCAGGTCGTGCGATCAAGGCCGCTCTGGGGAAGACTGCTTGAAGATTTCGGGAACCCAATCGTTAACGCTCTCGCCGGAAGAAGCCTACCGGCGCATGCAGGATCCGACGGTCCTGGCCTCCTGCATGCCCGGCTGTGAGTCGCTGGAAGAAACCGCCCCCGACGAGTACCGCATGAAGATGAAGATGGCGCTCGCAAGTCTTTCGGGCGCCTTCGACGGGCACGTGCGCATCGTCGACCGGAACCCTCCCACCGGATTCAAGCTGATCGTCGAAGGCAAAGGCAAGCTCGGCTTCATGAAGGGCGAAGGCCTGCTCACGTTTTCTCCCAGCAACGCCGGTACCGACGTTGCCTACGAAGGGGACGTCCAGATTGGCGGCACCATGGCCGCGGTCGGGCAACGCCTGATCGACGGCACCGCCAAGATGATGATCAAGAAGTTCTTCGAGAAGCTCGCCAGCTAGAGGGGCCCTATAGAGGTATGTTGCCGTGCTTCTTGCGCGGCATCGTATCCACCTTCGTTTCGAGTAACCGCAGCGCGCGAATCACGTGGCGACGCGTTTCGCGCGGCTCGACCACATCGTCGACGAAGCCGTGCTCGGCGGCCACGAACGGGTTCGCGAAACGATCCTTGAACTCATCCGTCTTCGCCTTGCGCGTCGCGTCCTGCTGCTCCGGTGAACCCGCCGCAGCGATTTCCTTGCGGTAAACGATGTTCACCGCGCCTTCGGCGCCCATCACCGCGATCTCCGCGCTGGGCCACGCCAGGTTCACATCGCAGCGCAGATGCTTTGAGCCCATCACGCAATACGCTCCACCGTACGCCTTGCGCGTGATCACTGTGATCTTCGGCACCGTCGCCTCGGCGAACGCATACAGCAGCTTGGCGCCGTGGCGAATGATCCCGCCCCACTCCTGCGCCGTCCCGGGCAGGAACCCCGGCACATCTTCAAACGTCAGGATCGGAATATTGAACGCGTCGCAGAAGCGCACAAATCGAGCGCCCTTCACCGACGAATCAATATCCAGGCATCCAGCAAGGAACGCCGGTTGGTTCGCGACCACGCCCACCGTGCGCCCATCCATGCGAGCGAAACCGACCACCATGTTCTGCGCGAAGCGTTCCTGCACCTCGAAGAACTTGCTGTGATCGACTACCCGCCGAATCACGTCCTTGATGTCGTAAGGAACATTCGAAGCCGGCGGCACGATCGTATCCAGAGCCGCATCCGCGCGGTCTTCCGGATCGGTGGACGTACCCCTCGGCGCATCATCCCGATTGTTCTGTGGCAGGTACGTCATCAATTCGCGAATCTGCTGGAGGCACTCCGCATCGCTGTGCGCCAGGAAGTGCGCCACGCCGCTTTTCGCGTTGTGCGTAACCGCCCCGCCCAGGTCTTCTTTCGTGACGTCTTCATGCGTGACCGTCTTGATCACGTCCGGCCCGGTCACGAACATGTAGCTGGAGCCTTCCACCATGAACGTAAAATCCGTCAGCGCCGGCGAATACACGGCACCGCCCGCACATGGACCCAGGATCGCGGAGATCTGTGGCACCACACCGCTCGAAATCGTGTTGCGCAGGAAGATGTCCGCATACCCGCCAAGCGAGAGTACGCCTTCCTGTATGCGCGCTCCACCGGAATCATTCAGCCCGATAATCGGTGCGCCCGTCTTCAGCGCCAGATCCATGATCTTCACGATCTTCTTCGCGTTCGTCTCCGAAAGCGAACCGCCCAGCACCGTGAAATCCTGCGCAAACACATACGCGGGACGCCCGTGAATCAGCCCGTGCCCGGTGACGAACCCGTCACCATCGATCACCTGTTGATCCATGCCGAAATCGCGCGAGCGGTGCCGCACCAGCTTGTCGGTTTCGATGAAGCTCCCTTCATCGAGCAACAGATCGATGCGCTCGCGAGCTGTCAGTCGGCCCTCGGCATGAATCTTAGCTTGGCGCTCTGCCCCGCCCCCGGCTTCCGCAGCAGCATGGCGACGACGCAGTTCTTCCAGACGATCGGACATAAGTTCTAGGTTAGCGCGGCACGGCGTTGGATTCCCTGAGTGAAGGATGTATCCTTTTCCCCGAAACTGCTTCGTTCTGACTTAGGAGGGATGCAATGTTAAAGAAAAATGTAGGAACCATCGACAAGGTACTGCGAGTGATCCTCGGCGTGGGTTTACTGACCCTCGCGTTCACAGGTCAGACGCCATGGGGCTACATCGGCATCGTGCCGCTGGCAACTGCCTTGCTAGGCACCTGCCCCGCATATTCAATCTTCGGAATTTCGACCTGCGGAACTAAGCAGTAGTCGCGCCTTCCAACCAGCGGCGCAGTTCGGCTCGTCCGGCTGCGCCGGCTCTTTGTGCCACTGCTTTGCCCCGATGGAAGACCATAAGATTGGGGATGGAGCGCACCTGATACCGGGCCGCCAGTGCGGGCTCAGCTTCTGTATCCACCTTCACCACTAACGCCCGTCCAGCCATTTCGGCAGCCAGCGCATGCAGTTCCGGCCCGATCATCTTGCACGGTCCGCACCAGTCCGCCCAGAAGTCGACCAGCACCGGCACTTTCGCCGCCGCGATGATTTCATCGAAGGACGTCGTGGTTGCGGCGATCGGTTCATGCGCGGGCCGCAGTGCAGCTTTGCAGGCACCGCACTTTCCGGAATCCGAGAGATGAGCAGAGGGGATGCGATTGCCCTGGCCGCAAGCCGGGCACGCCGTGATCAGGGAAAAGGACAAAGCTACTTCCTTTGGATCGAGTGTTGATAGGCGTCCAGCAGTTTCGTGCGCACCTCTTCTGATATCGGAGGTAATTCGGGCGCCGGACCGCAATCTTTGCACAGTCTGACCGTTTTCTTCAGGCTGTCGACAAACTCAATGCACGGTGGACAATCCGCGATGTGCTTCTCAATGGCCGCACAATCGGTAGGCGGCAACTCCGCATCCAGATACTGGGACAGCGCAGCGAAGAGATCCTTGCAGTTCGAATAGGAAGTTGAATTCTGCATAGAAGCCTCTACCCTTAAGGATGCACTCCATGGGGTTTTGGTGACTGCAAATTCGACAGAAACCGATCCAGATCCTTGCGTAACGCCAAACGTCCCCGATGCAGGCGGGTCTTCACCGTATCCTCAGTAATCTCAAGAACTTCAGCCGTCTCTTCCGTACTTAACCCTTCGACGTCGCGCAACAACACCACCACCTTGTAGATTTCCGGGAGCTCCGCGATCGCGTGATGCAAAGCCTCCCTCAACTGGCTCTGCATGGCCTGATCCTCGGGCAGCGAACTCCAATCGGCAATCTCGATCTTCTTCTGCCCGTCAACCTGCGACGAGTTCGGCATGAACTCATCCAGCGAAAGCTCTCGGTCCGGCGCGAAAACACTCTTCCGCCTCTTCATAAGACACGCGTTCCGAGCGATACGGAACACCCATGGCTTCACCCGCGCCGGATCCTTCAATTGGTTCAGGTTCTGGAAAACGCGCAGAAGTGTTTCCTGCGTAACCTCTTCCGCATCTTCGCGCTGCCGGCAGACCAGCATCGTGTACTTGAAGAGCTTCGTGTGAAAGAACGTCACGAACCGATCAAAAGATCCTTCCACGCCGGCAAGGAGGTCTTGCGCCAACTGGACTTCTTCGCCGGGAATGGATGCTTCCTGGGTCATTTGCCGATTGCCGAAATCACTTGAGAGCACGCGCGTTCCCCGGTCTCTACCGCGCCATTCAGGTATCCCTGGGAATCCACCGACGTGTGTTCCCCCGCAAAGTAGCAGTTGCCTTCGGCTTCCCCCTCAATCCCGGAAAACTTCGTGTACTGCCCCACTTTAAAGAACGCGTACGAACCGCGCGAGTACGGATTCCCCGGCCAATAATCCAGCGTCGCCAGACCGTTCCACTTCGCGCTCAGGCCCGGCATCACCGGCTCAATCTGGCCCAGAAACTGTGCAGCGCGGCTCGCCGCCGTGCCCTGTGAGAAGCTGTCGGAGATCCTGCCGCCCGTGTAATTCACCAGAATCCCGGATGCACCGGGCTGCCCGCGCGAAACATCCCAGCTCGCCTGATAGCCCCGATCCGAATACGATTCGCCCGTCGCGTTCAGCGTCTCCCAGTGTCGATCCCGGAACTGCACGTTCAGCTTCGTGTTCGAGCCCATCCCCAGTTCTTGAATCGCGGTCACCTTCAGAGGCCGGAACCCTGCAGCGCTGTAATCCACCGACTGCCGCAAGATCGAAAATGGAACCGTCATCACCACCTGATCCGCATCGACGTCCACGGAACGATTGCCCACGCGGAATGTCAGCCGATAGGTGAGGTTCGCCAACCGCCGGATCGCGATCAGGCTGTAGCCCAGCCGTACCTGCGAGCCGAGCGTCTGCGCCATGCGCGACACAATCTGGTCATTCCCGCCACGCACATGATACTTTTCGTTACTCGGACCAAAGATCCGCAATTGTCCTGGACCCACGTAACCCAGCAGGTACAACAGACTCAGCGAGGACTGCTCACTCGACTCCGCTCCGTACTCGATGTTATAGGCAACATCCAGCAACTTGCCCAGCTTCGAGAACATCCCGCCCGGGACGCTTTCGTTGATCCAGTCCACGATCGACATCTGATCCAACTGCCGTCCCCGCACCGTCGATGAGTTGTACTGCGTGGGGTAGCCCGCCGCCTGCAGATCGCTCTTGATCTTCTGCCAGATCCCCTTGAGATCTCGCGTGGCGTCGTCGTAGGTGTAAGGCTGGCCATCGAAATAGTAGAGTGGTGTACTTCCGCTCTGTTCGGCTTGCAACAAGTTGTCCAGGTCCAGCCCGAGCGACTGCGCCAACTGCCGGATTTCGGTGTGCCCCTGATCGATCAGCTCCCCACCATGCTCGGCGAGTTGCCCGTCGGCAAAATCGCCACGCCGCGTCCAACACCGTCCGCCTAGGCGATCGTTCGCCTCGTACACGGTGGCTGCGATCCCGGCTTGACTCAATCGATACGCGCAGGTCAGGCCAGCCAGTCCGCCGCCCACCACCACGACGCGTGGCGAAGTTGCAGCCTGCAATGCGACCGGAGCAGCCATCGCCAACTTCAATACGTCACGACGACCGATGGAGCTCGGCGGAGCCGCAGTCAGCAGCCCCTTCAGCTGACTGGTGAGAAATGTTCGAGCCATTGTTTGTTAGGTTCCCCAACGAAGTATACGCTACCGGGCTTCTAAGGTCCGTCTAAGGTTGCACCACAATCGTCACGCGACGATCTGCCGGTGTCGAGCCCGCTTCGACAACCGAACCGACGGCGATATTCCCCACCCCGGAGCCTTGCAGCAACCCCGCGACCGCAGCAGCGCGCTTCTGCGCGACTCCCGGAGCTTCGACCATCTGCTGCCCACTGGACAACGTCGTCTGTGAGCGATACCCCGTCACCTGAACCTTCGCCGCTGGATTCGCCTTGGCATATGCCACCGCGTCATTCACCGCGCGCGTACCCGCGAATTCCAACACGGCATCGTCGAAGCCGTAGCGCACCACGAACTCCTGCCGCCCCGTACGCGCCGGTGCAGCCACCGGCGTCGGGGGCTTCGACGAAGGGCCCGCACCGCGAGCCGCTGCAGGAGCCTCAATGCCCGGCTCAGCTGGCAACATCAGATTGCACGCCAGGTTCACTTCCTTGATCACCGAAATCGAGAGTGGCTGTAGTGGAATCCCTCCACACACGCGCGGCCCCGCGACCACTTGGCCTTCCACCAGCACTTCATGCTTCAACTGCGGCGGATGAAAGTCGGCCGAAATGTCCTGCTGAATCCCCAGGAAGTACGTTTCGCCTTCATATTCCGCGAGGAAGCACGGCACTGTCTTCGTGTCCCGCACAATCGGACACGCCAGGAAATTCTTCTGTTGCGCCACGCCCAGCGACGCCGTCGCCAGCATCGCGATCATCCAACGAAATCGCATTTACAGCGCCCCCAGGAAGTTGATCAGGTCGTCCTTCTCCCCATCGGTCAACTTCATATCGAAGCGGCGATCGTAAAAGTCCACCACTTCCCGCAGCGTCTTGGCGGCGCCATTGGCGAAGTACGGTGCGCGAGCCGACAAGCCCCGCAACTGCTGCATCACGATCGACCCCACATCCGCGCACTTGCCCGAAATCATCGCCCGGCCCGGATCGGTGGTGTAAATCGTACGTCCCAGGAACGGATGTGGCGCGGCGTCCTTGTTGCAAGTCACCTTGAACACGGGCAGTTCGCTCGACTCGGCCCACGTCGACGGTTCGGTCCAAGTCGGGAAATTCGTGGTCCCCACATCCACCCAACCCGCCGACAGATCCTGACCCGTCATCTGGGCGTTGTGGCACGTCGCACAGGTACGCTTGATCGGATTCCCCAGCCCGATCGAATTGATGTGAGCGGCATCACGAATCCAGAATTGGCGGTTCATGAAGATGTCCGCCCCACGTGCGATCGATGCCATCTGTCCTTCGCCGGGCGTCAGCCACATCTCAAACTTCTTGAAGACCGGATCGTACGTGTTATCGCCCAGCACGCCCGCCTTGCTATCACGCATCGCCAGTGGGCCTAGGCCCGCCGGCCCATTCGGCATCGCCAACTTCCCGATCCGCCCATCCACCACCTGCGCCATGTACACCTGCGATTCAAAGGCGACGATCTTCTCCAACTGCTCCCGCGTTGGCGCCGACTTGGCCTGTTCATGCCCCATCACCGCACTGCGCGCCTGCGTCAGCAGCGACGCCTCGCGAGCATCTGCCATGAAGTTCATCCCCGAAGGCCTGTTCGTATCCGGATCCATTTCCGACAGTTCGCCGTTCTTGAGCAAAATGCGGCTGCCACCCGACGTCACGTACTTCAGATTCGCCGCCGGACGCGGACGCCGGTACACCGACACAGTGGGGTTCTCACTCTTCAGCCCGTACATCGCGTTCGTGTTGCAGCCCGTCGGGTCATGCACCACTTCAATCGAAAACTCGACCTTCTTCGCTGACCCATCGGCATTCACCGGGGGCCAAGCGAGCGGCACGCGAATCAGTCCGCGATTCAGCAGCAACGAATGTGATGCCGGATCACGCTGGGGCAGGTTCGGACAGTTCGATCCGTCCACCGCCGCGAACACAGGGTCCATGCCATTGGTCGTCTGCCAGCGATCGCGCAGTCCCGCTACCGAAAGACTCATCGCATTCGCTGGTTGATGACACGAGACACACGCGCGTCCATTCGTCCCCAGCGGAGTGAAGAACGGATGCCCCGCGGTCTCCATGTAGCCGTCTGCGTTAACGATCCCGAGCGCGCCCGTGGCGTCTTCATACTCGCCCGTCGCCGGCACGAACTCCGTGCCGCCCGGCTCCATCCACGAACTGCCGCGATACTGGGCTCCGAGGCCCAACGCAACGCCGAACACCAGCAACAATCTGCGCATGGAGACTATTTTCCCTTAAAACAGAAAGGGCCGGAAGCGATCCCTCGCCCCGGCCCCTTTCCCCACTTCGTGAGCGTTAATTCCCTAAGGTCAGCGCGACCAACTCCGCACCTTCCGTGCGATTCGTCGTCGCAATCACAATGTACTGCTTGCCCTTCCACATGTACGTCATCGGCGCACCCGACGTTACACCCGGCATCTTCATCTCATGCAGGATCTTGCCCGTCGTTTTGTCGATCGCACGGAACGCAGGCCCGCCGCCGTTCGGAGCACCGTTCAACAACCCCGAACCTTCGCCCGCAAACAGGAGCGTCTTGGTCACCATCAACATCGCCGGTGCCGGATTCCCGGCCTCACTCAAATCGAGCCCCTTGGCCGCCGGCAAATTGCGATACACGTCCGGAGCCGGACCGTTCGCCTTCTGCCACACGAACTCGCCCTTGTTCATATCGATCGCCGTGATGCGGCCCCATGGCGGACGCACCAGCGGCAAGCCCAACGGACGATCTGGACGTCCACCTGCGCGCCCACCGATGTACGCCATGTCGGAGCGATCCCCGGCAGGCTGCATCGCCAGCACCCACGGATCTGTCACCGAGCCCACGTACAGCACGCCCGTCTCGGGATCCACCGCCGCGCCTTCCCAATCCGTGCCGCCGTTCACCGAAGGCAGCATCAACACGCCCACCTTGCCGTTCGCATCCTGCACAGCCGGAGGGGTGAACAACGGACCCAACGTGTACTTCGCGGCGATCTTCTCCGACTCCGCCTTCAACTCTGGCGTCAGATCGTTCAGAATCGCGGTCGACGTTCCCTGCACATCGAACGCAGGAGGCTTGGTCGGAAACGGCTGCGTCGCCGACGTCTTCTCGCCCGGGATCTGCGATTGCGGAACCGGACGCTCTTCAATCGGCCAGATCGGCTTGCCCGTCACGCGATCGAACGTGTAGACGAAGCCCTGTTTCGTCACCTGCGCCACGGCCTTCACCTTCTTGCCGTCCACCGTGATGTCGATCAGGTTCGGAGCCGCCGGCAAATCCCAGTCCCACAGTCCGTGATGGATCAACTGGAAGTGCCACACGCGCTTGCCCGTCTTCGCATCCAGGGCCACCAGGCTCTCTCCGAACAGTCCATCGCCCGGCCGATGCCCGCCATAGAAGTCACCCGTCGGCGATTCCACCGGCAGATACACGTAGCCCAACTCTTCATCGGCGCTCATCGGAGCCCACACACCGGTGTTGCCGGTGTATTCCCACGAACCATCCTTCCACGTATCATTGCCGAACTCGCCCAACCGTGGAATCGTGTGGAACGTCCACAGCAGCTTGCCCGTGCGCACGTCATAGCCACGAATATCGGCCGGAACGTTCGTCTTCGTAGTAGGCGACGTGCCGTTCTTCAAAGCCGCACCGACAATCATCACGTCCTTCACGATGATCGGCGGCGACGTCGATCCGATCTCACCGGCCTTGACGCGCTCCAGGCCCTGATACAGATCGACGATGCCCTTCGTCCCGAAGCTCGGCACCGGCACACCGGTCTTCGCATCCAGCGCCACCAGGTTGTAGCCGGCCGTTACCGCATAGATGCGCTCATCGCCCTTGCCATCGCTCCAATACGTGACGCCGCGATTATAAGGTCGCGGGAACAAACTCGCCCGCTCACCTTCTTCCAGGCGATACATCCATAACGTCTCACCCGTCTCCGCATCTGCCGCCAGCACCACGCGACGCTGACCCGCCGTGAAGTACAGCACGCCGCCGATCATCACCGGCGTCGTCTCCATGTTGCCTTCGAGCCGCGGTCCGAAGTTATTCGATTTCCACCGCCACGCAACCTTCAGCTTGCTTACGTTGCCCGTGTTGATCTGATCTAACGGCGAATACTTGCTGCTGTAAGAGTCGGCGGCATAACTGCGCCACTCCGCGCCTGGCGCTGTCTGTGCCGGCAAGTAAGGCAAGGCCCCGCACAACAAAGCGGTGGCCACGGAGTTCCGGATGACTCGCATCATAAACAGTGCGCCTTACTGCTTCCCCTTCTGTCCACCGCGAGCGGGAGGAGGAGGTAGCGTGCCGCCTTCGGCCAGCGTCTTCATGTTTTCCAGAGCGCGCGTGAACTGCTGCGTACGCTGCTGAATGTCGCGTTGCTTGGCCGCATCGTCAGCCAGCATCGAATTGTCCAGCACCAGCGTGTATACCAGTTTCGACGTCGTCGCCGTCACCGGCCGAGCTTCCAGCGTCCCGTGATACATGTTGTACGGACGCCCTTCGCGCACTGGCTGCGTGTAGGTGTAGGACAGTTCCGTCTTGCCCACCATCACCTCATTGCCGATTGAGCGCACTGCTCCGAACTCGCCATCCTTGCCTTGCGTGATTGTGCACGCCACCTGCAGCCATTCGCCGATGTCGCAGTACTTGCCGACGCGCTTCCACACTTCTGCCGCCGGACGATTCACAGTGATCTCCATCGGAATCGAAATGTAGGTCGGGTTCGCTACCGCAACGCTACCAGTCGCCGGAGCCGCTGCGGGCGCTTGCCCCGAGGCCACGTTCGCCAATCCCGCAAATGTCAGCGTCAGGGCCGTCTTCATTAAATGTTTGTACATAGTTAGTCCAGCGCCAATGTTGCCACACGCGCCGCGAGCGAATCAACAGCAGCCCAAATCGCGCTAGACTGGACCCCATGTCTACCAAGCTCTCACGCCGTGAACTGCTCGCCGCAACCTTGCTCGCGCCCGCTGCCGCGCTAGCCCAGTCGCAGCTTCCGCTGCACGCCTCGGGACTCGAACATGTCGGTTTCTCCGTCCCGGATCCGCAGAAATCCGCAGCCTTCCTGGGCCGCATCTTCGATCCGCAGATCTTCCAGGAAATGGCCCCGCCCCTACGCTATTACTGCCGCATCGGCATCAGCTACCTCGCCTGGGGACCCAACAATACCGGCACGGCCACCATGGACCACTTCTGCGCCACCGTCGAAGACTATCGCCTCGAGGACATGCAGAAGGAATTGAAGGCCGTCAACATCAACCTCACCGGAAGCCCCGGCTACAACGGCTTCCCCGACCCCGATGGCATCCGCGTCCAGTTGATGGCCACCCCCGGCGGCTTCCTGCCCACCATCATTGCGTCCACGCGCGTCACGCAGGGTGACCCCATCGTCCACCCCGTCGGCCTGGACCACATCATGTTGCACGTCAGCGACGTCGACAAGTCCGCTGAGTTCTATCGCCGCTTCTTCGGCAAGGAAACGCGCACCAAGAACCCCGACCGCGCCTGGTTCACCAGCAACCAAACCCGCCTCGGGCTGCAGAAAATGGACGCCGGCGCAAAACCGCACATCGATCACTACGCCGTGCGCGTCGTGGCCTTCGACAAGAAGTCGGTCACCGAGAAATTGAAGGCGATCAACGTGGAGATCCTGCCGTCCACCGACGAGAATCTCCTCCGCTTCAAGGACTACAACGGCTTCGCCGTCGAATTACGCGGCATCTAACCTACGGGTGCGCGTAGTCCAAGAACAACTGGCCCGTGCTATCGCCGATCTTCGCAATCGGCACACCCAGACCGTCCAGCATCGTGACCAGCAGGTTCGCCATCGGGGTGTTCTCTTTACCGTCAAGGGGACACCCCGTCTGGAACTTTCCACCCAGCGTACCCGCCATCGGCATCGGCAGATCCTAGGCCGACGCAGATTGCCGTCGAATAACGCTCTTGCCCCGCGCGCCCGCCTGTGCCACAACAGAGGGATGCGTCTTTCGAAATCCATCGCCGCCTGCGCTCTAGCCGCAGCCCCATTCGCCTTCAGTCAACCGCCTGCCCCGGCTCCGCTGCAGGTCCCCAACCCGCACTACGTCTCCATCCCCATGGAGATCAACGTCAACAAACCCGCCGCCGACGTGTGGAAGCGCATCGGCAAATACTGCGACATCGGCGAATGGGCGCAGATTGCATGCACCATCACCTCCGGCAAGGATGGTGAGTTCGGAGCCGTCCGCTCCGTCGGCAACGAGATCCTGGTCGGCAAGACCGAGCTCTCCTACACCTACACGCAGCCCGTCCGTGACGGCCAGAAGTACAACATGTATCACGGCACGCTCGAAGCTCGCCCCGTGACAGCGACCACGTCGAAGATCGTCTACACACTCACCTTCGATAACTCCATGCTGGCCGACGACGCCGCTCGCCAAAGCGACATGGACCGCCGCCGCACCCAGTTTATGCGCTTCGTCGAAAACATGAAGACCCTCGCCGAAGGCGGCACCCTGCCTCCCCCCGCGACCAAGGGCGGCGCGCCCAAAGGCAAGCAGTAGCCGATTCGACATCGGGCCCGCGCCACTCAGGGCGGGCCCTCGCACAAATCCGATGGAGTCCGCGACGCCGCGCTCAGACGGCACCCATCTCGCCGTCATCAACGCCCTCCGTGGGATTGCAGCCCTCTCAGTCTGCTGGTTCCATGTCTCGGGACTCCTGCCATCCGCCCCCGCCACGCTCATCGGCCGCTACGGCTTCATGGGCGTGCAGGTCTTCTTCGTCGTCTCCGGCTTTGTCATCCCCTACGCGCTCCATCGCGGTCACTACCAACTCTCGATGCTCGGCCGCTTCCTCGCCAAGCGCATGCTGCGACTGCACCCGCCCTACATCACCGTTGTCGCCGTCCTCGCAGCCTCGCGCTGGATCGCCAACACCGCAGGGCTTCATCCGTATGCGATCACTGGGCCGCAAGTCCTTGCCCACCTCGCCTACCTCAACGCGATCCTCGGCCTGCCCTGGCTGCTGGATTCCTTCTGGACCCTCGCCATCGAGTTTCAATACTACCTAGCGATCAGCCTGCTCTTTCGCCTGCTCGCACGCCGAGGCTGGGCCACCACTCTCGCGATCGCTGCCACCAGCGGCGCAGCCAGCATGCTGCTCCCATCGGGCGACTACCTGCCCCACTACCTGCCCTTCTTCGCGCTGGGAATCGCCGCCTTCCGCCGATTGTCGTTGAAGGTGTCTCTATCCGAAACCCTGCTTCTCCTGGCAACCGCCACCGTTTTCGGCCAGATCACCTACGGCACCATCGCCGCCTTGGTCGGACTAACCACCGCCATCCTGATCCTGTTCGCCGCCTACTCGAACCGCATCCTCGATGCCCTCGGCAACATCAGCTACTCGCTCTATCTAACGCATCCCCTACTCACCTCAATCGTGATCACCCAAGGTCGCAGCCTCATCACAGACGACCCGAGCGCGCAGACCGTATTGCTGACGGCCGCGGTCGCAGCGTCCGTCTTAGGCGCGTGGCCGCTGTATCGCTTTGTCGAGCTTCCCTCCAAGCGCTGGGCCGCGAGCATCCCTTACAAGTCCCCCGCCGTATACTGAACGAAGGTCGCCACCTGCCCGTTCATGGATCTCCTGCTCTCCATCCTCGTCTCCGACATCCTGCCGATCTTCTGCATCACCGCAGCAGGCTACCTCCTCGCCCGCTTCGCCCAGGTCAGCGTCCAGCCCGTCTCACGAGTCGTCTTTTACGCTCTGATGCCATGCCTCGCCTTCCGCATGCTGTTCACCTCCACCGCATCCGGACCCGACGTCGGCCGCATCATGGCACTCGGCGTCCTCACTATGGGCTCCATGGCCATACTCGGCTTCCTGATCGCCAAGGCCCTTGGACTCGATAGCAAACTCCGGCGAGCCTTCATGATGGTCGTCATGTTCTCCAATAGCGGGAACTACGGCCTGCCCGTCGTGCAATTCGCCTTCGGCCCTACCGCCCTCACCTTCGCGACCATCTACTTCCTCACCGGCTCCGTAACGACGTATCTCTCCAGTGCCTTCTTCGCGGGCTCCCGGCGCGGCAATATCGCCGGAGCCCTCGACAAAATCTGGCGCATGCCTTCGCTCTACGGAGTCACCCTCGCCGCCATCCTGCTGACCCTCGGCATCCCCGTCCATGAAGGCCTAATGCGACCAATCGAGATGCTGAGCGATGCGGCACTCCCCGTCATGATCATGGTCCTCGGCATGCAACTCTCGCGAGCCGTCTGGCCCCCACGCCCCGGCCTCGTTCTACTCGGCGTGGTCATCTCACTCGTCATCACCCCCATCATCGCCCTCGGCCTCTGCGCAGCCCTCGGCATCACCGGCCCCGCCCGCCAAGCCGCAGTGGTGCTCTCCTCCATGCCCGTCGCCGTCGTGACGACGATCCTCGCCCTGGAATTCAACCTCGATCCCGAATTCGTGACGAGCGCTGTCTTCGTTTCCACGCTGCTGAGTCCTTTCAC
>CANIIC010000075.1 GCA_947467395.1 Bryobacterales bacterium
CCATCAGCTGTTCCTGCGCACTGCGATGAATACTGAAGATACGACGCCCCATCCTTTGCGTGAACTTACCGACGAAGTACGCGGCGAGCAGCGGGATGTCTTCCTTACGATCACGCAGCGGCGGAACCTCAATGGGGAAGACGTTCAGCCGGTAGAACAAATCGGAACGAAAGACCCCGCGGCGCACTTCGTCTTCCAGATCCCGATTCGACGCCGCAATCACGCGAACGTCCACCTTCTGCGTCTGCGTGCCGCCAACGCGCTCGAACTCCTGCTCCTGAAGCACGCGCAACAACTTGGATTGTGTCTCTAGCGGCAGCTCGCCAATTTCATCCAGGAACAGCGTGCCCCGATGCGCGATCTCAAAGCGGCCCTTACGCTGCGCAATGGCCCCGGTGAAGGAACCCTTTTCGTGCCCGAACAGTTCACTTTCCACCAGACTGGCCGGAAGCGCGCCGCAGTTCAGCTTTACCATCACACTCGGCTTGCGCCGGCTGCGGTTGTGCAGCGCCCGCGCGATCAACTCCTTGCCCGTCCCGGTTTCGCCCAGCAGCAGCACCGTGGAATCCGTAGGAGCCACCATGTCAATCGCCTGGAACACCCGCTGCATCACGGCCGAGGTGCCCACAATTTCTTCAAAGTTCAGTTCCGTGCGAATCTGTTCCTGCAGGTAACTGTTCTCGCGCTGCGCGCGCCGCTGCTCCGTAATGTCCACAAGAAACGTTTGGGTGTAGAGAAACCGGCCCTCCGCATCCCGCTTGAGAACCGACGACGCCTTCAAATCCAGGACCTCGCCGTTCTTGCGACAAACCTGCACTTCAATGTCCTTAATGAACCCATCCTGACGGAGGCGATCCAGAACCTCTCCGCGAGCCTCCTGAAATTCCGGAGGCACGAACTCCGCGATGTGTCGGCCAATGACCTCTTCCCGCTGGTAGCCCAGCGCGTCCAGCCAGAACTGATTCACTTCGATCACGCGGCTTTCGGCATTGATGGAGTGCATCATGACCGGCGTATTGTCGTAAAGCGAGCGCAGGAGTTCTTGGCTCTGCTGCAGGCGGCGATTCGAATTCAACAGTTCCGCGGCACGCGCTGCCACCCGATGCTCCAGTAGATCCGCGTGGCGTTGCACTTCCTGATGCAAGCGAGCCTGGTGCAGCGCCACGGCCAGACTATTTGCCACTTCCTGGGCGATCTCCACATCCTCCGGGGAAAAGGCCGCCACTTGATCGGAAGAAACGTTCAGCATCCCGATGACGTGCTCCAACGCAATGAGCGGGACGCTGATGAACGAGCGAACTCCATCGGCTTCCAGCTTCACCCCGATCTCATTGGGGGCAAGCGTCCGGATGTCGTCCACCAGATATAGCTTTCCGTGGCGCAGCTCTTCGAGGTCCCCGTACGTCGCGGCCGATACCTGCGTCCCCACCGACAAGGGGGAATCCTCCGGCGCGATCGCTCCGATGATCGTTGCCAAACGAGCCTCTTCATCGAACAGCACCACACTGGCTCGTTTGAAAGGCAGCAGTTCCTGGCTGTTGACCAGCGCAATCTGCGCGATCTCTCCCGAAGACCGGGCAGTAAGGATGGCTCGATCGGTCTGACGCAGCAGCTTTAGGCGCTGCGAATAGCGATAATGCGGGTCGCGGTTCATGCTGAACTGCCAACATTGTGCCACATAACTGCTGACATTCCGCATAGTGCTGATATTTCGACACGCGTCGGGCGGGGCGATCCAACCAAGTGACTTCTTTTTCTATAAGATGGAAACCTCAGCCAGCAGCACCCAGATTGCATCTACAGTGGCAACCGAACAGTCCACGTGAGCACTGCTCCTGTTCACGCTCTTCAGTTCCCGTTCACGTTCCGTGCGCGCGGTGGACTGTTCGGCGAGATTTCGGCACGACTTTCAAGGTTCGGGCGCGTCGGCAGAACGCACCCGCAGATGGGGCGGAGATTTCGGTGGCTCTGGACGTCATCGAATCCCGCCAGGTTGGCGCACACCTAACTCTTGAAAAATTCCTTCGCCGCGGCTACCGTCGCGGCAATGTCGTCTTCAGAGTGCGCGGCCGAGACGAAACCAGCTTCGAACTGCGACGGTGCAATGTACACGCCGCGTTCCAGTAGGAAGTGGAAGAACTCCCCGAAGCGCTTCGTATCGGCAACCTTGGCCGTGTCCCAATCGGTGACCGGGTTCGGAGTGAAAAAGAACGTGAACATGGAACCGACGCGGTTGATCGTTACGCCCGGCGGCGTCCAAGCCGTCAGTTGCGCCGCGCGCGCCTCCAACTGATCGTAGATTTCCGGATGCGCGATCAACTCGCGCAGCATCGCCAGCCCGGCCGACACCGCCAACGGATTCCCCGAAAGCGTGCCCGCCTGATACACAGGACCTAACGGCGCCACCTTCTTCATGATGTCCGCGCGGCCGCCGTAGGCCGCCAGCGGAAGTCCACCACCGATGATCTTGCCGAAAGTGCTCAAGTCCGGATGAATTCCGAACCGCGACTGCGCCCCGCCCAGAGCCACGCGGAAGCCCGTCATCACTTCATCGAAAATCAACAGCGCGCCATGCTTCGCGGTCAGCGCGCGTAGCGTCTCCAGGAACCCCGGAGCCGGAGGCACGCAGCCCATGTTGCCGACCACCGGCTCAATGATCACAGCTGCGATCTGATCGCCGCGTTCAGCAAACGCAGCCTCCAAAGCCGAAATCGAGTTGTACGGCAGCACGATCGTCGTCTCGGCGAACGCCTTCGGCACCCCCGCCGCATCCGCGATCCCCAGCGTCGCCATGCCCGAGCCGGCCTTCACCAGCAGCGAGTCCACGTGCCCGTGATAGCAGCCCTCAAACTTGATCGTCAGGTCACGACCCGTGAAGCCGCGAGCCAGCCGCAGCGCGCTCATCGTCGCTTCCGTGCCGGAGTTCACCAGCCGCACCATCTCCATCGACGGCACAGCCTGCCGGATCATCTCCGCCAGTTCGATCTCGCGTTCTGTCGGCGCGCCAAAGCTCGTGCCCGAATCCAGCACCGCCCGAATCGCCTCCAACACCGCCGGCGCGCGATGCCCCAGCAACAGCGGCCCCCACGAGCCGACGTAATCGATATAGGAGTTCCCGTCCACGTCGAATATGCGCGAGCCATCGCCGCGCTCAATAAAACGAGGCGTACCGCCGACGCCCCGGAAGGCGCGGACAGGCGAGTTGACACCGCCCGGAATGATGGCTTGGGCTCGGGCAAAGGAGGCTTCGGAACGCGTAGTCTTCATGCAGTTGTAAGGTCATTCTAACGTGTGAACCACGACCGAAACAGCAAAAAGTCCTTAGCACGCAGGCCAACACCAACCCAATCTCCTGCCGACAACTAGGGCTCCAGCGCCGCTCACTGTGTGCCGGGAATTGCCTCCAGATTGCGAGGATTGCTCGAATAAGCTGCAAAACTGCAGTGCGCCTCACCTCCTCCAGCGAGAACGCAGCCTACTTAGAACCGTACTCCCAATCGGGCGGAGCTAGTAATTTCACCGGATGGGAGCATATTTCCTGCCTTGCTACGCTCGAGTCCTCGGTGGGCCGAAAAGCGCATCGAAACGGAGGAGAAAATAACATGAAAAAAACTTTGATGATCGTCGCACTCGCCATCGCCGCACTCGCGGGTTCTGCGTTTGCTGGTGCTGGCGACAAGGTCCTGGTTTGCCACGAAGGCTCGCTGATCTCGGTAGGACTCAGCGCTCTGCACGCGCACATCGCTCACGGCGACACGCCGTATATCTGCGAATAAACTGCCTGAGGAGTTAGGGCAACTCGCGTTCAAAGAGGGGTGGCCTCGAAGGGCCGCCCCTCAACGCGTTTAGAGGGGTCTACGCCTTCACGCGCGAGTTCTGCGGAATCACGTGATCCAGGAAGAACTGCATGATCACTTCCTGCAAGGTCCCGTTCAGGTTCTTCAGCAACCGCGTTCGCAAGCCGCTATACGACTGCGTTCCCGCGAACAGGTCCTGCATCAACTCCCGGAAGCGCGGACTGCGCTGCATGAAGTGGACCATCCGTTGCGGCACCGTCTTGAACAGGAACTTGCCCATAAAGACCCGCTTCGCCAGCATGGCCGCAAACTCCAAGTCCTGCGCGAACTCATGCTGGATCGCCGCCCGATAGGCAGCTGCCTTGTCATGAGGGGAGTGTGTATCATTCAGCACTACCTGGCTGGCCAGATCGCCGGAACGAATCGCGTAGAACAGGCCTTCGCCCGTAATCGGATCCACCAAACCACCCGCATCGCCCACTGCAACCCAACCGCGTCCGGCCACCCGATTCGCGGACCAAGCCGTAGTTTCGAGCGACGGCAGCATGTGGCTATAGAAGTGCGCATCCTTGCGCGGAATCCCGCGCTCGTCCATGTAGCGTTCCAAACGGAGGCGCAGCGCCGATGCCGGCTCGCCTTTGCCGCAGATGCCCACCGAAAGATGCCCTGACCGCGGGAACACCCAAATGTAGCCTTCCAGCTTGTCCAGGAACTGAATGTCGATGCGCTCCTGCTGCGCTGGTACGTAGTAGCCCAGCGCGCTCATGGTATCCGCAGCTTTGTACTCCGTACCGACACTGCGCAGCGGATTCCGAGCACCCGTGGCCACCACCAGAAAATCCGCTTCAGCCGTGCCGTGCTTGGTCTCGAGCTTCCAGCCTTTTTCGTTCGGCTCAATGCCCAGGATGCGCGTCTTCTCCACCTGCGTGCCCGCCGCCTGCGCGCGATCCAGCAACATGCCGTTCAAATCCATGCGCGAGTAGATGACCAGAGGATGCTCCAGGGTCATCTTCGCTTCGCCAGCCTTGTCCGCGCCGATCACCGTTTCATAGACCAGCCGCTTCGGGCGATCGTTTTCGAGCAGATACGGATACTCCGTATAGGCCTTATACGTCAGCCCCCCACCGCAGGGTTTCTCCCACGCCAGTTTCTCATCGAAGAGAGTTGTTTTCAGTCCAGCGCGAGCAAGTCGCTCCGCCGCGGACGCTCCGGCCGGCCCGCCGCCCAAAACGGCGACCGATTTCATTTGGTTCCTGCAGGAACCGGAGGATGTCCGGCGGGGAGAGCCTGCTGCGTGCCCGGCAGCGGCACAGGAATCAGCGGAGCCTTACCCTGATCGGGAGCCGCTCCGGTCGCAGGCGGGGCCGCGCCCCCCACGGGTTCCACGCCATGCGGCGCGGCCGTCAGGTTCTGCCGCTTCACACCACCCCACTTATCGCCCGTGCGAGTCAGCGTGTAGTTGCCCTGCATGCCCTGCGTGCTGCCTTTAATCAGGAAGGAAACGGTGGCGCGCGCCGTATCGCGTTCGAACTGCACGGCGTCCACCTTCACGTCCATCGCCGCCGGGTCTAGGCCGGTGGCTGCCTTGTTGGTTTCGAGGTACTCGATCATAGCGGCTTGTACAGCCTCTTTGTTATCGATGTTCGAACTGGAGCAGGCGGCGCAAAACATCACCGCGAGCGCAAGGGTGGCAGAAAGTGCGCGTTTCACATCCTCGATTATACCTACGAGTGACACGGATGTTTCGGTATCATAGTCGCTTATGATGATTCGCGTTCCGACCGCCACCGGCGGCGACATGGCCGCTTACATGGCGATTCCGAGGGCTGGCAAGGGCGTCGGCGTAGTGGTCCTGCAAGAGATCTTCGGCGTCACCGGCAGCATGAAGAAGATCTGTGACTTCCTGGCGGACCGCCAGTTCACCGTCATCTGCCCCGACCTGTTCCATAGCGTCGAAGAGAACCTGGACATCCCGGAAAGCGAATTTGAAAAAGCCCGCGGCATCCGCGGCAAAGTCAACGATGACGCGGTAGTCCAAGACGTCGTCTCCTCTATCGAATTCCTCCGCAAGCACCCGGCCAACAGCAACGGCACGGTCGGCGTAGTCGGTTATTGCTGGGGCGGACTCATCAGCTACCTCACGGCAGCAACGCAGAAGCCAGATGCAGCCGTGATGTACTACGGCGTCGGCATCGACAAGCACCTCGACAAGGCCGCGCAGATCACCTGCCCCACCATGTTCCACTACGCCAGCAAGGATCAGTTTGCCGGACCCGAAGTGGCCGCACAGGTTCGCGACGCGATGAAGGACAAGAAGTCGCAAGTGTGGGAATACAAGGACGCCGGCCATGCCTTCGCCCGTCCCGGCGGTTCGCACTATCATCACCCTTCCGCCGATCTGGCCGACATGCGCACGCTATCCTTCTTGGTAGAGCAACTCATCGGTAAAGGAAAGGCAGGCGCCATTTAATGAAGAAGCTGTTTCTAATGGTAGTGGCTGCGGCGACGCTGTTCGCCGGGCAGCACGCAAAGGACGCTAAGTCCTACACGCTAAAGGGCAAGGTCACCGAAGTGGGCAAGGACGTCCTGACGGTGAATCACGACAAGGTCGAAGGCTACATGTCGGCCATGACCATGCCCTATAAAGTGGACAAAGTGGACATTCTGAAGAAGGTGAAAGCCGGCGATCAGATCGAAGCCACCGTCTACGACGACGACTACACACTCTACGACATCAAGGTCGTCCCGGCCGCCGCAAAAACAAAGTAGCAATTTCCGGAACCCGGGTGCGTCTAAAATCGTAGTAGGGATCGAGGACGCACCCACACATGAAGTACCTTCCGTTTTTCGCCACACTGGCGCTCGCCACACAAGCTTGGGCCGCCGACGCGCAATTAGTCGGGCTCTTGGCGCCTGAATCCAGAATGGTCGTCGGCCTGCAACTGCAGCAAACCCAAGCCTCACCCTTCGGCCAGTTTCTCCTGAACCAATCCGGCGCAAACATCGAGCTCGACAAGCTCCGTTCCACCATCGGGTTTGACCCACGCACCGACCTGACGGACCTCGTCGTAGGCGCCACGGTCGAAGGAAAAGGCCTGGCGGCCGGACGCGGCAAGTTCCAACCCCAGTTGCTAACCGTGATGGCCTCCATGGCCGGCTTCCCGACCGAAAATTATCGCGGCGTCGCACTCATCGGCGGAGGAGCTGCGCTTGCGACCGCCAAGATCGGCACACAAGATCCCGCCGTGGCGTTTCTCAACGGCTCCATCGTGCTGATGGGCGACCGCGGCTTGCTTAAGAGCTCCATCGATCGTTGGCTGACGGCCAGCAACACACCCAGCCCCCTGGTCGCGATGGTGGATGAGATCAGCTCCATGTCACAGGCATGGGCTGTTGTTACTAGCCTGGCTGAGTTGCAAAACACGAAAGGCGGAGCGATTCCACCACAGGCCGCAATGCTGCAAAACGTGCTCGACAAGATCGATCGAATCGCCGGAGGTCTGACCTTCGGGGACAGCGTCACGGTGCGCGGTCAGGCTGTCACCAAGAGTCCGCAGGACGCGCAAGCCTTGGCCAGCGTCGTGCAGTTCCTGAGCTCGATGTCGTCGGCGAAGGAGCCCCTACCCTTCACACCACAGGTCTCGGCCAGCGGCGCGACGTTGAACTTTACGCTCAGCATGACCGAACAACAACTGGAGAATCTGCTGAAGCCCCAGGTCAAGCTGCGGGCCGCGATCCAGTAACTACTTGGCGCCCGTAATCCCCAGGCGCATCTCCAGGATCTTCTGCGCGCGTTCCAATTGTTGGATGCGGTCGTTCAAGGCCGCATTCTCCGTCTTCAGCTTCTGGTTTTCCTGCTCCAACTCAGACCGCTGGGTTTCGACCAGCTGAAGCTGGTCGGTCTTTTCGGGTTGCGGCGCGCGGCCCAGGAACCGGGCCGATTCTCCCAACGAACCATCCGTGCTCTCCACCTGCATGCGCACCTCGACGTCACCACCCTTGCGCGTGTAGAAGTAGTGCCCGTCGGAAAGCTGCGATCGCGTCAAAGGAACCCGTTCGGACGCATCACCGTCGGAAATTTCAAGCGTTCCTTTGGTGGCCCGCACCACAGTTCGTGACGCATTGTTCCAGACAATCTGCAATTCGCCCTCGCGCTCGGTAACCTGCAAGCCCAGAGACTCCGGAGGCGCCGGTTGCCAGAAATAGCGTAAGCCGACAAACGCCAGAATCGCGATCACGGCCAATCCGGCGACCAGCCAAGGCCACCTCTTTCGTTCAGGTACCGGAGATGGGTATGGCATGGGATCAAACATGGGGGGCGGATTGTACGCTTGCTGGCGAATCGGCTGCGCCGACGGGGGCGGAGGCAATGGGGGAAGCGTCATACGCGCCGATGCTCGATCGGGACGCTCGGCGCGCGGGATGGCTTCCATCACTCCCGCCAAACGGTCCGGAAACGCGAACTCCTGGTGACTCTGCTCTGACCGCACGCTGCCATCGGCCTCGCGCACGAAGAAACCCGCGCGCATCTGATTGCTACGGCCCGGCCGAACCACCAGCGTCACCTGCCAAGGCTCTTTGAAGTACGTGCCAAAAATCTCAAGATCGCTGCCTGTCATCGCCAGTTCCGCCCGCGTGTGCGACACAAACCAACCCAGCAGTTCAAGATTCTGTAGATGCGAATCCTGGACGTGTTCGGCCAGTTGCGCATCCAGCTTCGCGCGATCTTCTGACGACAACACGAACGACGGTCCATTGGCATGGTCACAGCCGATGGTCCGGATCGCCTCAATGCGCAACTTGTTGCCATCGCGCGCTCCGTACAACAGGCCGCCCACTTCCATCCCACCACGGGAAAACTTCATCAACCCTTGAGAGACTTGCGCGCGGATTTCTTCCAGCACGACGACCGAGTATTCGACCGTAACTGGACTGTGTTCCCCGCCCCAGGTTTCAAAAGTGGATTCGCTCATGTTGGTGTGGATGGACCGGGAGCCGCGTGGGCTCCCGGTAAGTAAAAAGGAGGGTTAAGCGTTCGCGGCGCGAGCGGCAGCCAACGCGGCATCGTAGTTCGGATGCTCGCTGACTTCCTTCACGTATTCCGCGTGCGTGATCACGTTGTTCTTATCGACAACGAAGATCGCGCGGCTCATGATGCGCAGTTCCTTGATCAGAGTGCCGTAGGCTTGGCCGAAGGACGCGTCGCGATGATCGGAGAGCATCTTCACGTGGTCCACGCCGAACGCTCCGCACCAGCGCTTCTGCGCAAACGGCAGGTCCATGCTGATGGTGTAGATCGTGATGCCGCCCAGCTTGCCGGACTCATCATTGAAACGCTTGGTCTGCATATCGCACACCGGTGTATCCAGCGAGGGCACCACGCTGAAAATACGCACACCGTTGCCGGTTGCAGCCAGGTTCACCGGCTTCAGGCCATCGTCGATAGCGTTGAAATCGGGAGCTTTGTCGCCGGCCTTCAATTCGGGGCCGAGCAGGGTCATGGGATTGCCCATCAATGTGGTAGCGCCAGTTCTTTCCATACGGTCTATTGTAGCCGGGCCGCGAGCTCTTCCGCCGTGAACACGGGCAGTTGGCAGGTGAAGTTCTGGCACACGTAAATGCCCGGTTGCTTGTAGATCGCCGCATCCGGCGAATGCTCCGCGCGCAGCACCACGGCGTTGGGCAAAAAGCGCCCGCGCAGGACCTGCAGCGCCTCCGGCGAAGGTTCCCCCGCGAACACAATCTCGATCGGCCGGCCCGCCGCGAACATCTGGGCAACCAGTAACTGCGGCATCCCCGGACCTCCAGTCTTGATCTTTCCCTGGAATGCAGCCAGCGTAAGCTCCGCCGCCTGACGGAAGTCATCGCGGCCACGCAAGCGCGCCAGACGCAGCAGCGCATACGTCAGCACCGAGTTGCCCGACGGCTCCGCGCCATCGTAATCGTCTTTGAGCCGCAGCACCAGATCCGCCTGCTTCTCCGGCGTTGAGAAGAACCCACCGTTCGGATCCGCAAACAACGCGATCGCGCGCGTCGCCAACTCTTCAGCCCACGTGAGATGCGCCAGGTCGAAGTCCGTCTCGTAAAGGTCCACCAACGCATTCGTCATGCACGCGTAGTCATCGAGGAACGCAGCGATCGCCGAATCCCCCTCGCGATAACGACGCAGCAACGTCCCGTCACGCCACAGCTTCTCCCGCACGAACGTCGCCGCCCGCCGAGCAGCCTCCGCATAACGCGGCTCATCCAGCACCTGAGCACCCTTGGCGAACGCCGAGATCATCATCCCGTTCCAACCCGCCAGCACCTTGTCATCCAGATGCGGCCGCGGACGCGTGGAGCGATACTCCAGCAACTTCGCAATCGCATCCGTCAGGATCTCGTCTTGTTCGGGGTCCGCCGGATGCGCTTGATATAAAATGTTGCGGCCCGTGAATTCCCCGTGCGGATCTTCCTGCACGTTGCCATTCACCGCAACGCCATACCGACGATTGAAGATCGCAGCCGCGGCGATGCCCAGCTCCTGACGAATCTCCATCGCTTCCCACACGTAGAACGCGCCTTCGCGCTTTTCATGGGGATTCTCCGCATCCACCGCGCTATCGGCATCCTCTGCCGAAAAGAACCCGCCCTCGGGATGCGTCAGATCCCGCAACACATACTCAAAAATGTCCCGAGCCGTCTGCGCGAACACGGCCTCCTTCGTGATCTGATACGCCTCCAGATACGAGATCGCCAACTGCGCCTGATCGTACAGCATCTTCTCGAAGTGCGGCACAAACCAGCGCTCATCCACCGAGTAGCGATGGAAACCGCCACCCAACTGATCGTTCATCCCACCCTTCGCCATCTCATCGAGCGTCTTGAACACCAGGGGCTGCGCTTCTTCCTCGCCCGACATCTGCCCGTACCGCAGCAGGAAGTTCAGCACACTGGGGCGCGGGAACTTCGGCGCCTGCCCGAAACCGCCCAGCTTCGAATCGAAGGTGCGCCGGAAGTAGTTGTAGGTCGAATCGAGCGTATCCTGCAGTTCCCCGCCCGCTTCCTCCGCGCCCGCCGCAGCCAGATCCCGCAATTGCTGGATCACCTGTACGCCGCTCGATTCAATCCGCTCGCGCTCCCCACGCCACGCCCGAGACAAATGTTCCAATAGCGACTTGAACCCCGGCCGGCCGTACCGATTGTCGGGAGCAAAATACGTCCCGCCGAAAAACGGCCGCGCATCCGGCGTCAACCAGACCGACATCGGCCAGCCACCGCTACCGGTCGCGGCCTGCACGAACAACATGTAGATGCGATCCAGGTCAGGACGCTCTTCGCGATCCACCTTGATCGAGATGAAGTGCTCGTTCAACACCTGCGCGACGTCTTCATTCTCGAAGCTCTCGCGTTCCATCACGTGACACCAGTGGCACGTCGAATACCCGATGGACAGGAACACCGGCTTGTCTTCAATGCGCGCTTTCGCAAACGCTTCTTCGCCCCACGGGAACCAGTTCACCGGGTTGTTGGCGTGTTGTAGGAGGTAAGGACTTTTTTCGTTCGCGAGGCGGTTTGGCACCCACTCAGGGTAGCGCGACGGCCGTCACCAACTGCTGCGGCGCAGGCTTCAATAGGCGAGCCGTGCTGGGACCGAATCCGGCCTCCTGCAACATACGATCCAGTTCGGCCAACGTGTACGCATCCCCCGAAGGCGTCGTGCCCAACATGCGCATCGCGAACAACGCGCCATCCGGCGGCGAGATGCGATCGTCATTCGGCACAAACTCGATGATCGCGGCGACTCCACCCGGCTTGAGCGCCGCATGGACCTTCTGCAACAACTGCACGTTCATCGTGTAGTTGAAGTGATGCAGGAAGTTCGGCAACAGCACCAGATCGTAGCCCGTGCCCAACTCGACCTCAAAGAAATTTCCCGGCAGGAAGCTCGCGCGATCCGCAACACCAAAGTGCCCCGCATTCTCGCGAGCCACCTCCAGCACGTTGGCCCAATCCTGAAACGTCACCTGAGCACTCGAGTTGTACTGCGCCACATGAATCCCGAACAGCCCATGCCCGGCCGCCACATCCAGCACCTTCATCGGCGTACCGGGCGTGGTCAACTGCGGCGCGGCCACCGAAGCCGGCAGCGCGAACATCGGAGCCATGTGCCGCGCGAACTCCACCCAGATCGGTTCATTCGGCCCTAGCGTATGCTGGCTTGTCTGTCCGCCGTTGCGAACCAACCCCGCGACGTCGTCATACTTCGCGATCATCACCGGATGCGTGAAGAAGTTCGCCACCGACCCCATGTAACGCGGCGAGTTCTTGTCCAGAAACGGCGTCACATCCGCAGCAACCGCGTAATCCGGCCCCGACTTGGTCAGGAATCCGTGTACCGTCAGGTAGTCGCACAACACGCGCACGCCTTTTTCGGTGCCGCCACACAACGGAGCGATCTGCTCAGGCGTAGTGGCTCCAGCAGCAATGTGCGTGAACAACTCCAGTTCAATCGCGCCTTTTACCGACTGCGCCAGTTGATACGAAGTGAGTGCTTGATGAACGCGACCAGGGTTCAGGGGGACGGAAGCCATGCCCCATCCTAGCGCGCTACTCGACGGTAAAACCGTTCTTCGAGATGCCCTTGCAGACAATCTCGGAATCGCGCCCGTGCTTCTTGAACACGTCACGCACCAGCTGGCAGACTTCCTCGTGTCCCTTTTCGTGGAACACCAGAATCGAAGGACCCGCACCACTCAGCGCGCAGCCCAACAACCCCGGAGCCCGCAGCCGCCCGACCTCTTCCAAGCCAGGCACCAGTGGGAAACGATACGGCTGATGCATGCGATCTTCCAGCGCCGTCGGAAACGCGCTCGTCGTGCCCGTCGCCAGCGCGACAATCAGCAGCGTGCTGCGTTGAATGTTGAACACGGCGTCCGCGCGCGAGTACGTCTGCGGCAGCACCTCGCGAGCCTTCGACGTCGACAGCACAAAATCCGGCACCACCACCGCGACGCCGTAGCGCGGATTCAAATCCATGCGGATGGCCTGCGCCTTGCCTTCACTATCCACGGCACTCGCCACGATAGAACCCAACACCGCCGCCGCTACGTTATCCGGATGCCCCTCGAGCCGCGCGGCTTCGTCCAATACCCTCAGTTCGTCCCAACCAAGCCCCAACGTCTCGTTCGCGATCACCACGCCCGCCGTCAGCGCCGCAGCACTCGAACCCAGCCCCTTGCCCAGCGGAATATCGTTGATGATTTCCAGGTCGATGGCCGGCATCGTACGGCCTTCTTTTGCCGCCACACCTTCCGCTGTCTGCCAGATCAGGTTATCCGAGCCCGTCGAAATCAAGGCCGCATCCCGGCCCGAGGCATGGATCGTCAACGCCTCCGCGGGACGGAAACGGCATTCAAGATAAAGGTCCAGGCCCAGGCCCAGGGCGTCAAAACCGGGTCCCAAGTTCGCGCTGGATGCGGGAACACGGACACGGCGAACTGTTTCTGGCATGTTTTCTCATTCTTGCACGAGGCCGCCAAGTGGCGCTCTAGTCGTTCGGCAAATCGGCCAGAACTGGGTGGGTCACGCCGTCTAAGGTAGGTCCCCTAAAACTTGTGTGAGTAGGGTACTCCACTCTAAGGGATTGAGGTCTTTAGCCGATCTGTTTTTCTGAGCCAGGACTATAAGCTGGATCAGGATAAAGCCGGAGGACCAATGACCAAGTTCTACTCTTCGCGCCGATTGAAACAACGCGGATACGTCCTGCTCATGATGGGAGCATCGTCGATTGCCGTTCTGGGGGCCTCGGGCCTCGCCTTGGATTTGGGGCGCCTGTACGTCAATAAACAGGAATCACAAGCCTTCGTCGATTCCGCCGCCATCGCCGCCGCACTGGAACTGGACGGCACCTCTGCCGGGATCACCCGGGCCAAGGCCGTCGTGACCGGTTCCAGCAACAAGTGGAACATGGCGACCGCCTCGGTACCGAGCCCCACCGTGGAATTCGCCACCACCAAAACCGGCACCTACGTGGCTACGCCCACCACGCCAGCCGGCTACATCTTTGCGCGCGTCACCGTGACGCTGCCCGCCAAACTCTATTTTCTGCCGCTGGTCAACGGCAAGAAGTACTCGCAAAACGTGATCTCCCGCGCCGTGGCCGCGCAAACCCAGATCACGAAGTTCGGCAAAGGTTTGGCTCCGTACACCGCCATTGCGCAGACCGCGACCGGCCCAAAGTTCGGCCTCACTCCCGGCAGTGAGTACACCATTCAGTGGCCTGCCATCAACACCGGTAACAACTGCAAGCAGAACAACCCCAAGGGCTGCTTCGTTAAGAGTCCCTGCGCCGGAGATACCGATACCGCGATGTGGAGCGTAGCCAAAGAATTGGAGTTCCAGCACCAACGGCTACTGGGGCTTCAACAGCAGCGCCGATATCCGCGAATCCGTGTTGGACGGCAAACAGACCCTCCCCGTAAACGTAGGCGACAACTTATTCTGCATGACGGCCTCTTGTACCGACGTCATGTCCAGCGGCAACATGGCTTCGCAGGCCGGTTACCTGGATGAGCGTGCTCGCAGCGATCAGGAGAACTCGACCAACAGCTACAGCACCTACGAGGCCTCGTCGAACCACAACGGCCGGCGCCTCCTGGTGGTTCCCATTGTCAGCCCGCAAAACGTGAACGTCACCATCGTACTGGGCTGGGGCATGTTCCTGCTGGAATCCAACGGCTCTTCGTCGAATTGGTACGAAAAGAACACCAACGGTAACGACGGCTACTGCGCCATCTACGTCGGCCCCTACACCATGGGCAGCAATGATGGGGGAGGAGCCACCAGCGGCTCCGGCGGCTACTACGTCACTCTGGTGATCTAATCCGTAACCCCATGAAAACGCTTCTCAACAAATGGAGATCCCGGCGCGGCAGCGCCATGGTGGAATTCGCCATCGGTGCCAGCCTGCTGGCCACCGTGTTCGGCGGCACGTTCACCTGGGGCTTCTCCCTCTATCGCTACAACCAGTTGGAGGCTGGCGTGATCGCCGGAGCCCGCTACGCCGCGCTGCGGAACTACGATTCCACCACCACCACGCCGAGTTCCGCCTACACCACGGCCGTGAAGAACATGGTGGTCTACGGCTCTCCCAGTCCGGCTGCGGGTACCGCGCCGATCCTCCCCGGACTCACCACCTCCAACGTCACGCTCACCGTCGACTTCAACCTGGGTGTCCCCGCCGGCATGACCGTCGCGATCACGGGCTATCAGATCAATACCCTGTTCAAGAAAATCACCCTTACGGGAAAACCCAAGATTCGCTACACCTTCCAGGCCTTATGGAACCCCGTAGCAGGAGGTGGATGAGCATGCAGCGTCGTCGCAAGAATCAAAAAGGTTCGGCCATGGTGGAGAGCGCCTTCATCTTCACCGTGCTCTTCATCATGCTGTTGGGCATCTTCGACCTCGGCCGAATTCTGTTCGTCCATCAGGCCCTCACCGACCGTGTCCGCGCCGCCACCCGTTGGGGTGCGGCCAACGGCGCCAGCAACACCACCGGCATCACCAACATGGTGCTCTACAACGCCGCCACCCAGCCCAATGGAGCCACCGGCTACTTCGGCCTGACCTCCGATAAAGTCACAGTTACCCAAAGCGGCTCCGGCACCGCCGACAATCGCCTCACGGTCTCCATCACCGGCTACACCTATAAAACGGTCACCCCGTTCTTCACTCGTACGCTGACCGGCCCGAAGATTCAAGTCACGCAAGCACTGGGCGTTTTCAACTAACTTCCTTACAAACTCAGCGGCGGCGCGTCCAACCAAAGTAGAATCGTGAATATGGATGCGAGTACAACGGCCCTGCCCCGCCCGGTAGAGGTCCCCACGTGGAAGACCCTTCTCAGTCATGCGGGCGCGGCGGTCACCGCCTTTTTATTCATCATCGCGGGCGTGTACAAAGCCCTCGATCCCGATAAATTCGCGGCCCTCGCGCAGAACCTGCTGGTCCCCCAAGCTCTCTCCATGCCGCTGGCGATCACCCTCGCCGTGCTCGAAACCACCGCCGGCGTCCTGGTCCTGATCCCGCGCTTTCGCCGCTGGGGAGCACTCCTCGCCACCGCCCTGCTGCTCGCCTTCATGGCCTACATCGGCATCAACTACGGCACGCTGATCGGTCGCGATTGCAGCTGCTTCCCGGAACTGAAACTTCCCTTCGGCCTCACCATCGACATGCGCCGCTCCGTCGGCCCCGGCTTCTTCTATGGCGATGCCGGCTTCCTCGCCGCATCCATTGCCGCTGGCCTGTGGGCCAGACGCGCACAAGGTCTGCGAACCGCTCTGGTGATCCTCGGTGCCGTCGCCGTCTTCACCGGCGCCAGCTACGGCGTGGTGAAATCCAAGAACTCCGGCGTCCGCGCCCCCGAATCGATCCTGGTCGATGGCAAGCCCTTCTCGCTCCAAAAGGGCAAGGTGGTGCTGTTCTTCTTCGATCCCTTCTGCGGCACCTGCTTCGCCGTGGGTCAGAGCATGGCTCCGCTGAAGTTTAAGGATGACGTCACCGTAATCGGCCTGCCGACCTCCACGCCCGAAGCCGCGCCCAGCTACCTGCACGATAGCGGCCTCAACGTGAAACTCTCCACCGATTCCCCGAAACTGCGCGAAACCTGGGTCTTCGATGCCCCGCCCTACCTGGTCCTGCTCGAAGACGGTGTCCAGGTCGGCGGCATTAAGCACCACGAGTTCGATGAAGAACACGTCGAAAAACACGTCGAGATGCTGCGCCAGATGAACATCCTGCAGTAACTACTTCAGGGCGATCCGCACGGGCGCAGTCGTCTGGCCATCGATGACCAAGGTCAGATCAAACTCGCCCGCGCGGAACACGTTCTTATCGATCCGCACATTCACCTGATCCAGGCCCGGGTACACGTTCTGCGCCCCCGCATACAAGACCTCTGCCTCCGTGCCCCCGATAAACACACGCGCCGCACCCGAGCGATTCCGAATCCCGGTTCCATATAGCGACAGCACCAACTGCTGATTCCCGGTCCCCAATGGCATCGCCGCAGGTACGCAGCCTGACGCACCACACGCAAACACCGGCACATCCTGATTCCCGGCCGCCGAATATAACCCCGCCAGCGCCGCCGGAACACCACTGCCCGCACTATTCGCCGTGTAGATCCCCGGAGCCACATCCGCGATCGTCACAGCACCTTCACTAATCGTGTTCACCCCCAATTTCACCCGCACCGTCGGCGCCCCTGCCCCCAGGCGACCTCCCGCCGGTGTGTCCGCAGGCACCAGGAAGTTGATCTGCCCCGGTCCCACATACGCCAGCGGAGCAGCGCGCATATTCCCCTGGGCATCGGCCACCTCCACCTGCACCGAACTGAGCGACGTCGGCCAGTTCACATCCGGAGTCGTCCGCGCCGGAACGTTCAAGCCGGGCAGCCCCAACGTCGCGATCCCTCCCCGGGCGGCCTGCGGTTGGGGATACGCCGAAGAAACCAGGACGAAACGCCCCCGCACCACAATCGATGGCGCCGCATTCGACGACGGTAGAAAATTCGTCCCGCTATACTGCAACACCGCCGCGATGGGCCCCAGCGACAATCCAGTCGGCAGCTTCAACGTCGCAATCCCATTTACCACCGGAGCCGACACCACCACCTGATTGTTCGCCACCACCCGCACAACCCCCTCGTTCACCACGATGCCCGGTGCGTCCACCGCCACATCGAAACTCGCCGGGGCATCGCGATCACTCACCACCTCCCCCGAAGAGAACAAACGAACTGAGGTCGAGACCGGCGTGACACTCACCCGGACGCTATTCGACGTCGAAGCAGCTACCGACGCATTGCCCGGAAAGAACACAGAC
>CANIIC010000076.1 GCA_947467395.1 Bryobacterales bacterium
ATCTGCAGGCAGACGAGTCGTTGTTGACGGGCGAATCGGTTCCGGTGCGTAAGCTCTCGCGAGAGTTGGCTGCGGGAATGGCCCAAGCGCGGCCGGGCGGCGATGATCTACCGCAAGTGTTCTCCGGTGCGCTAATCGTACGCGGCAGCGGCATTGCTGAGGTGTCCGGCACCGGGCCGCGGACTGAGATCGGGAAAATCGGCCAGACGTTGAGCACGCTCGAAACTGAGCCCCCGCGCTTGCAGGGGCAAGTCCGTCAGATCGTGCGATTCTTCGCGATCGCCGGTGGCTCGGTCAGTGTGCTAGCCGTGGTGCTCTACGGGTTCCTGCGCGGGGGCTGGCTGGACGCCGTGCTTGCCGGCATCGCACTAGGGATGTCGATGTTGCCCGAAGAGTTTCCCGTGGTGCTCACCGTGTTCATGGCGATGGGCGCGTGGCGTATTTCAAAGGCCCGGGTGCTCACGCGCAAGGCTTCGGCGATTGAGACCCTCGGTTCTGCCACTGTCCTCTGTACGGATAAGACGGGAACCCTGACCGAGAATCGTATGACGATCGCGGAACTCCGAGTGCGCGATGGTTCGATCTTTGATCCCAACTCGGGCGACAGCATGCCGCTCGCATTCGAGGAGGTGCTCCGCGTCGGTGTGTGGGCCAGTGCTCAGGATCCGTTCGATCCGATGGAGCGAGCCTTTCATGATCTACAGGATCGGGTTCTCACGCTGAATGGAGCTGCACCGAGGCAGGTGCTCCGCGCGTATTCCCTGACTCCTGACTTGCTCGCGGTGACTCAGGTTTGGGAGAACCAGTTCGTCGCCTCCAAGGGTGCCCCGGAAGCCATCGCGAGATTATGTCGACTCTCCGAAGCTGAACAGCGCCCCATCACTCTCGCCGTCGAGGCAATGGCAGCCAAGGGATTGCGAGTGCTGGGTGTCGCGCGCGCCGTGTTTGCAGGAGCTACATTCCCGGAGAGCCCGCTCGATTTCCAGTTCGAATTCCTGGGCTTGGTGGGCTTGGCCGACCCCCTGCGTGCCTCCGTTCCGGCCGCTGTGGCCGAGTGCCGCACCGCGGGCATGCGGATCGTGATGATCACCGGAGACTATCCGGCTACGGCGCGCGCCATCGCCCGGAAGGCGGGCCTGGATGCTGAATATGTTATGAGCGGCGACGAACTGGAACGCTGCCCGGAAGCTGATCTGGTGCACGAAGTCCGGCGTGTGAGCGTCTTTGCCCGCATCATGCCGGAACAGAAGCTGCGCATCGTACAGGCACTTAAGGCGAACGGTGAGGTCGTCGCGATGACGGGCGACGGTGTGAATGATGCGCCGTCTTTGAAGGCCGCGCATATCGGCATCGCCATGGGCGGGCGGGGCACCGATGTGGCTCGCGAGGCTTCGTCCATGGTTTTGCTGGACGATGACTTCAGTTCGATCGTGAAGGCCGTGCGCCTGGGCCGCCGGATCTATGACAACCTACGCAAGGCGATGGGCTTCCTTTTTGCGGTTCATGTGCCGATTGCGGGGCTGGCGCTGCTGCCGCTGGTGTTCGGCTTACCGATCATTTTCAGTCCGATCCACATCGCCTTCTTAGAGATGGTTATCGATCCCGTCTGTACGTTGGTCTTTGAAGCGGAGCGGGCGGAAGCCGATATCATGAATCGGCCGCCGCGCGATCCTCAGGAGCCGCTCTTCACGGGGCAGTTGGTCTTGTGGAGCGCCCTTCAGGGAGCCCTGGCGTTCGCTCTGGTGGCCGCGATCTACCTGTTCGGCCACCGCCGCGGGATGCCGGAGACCGAAACCCGTGCGCTGGCGTTCTTCTCGCTGGTCACCGTAATCATCGCGTTGATTCTGGTGAACCGCAGTTTCAGCAGCTCTCTCTGGTCTGCGCTCTTCCGTTCCAATCAGATCTTGAAATACGTCTTGCTGGCCGTTGTCGGAGCGTCAGGGCTCAGTCTGTGGTGGCCTGTTGCGACGAAGCTGTTTCGCTTCGGCCCGCTGCACGCGGACGATCTGACGATTACAGTCGGTGCCGGCTTCGCGGTTCTCGTGGTTTTGGAACTGCTGAAACGGCTTGCCCGCATCCGTCTGGCCGCGTAATGGAGCTACTTCTTCCCGCTGGGGAAGGCCAGATGTTCTGTGAAGAATGGCATCACCTTCTCTTCGACGCGGTCCTTCAAATGATTGGAGTGATCGCCTTCGTACGTCTCAAAGGTGTGCTTCAATTGAAGCCGCGTCAACGACTGGTCCATTTCGCGAATCGAGGCGAGTAGCGTGTCTTGCAGCCCCACATCGATGGCGATTGCGTTGTACTTCTTCAGATTCGTCACGTACTGATCGAGCATCGCCAGCGGCGAGTTGGCGATCCATTTCGCGGCGATCGCCGGGACCACCTTGCCGTCGACCACTGGCCGATCAAAATACAGAGGGGGATTCAGGGGATTCGGGGACCACGCCGCGGCTTCGCCTGAGTTGACGTCGACTCTGGGATTCGCCACAGGAGTCTCAGGCCGGGGCTGCGGGTTGTTCATGAGGCAGCATGCGCTCAGCGAGTAGATGCTGGCGTAGAGCTCTGGATGTTTCATCGCGATCCGCCACACGCCATAGCCGCCCATCGAATGACCGGCCAGACCGCGGCTCTCCCGTTTGGCGATGGTGTGGTAGTGGCTGTCCACATACTGCACTAAATCGTGCGCGATGTACGTTTCCCAGTCACCGGTGGTGGGGGAACTGGAGTACATGCTGCCGCCGTACTTCGTGTTCGCGTCCGGGATCACCACGATCATCTCTTTCGTGGTGCCCTTGGCGATTCCGTTGTCCATTGACCCCGGCAGGCCGATGAACGACACCCACTCTTCGCCCACCCGTCCGTACCCGTGCAGCAGGTAGACTACTGGGTAGCGCTGCGCCTTGTTGGCCGTGTAGCTGGGCGGAAGGTAGACGAACACGTCGCGCTCAGCCGGGTCGCCTTCGAGGTTGCCTTCCAGAGAGGCCCCGTGAACCTTGATCTTCTCGACCGTTCCAGTGTGCGCACTCGCGGCGGACATAGTCACTGGGAGACCGAACCAGAACGCGGCAGTGAGGACGCACACGGAGCGGAGCAGGGATGTCAGTTTCATAGACAGCCCAGCGTATCCCGCGCCCGATCGCGGCCGCAAGCCTCTAGCGTTCGCTACGTTAACGTTCCACTGCCACCGAACACGTCGCATGTGTCGCGACCTGTTCAGATACGCTCCCGATCAGGAAGCGTGAAGCTCCCCTGCGGCCGTGGGAGCCTAGCGTGATCCAATCCGCACCCCATTCCTGGGCTTCGCGCAGAATCAAGTCCGCGGGCTTCTCCAGCAATACGGAGATCGCCTGCGATCGGTTCGGATAGGTGCTCTCCAGGATGCGGTTAGCCCCATCGACAGCATCTTCCGCGGTAGCCATGGCCTGTTCCCGAATCTGATTCACGCGCATCGGATCCACTCCCGGCGGCTGCAATAACGTCACTTCGGGTGGCAGGTAGTACTCGACCACACTCAGGACGCGAACCTCGGTCGAGACCGGCAGCGGATGTACCGTGAGCGAGCGAGCGGCCTGCTCGGAACACTCGGATCCATCTGTCGCCAGCAGTACCTTCTTCGGTAGTCCCTTCAATCCAGGTCGAATCACCCACACCGAACATGGGGCGGCCCGCAATACACTCGCCGTGACGCTGCCGAGGAGCAGTCGGTCGACGCCGGAGGCGCCGCGTGAACCCATCACGATGCGCGAGGCGCGAATCTCTTGCGCGCAGTCAAGGATCACCGATTTCGGGTCGCCTTCCCGTTGGATGCCCTCGACGGCAAGGCCCGCGGCCTGTAACTTATCCACCACCCGACCGACGACATTGGCCGACCGGCGCGCCAGTTCCTCGGCGGTTGTCGAAAGCGTCCACAGATGCGACGCCTCCGTGACATGCAGCACTGTGAACCGGGCTTCCTTAGCCCAGGTCCGAGCCGCAATCTGGTCTACAATGGACGCGCTGGCGTCGGAATTATCGATGGCGATCAGTGTCTGCATGTGGATTCTCTTGCACGTGGAGCACCAGACGTTTGGCATCCGAAGTGCCGCTACGAATCATACATGAACAGCAACCAACATGTGGCGCGAAAGCTGGAAGAGGTCGCGGAGTTGCTGGAAGTGCAGCATGCCACTGCGGGTCGCGTGAACGCCTACCGTCGCGCGGCGACCACTGTTTCGCAGTTGCGGGAGCCTCTGGCTGACCTCTATCAGCGCGAAGGAACCACTGGGCTCTGTCAGCTTCCCGGGATCGGGTACAACCTCGCCATCGCCATCCGCACGCTGCTGGTGCACGGCCAACTGCCGTTGTTGGATCATCTGCGCGGCACCACTAGTGTGGAGGACCTTCTCAGCTCGGTGCCCGGGATCGGCCCCGTGCAAGCGGAGCGTCTGCATCACGAACTGCACATCGATACGCTGGAGGATCTGGAAGCCGCCGCCCACGACGGCCGCCTTGCGAGCCTTGCAGGCTTTGGTCCCAAGCGACTTGCGGGCATCCAGGACTCGCTTGCCACCCGGCTCGGCCGTGTCCGCGCGTCTGGACCGCCACCAATCGAGACGGACTCTACTGTTGCCGAGCTTCTCGATGTCGATCACGAATATCGGGAGGCTGCGGACGCAGGTAAGCTGCACCTGATCGCCCCGCGCCGCTTCAACCCCGTCCATGAGGCGTGGCTCCCCGTGCTCCACACCCATCGCGGCGATCACACCTACACCGCCATGTTCTCGAACACGGCACTAGCTCACAAGCTGGATCGGACCAAGGACTGGGTGATCCTCTATCACGACGGTGATCGGGGGGCGTGCCAGCACACCGTCGTGACCGCCTGGACCGGTCCGATGACGGGCCTCCGCGTGGTCCGTGGCCGCGAGCAGGAATGTCTCGCTCACTACGGGATGGGTGATTTGCCGCTGCGCGATAGCGCCAAGACGCGATAACACCATGCGCATCTACCCCAATCGCGAAGAGGCCGGCCAATCCTTGGGCCAAGCCCTGCGAAAATACGCAGACCAGCCGGACGTGTTGGTGCTGGCGCTGCCGCGCGGTGGCGTCCCCGTCGCCCGCATCGTCGCCGAATCTCTGCACGCGCCGCTTGACGTTGTTCTGGTCCGTAAGCTCGGCGTGCCCTGGGATCCGGAACTGGCCTTTGGTGCGATCGCGGAAGGAGACGCTCGAGTCGTCGATGAATACGCCGTCCGCGCCCTGGGCATCCGGCCTGAGCAGATCGAGCGTGTCGTCTCAGCGGAACAAGTGGAACTCGCCCGGCGGGCCTCCGCGTTTCGTGGCGATCGCCCGCCGGCGGACGTGAAGAACCGCACCATCCTGGTCGTGGACGATGGTCTCGCCACTGGATCGACCATGCTGGCGGCCGTGCGCGCTCTCAGGCAACGTGGAGCAGGGAAGATCGTCGTCGCGGTCCCAGTGGGTCCGCCGTACACATGCGCCATGCTGGCACGCGAAGCGGACGAGGTCCTCTGTCTGGATCAGCCCGAACCCTTTGAAGCTGTCGGAGCTTGGTATGCGGACTTCCGTCAAGTGACCGATGACGAAGTCCGCGCACTGCTGCCACCAAAATAGAAAGGGCGAGCCCGAAGGCCCGCCCTTTCTTTCCGAATCAACCGGCGCTCTAGAACTGCAAGCGAGCGACGATCGTGCCCTGACGGGGCAAGCTCGCCGTGCTGCCGGTGTTGATGAACCCGAAGCCGTTCTGGTAAACACCAGCCGCGTTCTTCGTCGCCGCTACCGTCGCGTTCGTTGACAGTGGGTTGTTCATCTGTGTGCGGTTGAAGATGTTGCTGAATTCCGCACGCACGTTGAAGGTGTACTTCTCCGCGAAGCGGAACGTACGGCCCACGTTGAAGCTCTCGGTGGGACGACGCTGCATGCGGTAGTCGGTGTAGTAGGCCGGCGAACTGCTGAACTGGCCAGCAGCCGGATCGGTCCACGCCGCCGGGTTGAGATACAGCGTGCGAGCCGGATCCTGGCTGTGATCGTTGAGATCCGCCAGGAACAACGGCTGACCAGCCACGCGGTTCGCGAAGCTGTTGCCGCGGAACAGCAGGCCGTTCAGGTTCGAGTTGGCAGCCGGTACACGCAGCGGTTGGCCGCTACGATACGCCAGGAACGAGCCGAAGGTCCAGTCACGCGCCGCAAACGAGGCGAGGCGACCCGCCATGCTGTTGCCCATGGCGAACTTCGGAAGGATGTAGTTCACCGACAGCTGGCTGACCAACGGTTGGTCGTAGCCAGAGAGGTACTTGTTCAGGCCGCGGTTGAACACGTCGTTCACCTGTTCCGCCGAACCGCCGGAAACAATGCCCGTCGCGTTTTCCGCGCCGCTGGTCAAGCTGCGCTGCCACGTGAAGCTGTAGCTGAAGTCGAGACCGTGCGAGAAGCGCTTGGTCACCGTCGACTGCCACGCGTTGTACCAGGTGGAACCCAGTGGCGCGTACAGCGCCGGAACGTCGCCGAACTGCGGGAACGGCCGCAGCGACTGAGCCAACGTCAGGGTCGACGGGAACTGCGAGTACGGCAGCCCGAAGCCACGAGTTACGGCACCGGCAGCGCGAACGCCGCCGCGCAGCAGCGACTGATCGGCCGCGCTATTGATGTCCAGACCAGCCGCCTGCAGCGCCTGGTTGCTGATGGCGTTATAGGTCGTCAAGCCCGGAGCCTGCCACCACGCGCCGCGGTTGCCCACGTAGCTGGTTTCCACCACCAGGTTGCGCATGAGTTCGCGCTGGAAGCCGACGCTCCACTGCATCTGGCGAGCCGGACGTCCGATGCCCGGATCGATCACGCCCAGACCGGCAGGCGTGCTGCCCTGCGTGGTCGGGAACAGGCTGGGACGCAGATCCGGCCACGGAGTGATCGGCACGTTCAGGCCGTCCTTCAAGTACATGGACGGGATGAAGTTGCCCGGCGACGCATACGCTGCATCGTTGCCCAAAACGGTCAGGTTGTTCAGCGCCGCAGTCTTGTTATAGACCACCGCGAAGCCGCCGCGCAGGACGGTCTTGCTGTTCACCTGATAGGCGACGCCCAAACGCGGGCCGAAGCCATAGGGGTAGTTCTTGCCTAGGTTGCACTGGCAGCGGCCCGGCAGGAAGCCATCGTAAATGGTGGCGCCGTTGCGGCCGTAGGTCGGGTTGATCGCCGTCGGCGAGAAGCTCGGCATGCGGCCCGCACCTTCACGCAGATACGTCTGGAAGTCGTAGCGGATACCGTAGTCGATCGTCAGACGGCGCGTCGCCTTCCAGGTATCCTGCGCGAAGAAGGAGAACGCCTTCTCACGCATGTGCTGGTTGGTCGTGGGTCCAATCTGGTAGCTGTCGGTCGCACCCAGCAGGAAGCTGGCGTACGGGAAGCCGACGGAGACACCGCCGGTGATCGCCTGGCCGAACAGCGCGGCATCTGCCGTCGAGTTCGCGGAGTAGTTGAAGATGCCGCGGTTCGAAGATAGGTTGCCGTAGGTGTAATGGCCGATGATCGTTTCCCCACCGAACTTGAAGGTGTGGTTGTTCTTGATCCAGGTCAGGCTGATGTTGCCCGAAGGACGCCAGCTCTTGAAACCAGTGCCGGCGGTGGATTGACCCATCGTCGACATGCCGCCCGTGTTGTTTGCGCCGGTCAGGCCCGTGATGCGCGGGAACACACCCGTATACGGGATGCCCGTCAGGCCCAGCACAGAGGGGTCAAAATCGTTGCGGCCCGGAACGTAGGACGTCGGACCACGCTGATTCACATAACCCACACCCACGTGCAGAAGCATTGAGGGGCTGAGGTTGTAGTCGTAGTTGATACGGACCGTATGCACCCAGTCAAAGTTGCCGCGAGCCTGCGAGATCGGATCGGGCAGACCGTCAGCGCCCAGCACTGCGGACGTCGCCGACTGCGTGCGGGTCAAGGAGTAGAATCCGGAGATCTTGCCCTTGCTGCCCATGTTCTGGTCCAGCTTGAGTGACGTGATGTCGGTCTTGCGGTCCGCGTTGTACGCCGGCAGGTAGTTCTGGAATAGCGCGCCCGCGATGTTCGGGGTCGGGATCAGGTTCTGAATCTTCAGCGCCACCGGGTCAAAACGCGACACCGGAATCGCATTGTTCACGAACGCCGTGCGCGAGGGCCGGCCGTTCAGGGTCGTCTGCGTAGCGGGATCGAAGATGCTGCCTTCGCGATACGTGATGCCGTTGACCGTCGCCGAACGCGCCGTCAGCGCCTGTGAGAAATCGCCAGCGCGATAACCCGTCGTCGGCACCGTGATCGGAGCGTTGTTGATGATCGTCTTCTCGCGGAACTGTTCAAAGTTGAAGAAGTAAAACGTCTTGTCGTGGCCGTCATACACCTTCGGGATGTCCGCCGGTCCACCGAACGTGAAGCCGTAGTCATTGCGGCGGGCGCGAGGTTTGGCGTTGACGAACGGAGTCGAAGCGTTCAGCGCTTCGTTTACCAGGTAATCGTACACGCTGCCGTGATATTTGTTGTTGCCCGACTTCATTGTCACCAGGAACACGCCGCCGCCGGCTTTGCCGAACTCCGCCGCGTAGTTGCTGGTCTGCACCTGAAACTCTTCGATTGCGTCCACGCTGGGTTGATTCTGCGATACCGCGTTCACCCAGGTGTAGTTGGTCGAATCCTGACCTTCGACACGCACCGACTGCGTGTTGCTCGGCGTGCCGTTCAAGCGGATGACGTTGTCACCCACGAAGATGCCGCCCGGAACCAGGTTCGTCACCGCCAGGGGCTGGCGGACGCCGCTGTTCGAGGAGAACGCCGACCCGATGCCGAGCACCGGAAGCTTGTTCAGATTCGCCGACGTGACGTTGCGCGCGAGTTCGCTGCTTTCCGTGTTCAACAGCGGAGCTTCCGCCGTCACGGTTACGGAATCGCTCGTTGCGCCGACTTCCAAGGGAATGTCGATGCGGTAGACCTGACCGGCCTGCACGCCGAAGCCATCACGAATGTAAGTCTTGAAACCCGAGGCCGTTGCGCGGAGCTGATACTGGCCGACCGGAAGCTCCGACAACGTATAGTTGCCGGTGCTGGTGCTGACCGCCGAGTAATCGCCACCTGTATCAATGTTGCGAGCTTGGATCGTTACGTTACCGACCACGGCTCCAGCCGGATCGAACACTGTGCCAGTGACTTGGCTGCGGTCGCTTTGCGCAAACAGCGCGGTCGCGGCGAGCAGCAAGAAAGACAGGGACTTGCAGAATCGCATTTTTTGATTTACCCCCAAAGGATTCGGTGCGGAACCGAAGTGCTCCAGTGAGAATATTGCATGCGGGGAGCGGGGTCAAGCCCTTTCCCTCCTGGTATTTGGCAGGGTTTTGGTTCAGTGTTCGAGGTTCGCTTTGCGTAGTCGTAAACTGTTTCCGACCACGGTCAATGAACTGGCCGCCATGGCCGCGCTCGCGATGATCGGATTCAGCAGCCCCAAGGCTGCCGCTGGGATCGCGATCACGTTGTAAGCCAAGGCCCAAAACAGGTTTTGCCTGATAATTCGCCACGTCTTTCGCGACAGTCGCACCGCCTGAGCCACGGCCCGCAGGTCAGATCGCAGCAGAGTTACATCTGCAGCCTCGATCGCCACGCCCGTGCCCGAACCCATCGCGATGCCGACGTCGGCTTGCGCCAACGCCGGACCATCGTTCATTCCATCGCCGACCATCGCCACCTTGCGGCCCTCGCTCTGCAATCGCCGGATCTCCGAGACCTTGCCTTCGGGCAGGACCTCGGCGATCACGTCATGGATCCCGGCCGCCTCCGCGACCCGCTCGGCATTCGGCCTGCGATCCCCGGTTAGCAGCACTACGCGAACGTTCATCGACCGAAGATCTCCGACCGCCGCCCGGCTCGTCTCCCGAATGGGATCGTGAATCTGCAACATTCCTGCCAGACTCCCATCCACGCTGATCAACAGCCCGCCGTTTGACTCGTCCACCCCCAGGAATGCAGCCGTCCCCGCCGCGATCGTGTGCCCTTCCACCACGCCACGCACCCCGCGACCCGGAACCGCTTCGAGGCCGGTTACCTCGAACAAGGGCAGGGAACGCGAGTCCGCATACTCAGTCACCGCCCGAGCCAGCGGATGCTCACTCCGTCGCTCCACCGCCGCCGCCCATGCCAGAGCCTCATCGGAGATGCTCGCCTCCACCACGCGAGGGCGCCCCTCAGTCACCGTGCCGGTCTTGTCCAGCACGACTACGTCGACGGCGTGCAACTGCTCCAGCGCTGCGCCGCCTTTCACCAGCAACCCTGCTTGAGCCGCCCGTCCCGCCGAAACCATCACCGCCGTCGGCACCGCCAGGCCCATCGCGCACGGACAGGCGATGATCAGCACCGCTACCGCCGCGACCGCCGACTGCACCCAGTCATGTCCCGTGAACACCCACCCCAGCAGCGTAAGCGTCGCGAGCCCAATCACTGTCGGCACGAACACTCCGCTGATCCGGTCGGCCACAGCCTCAATCGGCGCCCGCGACGTCTGCGCCTGCCGCATCAAGGCCACGATGCGGGACAGCACACTCGCGCCGCCCAACGTCGTCGCCCGATACCGGAAGCTCCCCAGCGTGTTCAGCGTCCCGCCAACCACCAGGCTGCCGGCGACCTTCTCGACCGGGTCTGGCTCCCCCGTCAGCATCGCCTCGTTGACGTAGCTCGATCCGTCGATCACCTCGCCGTCCACCGGCAGATTCTCGCCCGGCCGCACGACGATCACATCGCCCGTGCGAACACTGCTCACCGGCACCTCGGACTCGACTCCCTCGCGCGATACCCGAGCCGTCGGAGCCTGTAGGCCCATCAACTCCCGTAGCGCCTTCGTGGTCTGCCGTTTCGCGCGTTCTTCGAGTGCCCGGCCCGTGATTACGAACGCCAAGATAAAGATTGCGGCTTCGAAGTACACATCGTGCCCGATCCCGCGCGCGGCGAAGAAGCCCGGCACGACCGTCACGGCTGCTGAATACACGAACGCCGCACCCGTGCCCAGCGCGACCAGCGTGTTCATGTCCATCGAGCGATGCAGGGCTCCGCGCCAAGCGCCCGTGAAAATGCGTCCGCCTGCCCACGTCATCACGAACAGCGTTGCCACCAGCAGCGCCCAGTGCGCCCAGTTGTCGTGCATGTATTGCATCGACAGCCACATTGCGCCGGAGCCCAGCACCAGACTCACGATCGCCTTGTGCATTAGGCTCCGCGCATCGGCGATCTGCGCCTGCTCGCGCGCTTCCTGCTCCGCCACATCTGGCGGCGGCAACTCCGCGTCATAGCCTGAATCCCGCACAGCTTCGAGCAAGGCATCCGGTCCAACTTTCGACGGATCGAACACGACCATCGCCTCGCCAGCCATTAGATTAACCGCGGCTTCCGACACTCCCGGCGTCTTCTCCAGCGCCTTGCGCACGTGGAGCTGACAGGCAGCACAGGTCATGCCGCCGACCTGGATATTAAGCGTTTGTTCTTGGTTCGTAGCCGGCATCGCGAATCGCCTCCAGCACCGCCGGCGTATGCGCCTCGTCCGCGGCAATGTCTGCCGAACCCACCGCGACGTTCTCTACCGTGATTCCAGGCACCTTCTCCAGCGCCTTCTTCACCCGCCGCACGCAGGCGTCACAGTGCATGCCGTCAATCGCGATCTTCATACCCCCATTATTGCGCCGCAACCACTCGCCCTCGATTCGCGTCACAATCATAGTCAAAGGAGCACCCATGCGACTTCTCGCCACCCTGGTCTTCGCCGTTGCAGTCGTGTCTGCCGCCGACATTCCCGCCGGAGCCCACGTTCTGCTGCGCGTGCAGAACACAATCAACACCCGCACGGCCAAGGTCGGCGATTACGTCTATCTCCAGACTGCGACCCCCATCACCGCCGATGGGCACGTCGTCGTGCCGATGGGTAGCCATGTCCAAGGCGTGGTCGCGATGGTGAATCGTGCGGGCAAAGTGAAGGGTCGCGCCGAACTTGCCATTCGCCTCGAAAGGCTCACATTCTCCAGCGGTCAACAATTCAAAATCGAACCGCGCCTGACCTCGCTCGAAGGGGATGCCGGTGGCCAGCAAGTGACGGGCAGTGAGAATACCGTCAAACAAGGTTCCACCGTCGGGAAAGACACGCGACAAATCGCGATTCTTGCCGGGAGCGGCGCGATGCTAGGGGCCATGGTCGGCCGCTATGGAAGCGGTTCTGCACTCAAAGGTGCGGGAATCGGGGGCGGTGCGGGTGCCGCAGTCGGACTTGCCAGTGCACTCCTGACCCGGGGCAAAGACGTAGAACTTCGCCAGGGATCGTCGATGGATGTGGTGTTCGATCAGCCGATCGAGTTGCAGTAACTACAGTGTGATCACGCGGTGATCCGGGCACTCCGGTTTCACCTCGGCGTACAGCTTGTCCACCAGTTCCATGCCGTACTTTGCCAGGAACGGCAGGATCGAATGAAGCCGCTCTTGTAAGTGGCCTTCGGGATACACGACACCGCGCAGGTAGGATGTGTCTGCGGAAGCCCGCTCATCCCGGCGCAACGATTCGCGCGCCGTCTTGCGTTTCATCTTCTCCACCTGATATTGCACCTTCGTGCGGCTCTTCTCCATCGCAGCCGCCAGGGTCGGATCGAACTCCATGAGTTTCGCCCGCAGGTAGTCCAGATTCTCTGTGACCGCGGCCCTCGTGCTTTCGAAGTCCGCACCCAGGGTCGCGGGAACCAACTGCTGTGCGATCTTCTCGCGCAGGGCGTCGCCCGGCACCATCAGATCCGGCAAGCTTAGCCCGAAGCGTTTCATCAGCTTCTCAGACCGCGCATCCAGAACGGTGAAGCAAGCCCGGGGCAACATCACCGGCATGCGACCCAGCAACTCGCGATACAGCACCGCTGATTGCGCGAAATACGCCAGCTCGCCGGGACCGCCCACGTAGGCGATCGTCGGCAGCATGAAGTCCTGCCACACCGGACGGAGCAGGGCATTCGGCGATACGTCCGCGGCCCGAGCCGCCAGCGTTGCGCACTCAGAATCCTTCAACCGTAGCGTCGTCCGTTGGCCTTTATCGAGTAGGAAGAACAGCGACGTCTTCTCTTCCACCAATACCTGCGCGTGATACCCGGCCTCGCTCAGGTCCTGTCCGCGAGCCAGCAGCGCGCTCTTCAACGCCGGCGCCTTGGTCACCGCCTCGGCCATCAGTGGAGCACCAATCGCGCGAATCGCCGGATCCAACGGATCCAGAACCAAGACGCCCACGCGCTCCAGCAACTTCAGCACCAGCGCCCGGAACCCCGAGCCCATCGTTACACCCGGCCGATATGCGTCTTTCACCGCCGCGATTACAGCGTCCGTTTCCGGGAAACCCGTCATGGCCGCACGCAACTCATCGATCGGAGGATGCGGCACCGGATACTCGCCTGCTGGCCGCTGCCCGACGACGGCAGCTTCCACTCCCACGCGCGCCGGGTGTCCGTCGCCGTTGAATACCCACGTGTGATTGACCTCGGCAAAATCGTGATCCTCGGTCGCCATCCAGAACACTGGCACCGCTGAAATCCCGCGAGCCGTCAGGTTCGCCGCCAGCTTGGCCGCAGTCAGAGCTTTATAGATGGTGTACGCCGGGCCGCCGAACAAACCGACTTGCTGTCCGGTCACGACCACCACGGTCTCGGGTTGCGCGAACCGTGTCAGCAGTTCGGAAGGTGGGTTCTGACCAGCCAGAGCCTTGGCCATCGCCGCGCGACGCTCCGCCGGATACTGGATCTGCTTGGCCGCCGCATCAAACGACGCGGCTTGCGACGGGTCGTGCGCATAAAACTTGGCTACGCGCGCGAAGTTGTACAGCAAGTCGCCGAACAGCTTCGAGGTCTCGGGGAGGTCAGTGTGCTTTATACAGGCAGAGTCCATCGCAAACGGTCCAAGGGTAACAGACTCCGAACCTCACATGCTACAGTAGCGCCTGAGTGACCGCTACGCCCAAACCCTTCAGCAGCGCCCGCATCCTCATGGAAACAGAGGCGCAGGCCATCCTCGCCGCCGCCCAACGCATCGATGCCATGCTGCCCTCGGCCGTTGAGCTGATTCGCTCCCGCCCGGGCAAGCTGATCGTCACCGGAATCGGGAAATCCGGCCACCTGGCGCGCCAACTCGCCGCGACCCTGCAGAGCACCGGAACCCCTGCCGTCTTCCTGCACCCAACCGAAGCCAACCACGGCGACCTCGGCATCTGCCAACCCGGCGACGTGGTGCTGATGATCTCGAAAAGCGGTGCCACGGCTGAGCTTTTGCAACTCATCCCGAGCCTCCGCCACTTCAACGCCGCCTTCATCGGCATCCTGGGCAACGTGAACTCGCCGCTCGCTCGCGAAATGGACGTGGTGCTCGATGGCAGCGTGCCGCGCGAGGCCGATCCCGAAGGCTTCATGCCGTCCTCCAGTTCCGCCGTCGCCCTCGCCATCGGTCATGCGCTGGCCGTCGCCCTGATGCAGTCCCGAGGCTTCACCGCTCGCGACTTTGCGCATCTTCATGCCGGTGGCCAACTTGGCCGCAGCCTGAAGATGACCGTTGCCGACGTGATGCACTCCGGTGAAGAAGTCGCCTGGGTCGCCTCGAACGATTCGCTGAAGACCGTTGTGATCGCGCTCTCCCGCCGACCCCTGGGTGCGGCCTGTGTGCTCTCTGCTGACGGACACATGGAAGGACTCATTACCGATGGCGACGTCCGCCGCGCCTTCGAAGCTCACGACGATATCCGTGACCTCCGCGCCGCGGATGTCATGACCCGTAAGCCTCTCTCCATCGGCCCGGGTGCGTTACTCAACGAAGCTCTGCTGGTGATGGAAGATCGCCCGTCGCAAATTTCAGTGTTGCCGGTCGTCGACGAAGCAGGTAAGTGCCACGGGCTCCTCCGCCTCCACGACATCTACCGGCCGTCGCTCAACGAAGACTAACGGCTCACGCACGGGTTGCCCGCGATGAAAAATCGCAGCGGCCAGTCGACATTGTGCTGAATTCCGATCCTCGGCGACACGCCGATCTCAAACTCTTCTTGTGATACCGGCTCACACACCGTCAACACCCCGCGCGTCACATCCGCCCCATTCAACGCGCGCGTAACCCCCATCGCGATCGTCAGCTTGCCCGGCCCATTCGCCAGATCCCGATCGCGCTTCACCGCACCCCGCCGCTCCCGCATCCCATCGATCCCCGCCACCGGCTCCAGCGCCCGAATCAACACGCATCCCGGCGATCCCTCGCCTTCCGCGACCAGGTTCAAACACTCATACATTCCGTAGATGAGATACACGTAGGCGTGCCCCGGCGCACCAAACAGGACTTTCGTGCGAGGAGTGAGACCGCGCCACGCATGCGCCGCGCGGTCCGTGAGTCCAAGGTAGGCTTCGGTCTCCACGATGCGAGCTGCCGCATCGCGATGGACCAGAATCTTTCCCAACAACGCCCGCGCTACCACTTCGGCCGGGCGATCGTAAAACGGCCGCGGTAAGACGGCCCCGTACTGTTTCCTAGAGTTCAAACTTCCCGTTGTACATCATGTCTTTCACCTTGTACTTCTTCCGAATCGACATCTTCCCGACCTTCGTCTGGAACTCGAATTCGTTGTCGGCGGCCGTGATCGAATCCATCGGGAACACCATGTAGATGTCGAACGGAGCACCACCGCCGCGGCCTCGACCGAATCCCGGTCCCGCCGGCGTTGCTACCGGAGCGTTTCTTGCACCTCGACCTGTCGCAGCCGCAGGAGCCTCTTCCGCGGGAGATTCTGCCACGGGTGCAGCCCGGCCCGGACCAGCCGGAGCAGAGAGTTGGATCTCGCTTGGGTGCAGATCCGGCTTGCCCTTGATCTTGATCACCGTGTCCGCCGTCAGTTTGGTCAGGTCCTGCGCGTTCGCCCGGAATTGTCCAGGGAAGCCGTTCAAACGCAGAATGTGCTGCGTCTCCTGACGCTCCAGCAACTGCTTTGCCTGCGGATTGTCGACCTTGCCATACAGCGCCTGCTTCACCGGCAGCGCGGTTTGCCACGCCACGATGATTGGCGCCGTCAGGTTGCCTTGGACGGCGCCCTTCGGATCGTCCGGGTTCCCAATGTTGCCGCGATCGCCGGTTTCCACCAGCATCCGGTCTGCCCAAGGCGAATCGGTCGCCATCTGCTGAATCTCTTTATCCGTCCACTGGGCGAACGGTTTCGTCCAAAAATCGGCAGCCGCCGCTAGCAGAGCTGCCCCGAGTGTAAGTACCGCAAGTCTGGAAACCATGATGTAGTCCGGCGTCCAGTTTAACCCGGAAGTTACAATGAAGCGTGCCGTACTTCACCCGTCGCCAGTGCTTCCCCCTCGTTGGCGCGCTCCTTGGTGTCTCCACTGAACTCTCCGCCGCCGATCTCAAGCCCGAAACCATCTCTGCCTTCGACCGCCACCTCGCTGAAACCGAGGCTCGCTTTACCCCAAGTGTGCAAGGCAGCAAACCCCTTTGGTTCGACGCCCCGAACATCGCGCAGCAACTTCGCGCCGGCGCCTCCTCCGTTCGCCCCATCCAAGCCAACGGACTGATCCCCGTCAAGGGTGGCCTCATCCAGCATTGGGCGGGTGCCGTGTTCGTCCCGAAGGCCACACTCAAGACCGCGTTGATCGTCGCGCAGGACTACCCCAGTCACACCGACATCTACAAGCCTGAAATCGGAGCCGCCAAGATCCGCGCCCACCAGAACGACCAGTTCAACGTGTATCTGCGCTACGTCAAGGCCAAGTTGTTTCTCTCTGCCGTCTTCAATACCGAACATAAGGTCGACTACATCCCTGTCGATGCCTCCCGCGTCTGGTGTCGCGACGTCACCACCCGCATCGCCGAAGTGAACGACGCCGGCAAACCCAACGAAAAAGAACTCCCTGTCGGTCAAGACCGCGGCCTCCTGTGGCGCCTGGCCAGCTACCGCTTGTTCCACGAACGCGACGGCGGTGTGATGATCAGCACCGAAACCATCTCTCTCAGTCGCGACATCCCCTTCGGCATGGGCAAGATCATGGCCCCGTTCGTCGAGAACCTGCCCGGGGAATCGCTCCAGATGAGCCTCGACAAAACCCGAAAAGCCACCCTCGCGCGACTCTAGCCACCCACGCTGCTGGACGACCTTTCATATTTCGAGTAGTATGGAAATATGGCAGCGCGACCCGCACCCAAGTCCCAGCCCGACGACAGCCAACTCACCCGTTACGCCGACATGTTCTCCGCCATCGGTTCCGACGCGCGCCTGCGCATCGTTCGACTCTTGTTGAGTGCCCATCCGGACGGCCTGATCGTTGGCGACATCGGCAGCGAACTCAAGATCCCCAACTCGACGCTCTCGCACCACCTCGACAAACTGAAGAACGAAGACTTGGTGCAAGTCCGTCGCGAAGGCACCTTCCTCTGGTATTCGGCCAACACCCCGGTGCTTGAAGAACTCCTCGCCTTCCTGTTCGCTGAATGTTGCACGCGCAACAAAGCGATCCCAGCCAAGAAAATCACCTGCTGCTAAACATGACCAT
>CANIIC010000077.1 GCA_947467395.1 Bryobacterales bacterium
CGCTGTTCGTCCAGCGTGAACTTTGGATTGTTGACGTAACTGATCAGCTTCTTCGGATCGAAGTTCTTCTCGACGACAACTTTCTTGTCCTTCTTCTCATCCTTGCCGTCGGCCGCCGGCATTGGTTCCGGCATCTCCTCCATCATCATGTCGCCCTGCGGTCCATTCGTCACCGCATTCGAAATGTAGGTGCCCTGGTGGATTGCCGGCAGGAAGCCGTTGCTCCACAGCGGAGGACCGACCGTTGTCGGAATGTCGGGACACAGTACCACGTAGCCCGGCAGATTCTGATTCTCCGTACCCAGCCCGTAGGTGATCCATGCACCCATCGACGGACGGCCCGCCTGATTGGCGCCGGTGTTCATCATCAGGCACGAAGGTTCGTGATTCGGGATTTCGGTGTAGACCGATTTCACCCAACAGATGTCGTCAGCGACTTCGCCCAGGTGGGGCCACAGTTCGCTGATTTCCATGCCGGACTGGCCGTACTTCTTAAACGCGAACGGCGACTTCATCAGCTCGCCCGTGCGACGTTCGGTCTTGGCCATGCCGCCTGGAAGCGGCTGGCCGTCGTACTTCTCCAGCATCGGCTTGTAGTCGAACGAATCGACGTGCGACATGCCGCCGTTCATGAACAGGAAGATCACCCGTTTCACGCGCGGCTTGAAATCCAAGGTCGCAACGCCGAGTGTTCCATCTGGTTTCACAACGTCCGCCTTCGCCAGCGAGCTGCCCAACATGCTGGCGAGTGCCGCGAAACCGAAACCGTTACCCACGCGGCGGAGTGCATCACGCCGGGTCAAAGGACTGGAAGCTTTATGTGGCATCATCATGGTCTTTTCCTCTTGTCTCTTAGTTGATGAACAGGAACTCGCTGGAGCTGAACAGAACCTTCGCGTACCGACCCCACGCCGTGGGATCGTACTTGATCTCTGCCAGTCCACCTCGTCCGCCACGACGGCCATTGACGCCGCCCATCATTCCATTGCCCATGTCTGCGTCTGCCGCAGGAGCCGCTGCGCCCGCCGCCGCATCCGCTGTTTCGAGCGGCATCGGCTTGGCATCACCAGCAGGCTTCGCGTCCACCGTAGTCGACTTGGCCTCTTCTTCGGCCTTGGCTACTTCCGGTTTGGCCGCTTCGCCCGCAGGCATCCCCGATCCCTCAGCCGGAGCGGCCGTATCTGCGGCGGGCTTCTCCGCCTTCGAGACCGTGGTGTTGCGAGCTCCACGACCTGCGGGCGCCTTGTCCTTTGCTTCTTTTTCCTTCGCCTTGAGTTCGTCGTATTCCTTCAACGGTTCCGTCGCCAGATATTCGAGACCCAGTGCGATCTCCTGCTCGGTCGGCTGACGAAGATAGACCAACTCGTACGCCTTCTTGATGCGGGCCCGATTGTTGGGTTCCGAGGCCACACGCTTGGCCAGCTCTTCCGCCTCGATCTGCGAGAAGTCACTGTTCATGAGGAACAAGCGCTGCAGCGGTACGGTCGTCACGAAGCGCTTTTCGGCGCTGATGCTGGGGCTCGGGAAGTCGAACAACTGGAGGTACGTATCCAGCTTGTAACGGCTCACCCGGCCATACACCGTGCGGCGCATATTCGAAGGAGTCAGTTCCTGCGACGGACCATAAGAGGACTTGTCCAGATTCCCAGACACCTGCATGATCGAGTCGCGAACCTGCTCGGCATCCATGCGGCGGTGTTCCGCGCGCCAGTAAAGGCGGTTGCCGGAGTCCTTCGTGTAGTTCTCCATGTCGTTCGCGGTGCTCAGCTGGTAGACCGAGCTCAGCATGATCTCGCGATGCAGCTTCTTGATCGACATGCCGTTGTCTACGAAGTATTTCGCCAGGTATTCGAGCAGTTCCGGATTCGTCGGGCGTTCGCCGCCCATACCGAAGTTGCTCGGGGTGTCGACGATTCCGGTTCCGAAATGTCCCTTCCAGATGCGGTTGGTGATCACACGCATTGCGATCGGCTGCTTAATAATGTCTTCGGCAAGCTCAAGACGACCGCTGCCGTTCGTGAACGGCGTCGGATCACCATCGGCGAAGACAGACAGGAAGTGACGCGGAACCTTGTCACCCAGGTTCTCCGGGTTGCCGCGGATCGCCAGTTCCAGATCCTTCATGGTCGCCTTGTCTTCTACACCGTGAATGTAGGGATAGGCCGGTTCCAACTGCTTGCGCTGTTCGTCAATCTCTGCACGAAGCGCAGCCAGGCGAGCCTGGTCACCAGCACCGATGCGCGCTTCGAGGCCCCAACCGCGGAACAACAGCACGCCGGGATTCCCCTGACGAGCCCCCGCCGCCATCATCGCGTTGGGATCTTCGTCGTCTCGCAGTTCACGCTGGAAGATTTCGGTCCAGAAGTTGTTGTCATCTTCCGGCATGTTCTTCAAGCGCAGGCCGCAATTCGGACAGAAGTCGTCGTTGGTCTTAAATTCGTTCGGCTTGTTCGCGCGCTTCTTCTTCTTCGTCGTTTCGAGCGACTGGTCGTAGATGATTTCGTTCTCTTCGTCCAAGTCATGACGCGCAATCATCACGCGGGTCACTTCGGCCTGGAACTCTTCGGCCATTTTCTTGGCCTGCTGGGCGTTGCCGCCCTTTTTCATCATGGCCTGCCAGGCGTCCTTCTGCTTGTACTTCGTGGTCGCCTTGTCCATGTACTTGACCCAACGGTCGAGCAATTCGTAGTCGAGCTTGCGACTTTCCACTACGGTCGCCAAATCGCGCTTCTGCGGGCCCTTTACATCAAACACGCCCTGCAGATAATCGGCCGTCTTCAACGCCAGCGTTTCGGAGAGCTGGGTTGCCAGTTCCGTCTGCATCTCCTGCATGCGCTTGTTCTTCTTTTCCACCTGATCATTGATCATCATCCACTTGTCCAGCGTGGCTTTCGGCACACGCGGATATTCGTGGTAATCGGTGTTGTAGAAGACCCCGGCGAGCGAGTAGTAGTCGGTCTGCGGAATCGGATCGTACTTATGGTTGTGGCAGCGGGCGCACGCTACGGTCATCCCGAGGAAGCCGCGTGTCACCACGTCCACACGATCGTGACGTTCATCGGCGCGCGTTACTTCCACCGCACCGTTGTCGAAATACCAGGGGCCCAAGCCCAGGAAGCCGGTCGCCGGTAGCGTCTTGTAACGAATCTTCTCGTCCAGAAGATCACCCGCGATCTGAGCCTTCACGAACTGGTCATAGGGCATGTCGTCGTTCATCGCCTGGATTACCCAGTCGCGATACATGAACGCATTCGGATACGGAAAGTAGCCCCGAGGATTCGGATTCAAGCTGCGGTAGTCGTCTTCACCGAAGCGTGCCACGTCCAACCAGGCGCGTCCCCAACGTTCACCGTACTGCGGTGACGCCAGCAGTTTATCGATCACTTTCGCGAAGGCGTCCGGCGATTTGTCGGCCTCAAACGCGTTCACTTCTTCCAGCGTCGGCTGCAGCCCCGTCAGATCCAGATACGCGCGACGCAACAGATCACGCTTGTTCGCCTGTGCTACAGGCTTCATGCCTTCGGATTCCAGCTTCGCCAGCACGAACTTATCGATGGTGGTCTTGGCCCACTTGGTGTCCTTCACCGCAGGGACCGTCTGCGCTTTCAGCGGCAGGAACGACCAGAACTGTTTGCGCTCGGCCGGGATCACGTATTTGTCGCTCGCCGGAGCGGCGGAAGAGAGGGCCGACTTCGGCCAAGTAGCACCGGCCTTCACCCAAGCGGTGAGGTCTTCGATTTCCGCGTCCTTCAACTTCGGAGCGGCCATCGGCATCTTCAGGGATCCGGTCTGCTTGATCGCCTGAATCAGAACACTCTTATCAGGATCGCCAGCCACCACGGCAGGACCGCGCGAACCACCCTTCATCAGGGCTTCGCCGCTATCCACGCGCAAGTCGCCCAGCGGGGCGTTGGTGTGGCAACCGTAACATTTCGCCGCCAAAACCGGGCGGACACGGGTTTCGAAGAACTCAGGCGTGCTGGCGTCATCGGCGGCAAAGGCCGGGAGCGAGATCGTGGCCAACAGTAGGAATGAGGAAGCAGTAGTTAAAAATTTAAGAGATCGCAAAATACACCTCTAAACGCAAAGTAGAGTTCACGCCACTCACGAAGCGCACGAGGGCGCAGCGCGGCGGAACCGAACAGCTACAGGGTTGAGATGCGGTGCGAGACGGGGTACCCGCAGGGTTTGCCGACAGAGGCAGGGCTTAGTGTCGCAAGCGGTGCAGCACTAAGTTAGTCTGAGTTTCACATGCACCCCAGGCTTTGTCAATGGTGCAACCCATTCAAAAAATCGATTGGCCCCCACAGAAAAGGCGCGTATACTTCAATTACTGCTAAGCCCCGCCTGCTTAACGGTCCCCTCCTCGTCCCGTGGTTTTCCCCAGTGGTGGCAGCTCGTGTCTGCCTGAGTCTTATCCATACCTCCCAGGAGAACTCCATGTCCGTCTATCTGAAGACGACTGCACTCGCGCTTGCGCTCGGCGTGGCTGGCTTGCCCGCGCGAGCCGAAGACCGTGTTGCAAAACCGTCCAAGCCCGCGAAGACCGCGGCCAAAGTTGCTGAAGCTACACCGAAACTTGGCGTCAAGACGCCAGGCGTCCTGATCCCGTTTTCCCGCTTGAAGCCGGAAGCCGAGATTGCCGCGTCCCCCACGTGGATGCTGGCCACCGATACTCTGCTGATCCCCTCGGGCGAGGCCCTGGATCGCATCGACACCAAGACCAACCTGAAGAAGGATTCCATCACCGGCATCAAGCAGGCTTGCGCCGGAGCGGTCTCCGCTTTCAAGAGCCTCTGGGTCTCCGATTGCGCCTCGGGTGTGATCACCCGCATGGAGCCGAAGACCGGCAAGATCGAAGCGACGTTGAACATTGGCGCCGGCAAGGCGCGCTTGGGTGTTGTCTCCACACCCGACAGCGTGTGGGTGCTGACCGATAACAAGACCACGCTTTCTCGCATCGATCCCGACAGCAACTCCGTGGTCGGCGAAGTCCGCGTCGGAGCCAGCTGCAACACGATGCTCTACGCGGAAGCGTCCATCTGGGTGGTGTGCCCGGCCGACGATCAGTTGCTGCGCATGAATCCGTTGACGAACCTGGTGGATCAGCGCATCAAGGTCACGGCAACCCCGACAGCGGTTGCCTCTGGCGATGGCTCGATGTGGGTGTTGGGCCTGAAAGAAGGCAAGATCGACCGTATCGATCCAAAGACCAACAAAGTCATCAAGACTCTGGATCTTTCGATTCCAGGAGCCACGGAAGGCAGCCTCGCCTATGGCGAAAACGCACTGTGGGCGACCGCGACGGGCTTCCCGTTGATGCGCATCGACACGACGGCGGACAAAGAAGCCGTTGTGCAGCAGTTCTGGGGCGAAGGCGGCGGGTTGGTCATGACCGCATCCGGAGCCGTGTGGGTGACAAACCCCAAGGAATCGAAGCTGCTGCGGCTGGACCCGAAACGCGTAATCGCGACGTTGGCTGAATAAGCGCACCCGAGGAGACATCAGAGTGAAGAATTGGCGAATTGTAGCGACGGCTTCGGCCAGTCTGATTGCAACGGCATGGATCGGGGTCGCGCAAGAGGAGGCCCCCGCAGCCGCGAAACAGGATGCGAAACAGCGAGCGAAGCGTCCCCCACGCCCCGGCGTCAGCACGCCCGGTGTGAAGCGCGATATGGAAGCGATCAAGCCAATTGCAGTTTTCCCAGTGGAGGGAACACCGGATTGGCAGGTGGTCACCAGTGACGCAATATGGGTCGCGAATGGCCCGAAGAACACGATTCACAAACTGGATGCCAAGACGAATACCGTCGCTGCGGCCGTGGACGTAGGCAAACGCCCGTGTTCCGGCTTGGCTGCGGGCTTCGGCAGCATTTGGGTCCCGCTATGTGGGGATCAGGCTGTCGCGCGCGTCGATGAAAAGACGATGAAGGTGGTCGCGACGATCCCGGTGAATCCGGCCAACAGCGAAGGCGGCATCGCGGCGAGCCCGGATGCCATCTGGATGCCGACCGACCTCGTAAACGGCAAGGTTGCCCGTATCGATCCGAAGACCAACACAGTGATCGCAGAGATCGCAGTGGCCCCGGGCTCCGTTTCGGCCGTATATCTGGACGGCGCGGTGTGGGTTTCGAGTCCTGAAAAGAGCGTCCTGACGAAGATCGACGCGAAGACCAACGCCGTGCTGGCAACTGTTCCGACCGGCCCCACGCCGCGCTTCATCACCGTCGGCGAAGGTTCGGTTTGGACGCTCAACCAGGGCGACGGCACGGTCTCCCGCGTGGACGGCAAGACCAACAAATTGATCGCGAATATTGAGACTGGCGCCCCGGGAACCGGCGGCGAAATCGCCTACGGCGAGGGCTATATCTGGTTCACGGTCTTCGAGATTCCGATTACGCAGATTGACCCGAAGACGAATACCGTCGTGAAACAGTGGTTTGGGGCGGGCGGCGACGCCATTCGCGTGGGCCACGGCTCCGTTTGGGTCTCGAATTTACGGCAGCAGAATCTGTGGAGGATCGACCCGAAACAGCCCTAGGAAACCGGCGGAACTTTCGGTCCGCGCAAACGTATATAATGCCAGTGAGGTTGCGCCATGTACGCGCGTCTGCTGGCATTCGTCTGCCTTTTCTGTAGTTACGCCCTGTTTGGCGGGTCGGTCGCTCCGTTAGCGCCGCACTCCACAGTCGGCGTGTATCTAAAAACCGATTCAACCGCATCGGCGTCTTCCCTTCCCTTTATGCGCGAGGAGCTGGCGAGCTTGCTGGCTCCTGCGGGCATCCAACTCCAGTGGCTGAAGCCCGGCGCCACCAGTCAGGCGGATCACACTATTTCCGTCGAACTGCGGGGCTCCTGCCGACCTCGGGAGAGTTCCGCCAAGTTCAAGGACCGCACGCCTTTGGCGTCCACCGCTGTTCAGGACGGCAAGGTACTGCCGTTTAGTTGGGTGGATTGCGCTGCTCTGGACCGATTCTTTGGGGCATCCCTGCACTCGATATCCAAGCGGGACGAGGTCTACGGGCGGGCGATTGGGCGCCTGTTAGCGCATGAATTTTTTCACGTTTTGACGGCGTCGGAAGAACACACTTCCGGCGGGGTGTCCAAGACTGCATTTTCTCTCGCCGATCTCCTGGCAGAACGTCTCACGTTCCAACCGGACGCTCTTGCACTGCTCCACGTGGATGCGCCGGAGCCCGTACTGAGCGCGGCGGTCCTCCCGACAGCCGACGACGATGTGTTGAGTTTCGATGAAGCGGCAGCCCTCATTTACGAGGACGCGCTGGTCGGCCGCTAAGCCACCGGCTGCTGCTGAACACCTCCTTCGACCATGACCGGTGCTCCGGACGTAGCCAGATTACAACCGACTAAGAACGCAATCGTGCCGATTACAGGCGGCAGCAGTGTATCGAGCCCCGCCAAGGCTTCCGGCACCAAGTAGTAGCACGCAACTCGCGAGCCTGTTCCTACCAGGATGGAGGCCATCGCCCCAGTGGCGTTCGCTTTTTTCCAGTACAGGCCGGCCACCAGCGGCAGCACGCATCCCGCGAAGACGATATCGAACGCCAAAGCCAGCAGGATACCGGGCTCCGGACGAATCCAGGCAAACAGGGCACCGCCGGCAGTCATGGGGAGAGCCGCAATGCGCGTGAGTCGTAGCAACTGTTCGTCGTCCATGATGCGATTGCTCCACCGCTGGATGATGTTGCGCGAGATGACAGCCGACGTCGCAATGATCACGCCGCAGCAGGTGGACATGGACGCGCCGACGACACCGATCATCGTGAGCGCTCCAATCCAGAACGGCACCTTTGTGGATGCCAGCGTCGGCAGCACCATGCGAGCATCCGGAACATCTCCCACCAAACTGTGCGCCATCAGTCCAGCAAACGCAGCAGCCAGACCCGTGATGATCGTCAGCGTGCCAGCGTAGTAGCAGGCGCGCTTGGCGACGGCCGGACTCTTGGCGGTGAAGACACGCTCCATAAAGTCGAGCGCCATGGCGTTGCCGAACGTCAGGGACAAGATCACCGACCAGTTCACCAATCCGCCCGAAGCCAAAGAAGTGAGGCCGTCAAAGTTCAAGTGCGCCGGAGGAATCGCGGCGAACGCGGCACTCACATCCTGAGTCATGTACAGCCAGATGGCCAGCGCGAGGAAACCGCCGATGGCGACGTAGATCTGCACGAAGTCGGTCCAGATGGCAGCGTAGAGACCGCCGGCGACGGTATAGGTGAACACGATCGCGGCACCCAGAATCAAAGCCTGCGTGTAGGACCAGCCCGACGCGACTGCCATGATCCAGCCCAACGCCGCGAGGTTGCCCGCGAGCAGAATCGAGAAGGACACGAACGTCACCAGAGACGTCACCAGCTCGGTGATTTTTCCGTACCGCACATAGAAGTATTCGGGCAGCGTGATCAGGTCCATCTGATTCAAGGGACCGGCGAGAAACCTGCCGACGAAGAAGAGACTGAACCCGAGCCCCAGAGACAGCGCCATACCCGACCAGAAGCCATTTGCGTAGGTTAGGCCGGAGTTACCGAGCGTCGCGTTGCCATCGAGCGCCTGCGCGACAAGCGTCGTACCGATCACGATGAACGGCATCGACTTGCCGCAGACGAGGAACCGTTCGCCCGACTTGTGAACGAACCGTGCGGTGTAAATACCGACGGCAAGGGAAAGAACAAGAAAGGCCAACAGCGGCCACACCATAGGATTGACCATAAAAATGCCTCCAGCATTAGAACTGCTTGGTCCGCGCGACAGGCGCGGGAGGCATCACATGGCCCAATCCCGTGTGAGGGGACGAGTTCTCGAACAAGCGAGAACTCCCTTCAGAATAACGTACAAACTCAGCGAACTACCGCGATAGAAGGTAGTTTCGCCAACCGCCGAAGTGCGTAATCTCTTTCGCGCCGCTGAGCGCGAAAGGTTCACAAACAAAACTCTTGACCAGCTCGCCGGATTCCAGCTCAGCCGTACCGATACCGAGCGGCGGCGGCACCAAGCCGACGAAGCTACCGAAGTACTGCTCGGGCACGGCCCACACTTCCACTTCAATTCCCGGACCCGCGAAGCCAGGCTCACGAAGCAGTCCAGGCTTCATGGGTTTCTGGCCGGGCAACTCAAACAAGCGATAACCGGGCGCGGTCTTGGTCGACTTGATCAACCGGGCTCCGCGTTCCAGCAACTGCGAATTCAGAGGCTGACCGAACAAATGCGCACCCACGACAGCCACTGCGATACATCCCGGCGGCGTCGGGACAGCAGGCATCGGATGCTTGCAGAAGGCCGCGCCCAAGCGCAGCAACGCTTCGTCCACGAACGCAGGACCCATCAGCGTGACACCGAAGGGCAACCCGTTCGGGCGGAAACCTGCCGGGACCGCGACCGCTGAGAGATCCAGTAAGTTCACAAAGTTCGTGTAGTAGCCCAGGTTACTGTTCAGCTTGATGGGATCGCGCTCGACTTCTTCGATCGTGTACGTAGTGCCGGTTGTCGGCAACAACAACACGTCCATCTTGGCCCATTCCGCCATCGACTTCGCCCGCAACACTTCCAGTCGATATTGCGACTGAAACGCCTTGACCGCCGTATACGTGCGAGCTCCACTGATAATCTCGCGGACGACGGGATTCATCTCCTCGCCGCGAGCATCCAGGAACGGCTGAATCGCGGCGAGACGCTCCGCAACCCACGGACCTGAGTAGAGCAACTCGGCCGCAGCACGGAACGGCGAGAAATCGATGATCACTTTTTCGCCGCCCATCGCTTCCAACCGCTGGACGGCGCGCTGGAACAGTTCTTCGGCGTCATCATCTCCAAAGAACTCTAACTGCGATTGCGCGGGCACGCCGAAACGGAACGGACCGCCCAGCCACGGCGCGGCATCCGATCCTGTGCGGATGCCGCGCGAGTACGGATCATCGGCGTCGACACCACGAGCGGCCTGCCAAACCGCAAGAGCATCCCCGCTATTCTGCGTGAACACTGAGACGCAATCGAGTGTTCTGCACGCGGGCACCACGCCAGCCGTACTGAAGAGACCACGAGTCGGCTTGAGTCCAACCAGATTGTTGAACGCTGCCGGCACGCGACCCGAACCGGCCGTATCCGTACCTAGAGAGAAACTGGCAAGTTTGCTCGCCACTGCCACTGCGGAACCCGAGCTGGAACCGCCGGAGATGTAGCGCTCGTCATAGACGCTGGAGCAAGCTCCATGCGGCGAGCGCGTTCCGACAAGTCCCGTGGCGAACTGATCGAGGTTCGTCTTACCGATGGGGAGCGCACCGGCGTTCATCAGGTTCTGCACTACGGTGGCGCTCTTCTCTGGAGCGTACGCGTAGGCGGGGCAGCCTGCCGTGGTAGGCAGACCGGCGAGATCGATATTATCCTTGATGGCGAAGGGAACCCCATAGAGAGGCTTGCGCGCACTGGACTCACTCTCAATGGCGCGCGCTCTGGCGAGGGCGGTTTCGCGTGGAACAACGGAGATCCAAACGGGGTTCAGTGGTTGAGCTTGGATCTTGTCATAGATGGCGGCAACGACATCGGACGGCTTAGCGCCGCCGCTCTGGTACAGCTCGCGAAGACCTGCAATATCCAGCCTCATACGCCCACCCCTTTCACTGTTGCGACGTGCTGACCAGGCAGAACCATCTGACCCGCGGCACAACGCATCGAGGTGACGATGCCGGCCTCAGGAGCCGTGACGACGATCTCCATCTTCATGGCTTCCAGGATCATCAACTGATCACCAGCTTCTACTCTCTGTCCGGGTTGCACCACCAGCTTCCACACATTCGCGGCAACGGGCGACTGCACCGCGAAGTGTCCTGCGGGAACCGTCTCGTCGGCAGGAGGCGCTTCCATCGGCGGAGGCTCCGCGGGCAGGAGCGCGCCAGCGGCAGCCCAGCGCTCGCGTTCCTCCATGAACGCCGCTTCCTGCGTCTTCTTGAAGGCCGCAGACTCGCGCTGAATGGAGCCGAGGAACTTCCGATACTCCGACGGCTTGAACGTCTGCGTTTCGATGCGCAGCGGATACTTGCCGTACGGGAACTGATCGCGGATTTCGAGCAACTCCGCCGCCGTCACCGGATAGAAGCGGATCTGATCGAAGAAGCGCAGCAGCCATGGCGTACCGCTGGTGAACTCCGGCGTCGTGCGGTACGTGTTCCACATCTGCACCGTGCGGCCAACGAACTGGTAGCCACCTGGACCTTCCATGCCGTAAACGCACATGTAAGCTCCGCCGATGCCGACGGCATTTTCCGGAGTCCAGGTTCGCGCCGGGTTGTACTTCGTGGTGACGAGGCGATGGCGCGGATCCAGCGGCGTCGCGACAGGCGCGCCCAGATACACGTCGCCCAAACCGAGCACCAAGTAGTTCGCGTCGAAGACTATGCGGTATACGTCTTCTTCCGACTGTAGACCGTTGATGCGCCGAATGAACTCAATGTTGCTGGGGCACCACGGCGCATCCGGGCGTACCGACTGCATGTAGCGCTGGATCGCGGTCTGCGTTGCCGGATCGTCCCAGGAAAGTGGAAGGTGGACGGTACGCGAAGGGAACTCAATCTCGCCCAGCGTACGGATGCGAGCTTCGCAATCTTCCAGCACTTCCATCAGAGCTTCACGACGAAGGCGAGTGCTGTTGTAGCGGACCTGCAGAGAGCGCACGCCCGGCGTAATATCGAGCACGCCACCCAGCGCTGTGCGTTCGAGTTCGCGCTGTAGAGCGTGCACGCGGAAGCGCAAGTTGAGATCGAGCACGTTCGGCCCGTATTCGATGAGCAATGCGCGATCGCCAGACTGGCGTCGCACGACTGCGGGACCCGTCGGCGATAGCGGCGTACTGGTAAGGATCGGTGACTCGACGGTCCGCTCTTCGATCACATCGTCGAGCGTGCCGTGCAGCGAATCGATTGCCGCGTTGAGCGATGCTTCCATCTGCAGCGCACGACGAATGTTGACCGGATGAAAGCGAACGGTGTCGCCGGGACGAAGCTGCCCCATCTTCCATAGTTCGGACTGAATGATGGTGGCCGGGCACACGAAACCACCCAGGCTGGGCCCATCCGGACCAAGCACGACCGGCATGTCTCCCGTGAAGTCGACGGCTCCCACCGAGTACGCGTTGTCGTGAATGTTCGAAGGATGCAGGCCAGCTTCGCCGCCATCCTTGCGAGCCCACTGCGGCTTGGGACCGATCAAGCGAATGCCCGTGCGGTCGGAATTGTGATGCACCTTCCACGCCGTCGAGAAGAACATCTCGATATCAGCGGGGGTGAAGAAATCAGGCGCCCCGTGCGGACCCGAAAGGACGCCGATGTCCCATTCGTGGCTATAGGTGGGAATCAGCCCCTCCGGCGCTTCAAGCGGCGGGTGATGCTTGTTCGGATGGAAGTGCAGGACGTCGCCCGCGCGCAACACGCGCCCGGCGTGACCGCCGAATTTGCCGAGGATGAAGGTGCTGCGGCTGCCAAGATACTCCGGCACATCGATGCCGCCGCTGATCGCGAGATACGCGCGAACACCCGTATCGGCAGCGCGACCCACAGTCAGCACAGAACCAGGAGAAACCTCGATCGCAGTCCACGGCTGCAGCGGGAGACCGTCCACCTTCGCACCCATGTCCGCGCCGGTGAGGGCAATAAAGGCGGCCGCATCGAAGCGAAGAGTGGGACCAGTAACGGCAATCTCAAGGCCTGCCGCCGACGGATCATTCCCCACCAACCGATTCGCCATGCGGAACGCGAACGTATCGATCGGACCAGAAGGCGGCACTCCGACGTTCCAGTAACCACGGCGACCCGGGTAATCCTGCACCGTGGTCTGCGTGCCGGGCTGCAGTACTTCGAAAGCGGTGCGGCGATATTCGAACTCGCCCAGAAACGCGGTGGTTACGCCACCGGAAACAAAGATGGGATCTTCGATCACCTTGCGCAAGTAGGCAAGGTTGGTTTCCAGTCCGGCCACGACGCAATCATCTAGCGCCTGGCGCATCTTGAGGTCGGCTTCCAATCGCGACTCGCCGTGCACGATGATCTTGGCCAGCATCGGATCATAATTCGGAGTCACGTCCGTGCCCGACTCCACCCACGTTTCCACGCGCGCATCCGTCGGCCACTTCACCAGAGCAAGGCGGCCGGGGCTGGGGCGGAACTTGTTCGCGGGATCTTCCGCATAGACGCGAACCTGGATCGAGCAACCCCAGGGTCGGATGTCGAAGGAGCCCAACGGCGGCATTTCGTTGGCCGCCTGCCGAACCATCCACTCGACGAGATCGACGCCAGTGACTTCTTCGGTCACCCCATGCTCCACCTGCAAACGCGTGTTCACTTCCAGGAAGTAGAACTGGTTCGTGTCGCAATTGTAGATGAACTCGACCGTGCCAGCCGAACAGTACTGAATCGGTTTCGCGAGCCGAACAGCGGCGTCCAGCAACTGCTCACGAGTTTCCTTCGACAGGCCGGGAGCAGGCGTTTCTTCGATGACCTTCTGATTGCGGCGCTGCGTGGAGCAATCGCGTTCACCGAGGGCAATGACTTCACCCTGGCCATCTCCGAAGATCTGAACTTCAATGTGGCGAGCGCGGACGACCAGCTTCTCTAGAAACAGTCCACTGGAACCAAAGTTCGACTCACTGAGTCTGCGGATCGAGTCAAACGCCGCAACCAGTTCGGCCTCGTCGTTACAACGACGCATGCCGATACCGCCACCACCCGCAGTGCTCTTCAGCATCACCGGGTAGCCGAGCGTCTTCGCGGCCTCCGCAGCCGCGTCCGCATCGGCAAGCAGTCCGGTGCCCGGAAGCAGTGGAACGCCCGCAGCCTGCGCGATCTCGCGAGCAATGTGTTTGCTGCCGAAGGAGCGTAACTGTTCTGGGCTAGGTCCGATGAAGACGATACCCGCCTGCTGGCATCGCTCCGCAAAAACCGCATTTTCACTCAAGAAGCCGTAGCCGGGATGAATCGCTTCCGCTCCCGACTGCGCGGCGGCATCCAGGATCGCGTCAATGCGCAGGTAACTTTCGGCGGGCGGTGCACCACCGATGTAGATGGCTTCATCGGCCTGCGCCACGTGCATCGAATGACGGTCGGCATCGGAGTAAACAGCAACCGAACCCACACCCATGTGCTTCAAAGTGCGGAAAATCCGGCATGCGATAGCACCACGATTGGCGACGAGAACTTTCTTAAACATCGCCGCCCCCGTCCCAAATAAGCACTTCCACCGGAGTCGGATTGTACGCGTTACACGGGTTGTTCAACTGCGGGCAGTTGCTGATCAGAGCGATCACATCCATCTCGGCTCGCATTTCGACATACTTACCTGGAGCGGAGACACCATCTTCGAACGTGAGCTTGCCTTCCGGCGTCACCGGGACATTCATGAAGAAGTTGATGTTCGAAGGGATGTCGCGCTTGCTCATCTTGCCAGATTCCAGCGCGGCCTTGACGAAGCTCTGGCGGCACGCATGCATGTGCCCCTTGGCAATTTCGTAGCGCACCTGGTTGCTCTCCGTGGCGCACGCTCCGCCCAAAGTATCGTGACGCCCGCAGGTGTCATCGATGATGGTCAGCAGCACGTTCCCATTCGAAGACATCAGCTTCGTGCCGGTGGTGAGGTAGATGTTGGCCTGCGCCCGGATCGTATCCTGGGCGCTGTAGCGATCGGTTACATCGTGCGCGTTGTAGAAGAGTGTGTCCGCGGCCTGGTTGCCTTCCAAATCAAGAATGCGCAGGATCTGGCCTTTCTTCACTTCATGCATCCACGGGTCGCCGGCCGGGATCACGTGGCGGTAAATCGGATTCGGTCGGCTCATACGAAGTAACGCTCCGTCAGCGTGAACCCACGCTCGTTCTCAGGCCGAAATAAGCGGCAGGCATCATCGGCAGCAGGAAGAGCCGTCTTTCGGATACTCAACAAAACGGGACGCGGATGATACTGCGGATCCGGGTCCATCGGATGCTGACAGCTGTTCAGGATGGTCAGCACGTTCATTTCGGCGCGCAATTCCACGAAGTCGCCAGCTTTCGAATTGCCAGGAACAAAGTGCATCGCTCCTAGGTCGTCGACGGTCACGCGACTGAAAAAGCTGGCGTTGGCGTGCAGATCACGTGCGCTCAAACCCCACTTTTCCAGCTCAATCAGGAAACTATCGTGGGTATTGCGATGGAAGCCGTTGCGGGCCGTCTGGTAATTGAGGGCTCCGTACTTCTGCTCCACCAGCGCGGCATTCGAATGACCAGAGATCGTGTCATGCCAGCCAACCGAATCCTCGGTGACCGAACAGAGGATGCGCCCCATGTCCGAATACATCACACATGGTTTCGCCAGGCGTGCGATATGCTGCGCCTTGAGCGTGTCCGGCATGTTGTAGCGTTCCGCCGGACATTCAAAATTGAACAAGAGAGCGCTGACGTTGGCTCCACCCTCCATGTCCGTCAGGCGCAGAGACGTGCCGCGCTTCAGGACATGGGACCAAGTCGCGCCCGGCTCCAGGATTTCCTCCCAGAGAACAGACGAATCCTTCTCCATATAGACCTCTCTCCAGGGACACGAATCCCCGGCAGGACCCACCACGATCAAATTGTTTGAGGAGCGTTAGAGTTGGGAAGGAGGACCGCAGCAAACGTCCATTGCGGTCAGACGCAGGAAGACCCGAAGCGAAATTAAAGACCTCGGGCTTCTCATATACTGCGGCATGGACACAGTATGGCAGAGAACCCGCAAGTTGCCGAACAAATAATTGTTATGGCCCCCATAACCGAACGGTCGTGTTAGGCTGAAGGCGGAAGAGCGTATGAGACGAATTCTCATCCTTTTATCGGTCGCGCTGGTTGCGTTTCACGCGCAGTGCGTCGCGGCCTGTTCGCTGCTTCCGTGCGGCGAAACGACCCAACATTCCACCCCTGCTCCAGAGCCGCCGTGCCATCACCAAGTCCCTGCTCCCGTCGAGACTCACGATGCGCAGGCCTGTGGCCATTCGCAGTTCGTCAGTGAGGATGGCGTCCGCATGGTCGCTCCGGCGATGGACATTGCAACCTTCGAGTTGGTTGTCCTGCCGGTGATCGTTGAACCCTCACTCGCCCCGGTCGAAGAGTTCTCCGCAACCAGTCCACCTCCACCGCTACTGTCCGCCTCGCTCTCCCGCGCGGTTCTGCGCGTCTAGCCCGTACTCCGCTTTCTAGTTCTTCGCTGGCGCACCCGTGCGCCTCCGCTTCCATTTCATTGATGTTCTTGAGGTCTCTATGAATTCGAATCGAAGACATTTCTTCGCGCGCCTCGCCACAGCGGGCGCAGCCATCACGGCAGGCGTGAAGTCGCTCGCCGGTCAGGATCAAAAACTGCCGGCAGCCCCGTCCAACGCGACCGAACCCTTCGCGCCAGTTGTGACTCCGGATCTTGCCAAACTTCCCTACAAGCTGGTCGACGGCGTGAAGGAGTTTAACCTGATCGCGGAGGTGATTCAGACCGAACTCATCCCCGGCCGCGCGATGACCGCATGGGGCTACAACGGCAGCGTGCCCGGACCCAGCATCGAAGTCCAGGAAGGCGACCGCGTTCGCATCATCGTCGACAATCGACTGCCCGAACCCACTTCCATGCATTGGCACGGACTGGAGGTTCCCTTTGAAATGGACGGCGTGCCCGGTGTCGTGCAAGACCCCATCCTACCCGGCGGAACCTTCACCTACGAATTCACGCTGGAACAGAACGGAACATTCTTTTACCACTCTCATATGGCGATGCAGGAGATGCTCGGCATGATCGGACTGTTTATCGTGCATCCGAAGCAAGCGCACGCTCCGAAGGTCGATCGCGACTTCGGCATCATCCTGCAAGAGTTCGCGCTGAAGCCGAACAACGCTGTGCCCAATACGCTGGCCATGGAGTACAACTGGCTCACGATGAACGGCAAGAGCGGCCCAGCCACCACGCCGATGATCGTGAAGGTCGGCGAGCGCGTACGGATCCGGCTGGTCAATCTAGGCATGGATCATCATCCGATTCATCTCCACGGCACGCAGTTCGTCGTGACTGGCTCCGAAGGCGGCCGAGCTCCAGAGACCACCTGGGCGCCTGGAAACACGGTGCTGGTGGGAGTCGCGCAGGCCAAAGACATCGAGTTCGTCATGAAGAAACCCGGCGACTGGATGATGCACTGCCACATGCCGCATCACGGCATGAATCAGATGGTGTCGATGGTGGGTCCCATCTCCGGCATGGAATACCCGAAAGACGATCCGGCGAAAAAGCAGGTGCCAGGATATCCGCAAGACATGTGGATGGTGATGGACGAGCCGTTCAAGGGCAAGCCCGAAACGCTGGGACTTCGACCCACTTGGACTGCCGGAATGATGGGCATGATGACGCTGGTCCGCGCGCTTCCACCTGAGCAATTCGATCGCATCATGGCGGCCAAGGTACAACCGACCGCTCCCGCTGCATCTC